>JBAUVZ010000375.1:0-3547 GCA_049583505.1 Candidatus Sulfotelmatobacter sp.
GATATGGCGTGCCCCTTGTCCAGGAAGCCCGCCAACACCAGATCGTTCACTCTGGGCGTGAAGAACATGCGCTTGCTCTGCAAGGCTTCAACTGCTGACACCAGATCGCGGGCGGCATCGGACTTGAGCACAAAACCGCGTGCCCCGGCATCGAGGGCCTCACGGATGACCTGATCGGAGTCGGTGATGGTCAGAACTATGACTTTGAAGTGAGGGTCATGCTGCAGCAACTGGCGCGTGGTGTCCAGGCCGTTGAGGTGTGGCATGCCTATGTCCACGATCACTACATCCGGCTTCAACTGCTTGGCCATCTCGACCGCCTCTCGGCCATCGGATGCCTCCCCGCACACTTCCCACCCCTCGCGTTTCTGGAGGAGCGCACACAACCCTCGGCGCACGATTTCGTGATCGTCGGCTAACAAGATACGAAGGTTCATGGCATCCTCCAGGTACAGGCTCAGAGATACACAGATTTTGACCTACTCGGGACCGGAATTCAACACGAAGCCTGTGGACTTCGTGCCAGTGCTGTAAGAACCTGATGCTGACTCGCCGCCTCCACGGCCTCCAACAGATCGCGGGCGGCATTCGACTTCACAACAGATTCCTCTACCCCTTGCATCCAGCGCATCTGCGGAAAATCGACAATGGGGATTCGGTGACTCCGGCCATGTACTGTTGGATACTCAGGGGTTTAGGGTATGTGAGCGCGCGACTGGACCTCCTATGGTAGGAGAGATCGCGTTGTGGTTGTGAAAGAAGGAGTGGTCGTGCCCAGCGCGGCTGGGCATGGTCCTCTAGCCGAGATCGAAGACGTAGTTAAGCTTTTTGGACCCTAAGTGTGAGCAAGGTGCTACTTGGTTCGAATTCTTGTGGTAGACGACAACCCGGCGGTGCGGCACTATTTTCGAGCTCTCCTCGAACAGCAGAGCACCTGGCAAGTTTGCGACGAGGCTCGGACCGGAGAAGAAGCGATCCAACGGGTAGAGAACAACCCGCCCGACATGATCCTGCTGGACTTTCAGATGCCAGACCGAAACGGGCTCGACGTCGCCCGGCAAATCACGAAAGTGTTTCCTCAAATTCCCATCCTGATGGTCACCGTTCATCTATCCACACAGCTGGCCGAGGAGGCCCGCAGGGCAGGAATCCGCGGAGCCTGCGCGAAATCAGACGTTGGTTCGATCGTGCAGGCGGTGGACGCATTGTTGCACGCGGGAACCTACTTCCCGACAATGAATTCGATTCATAACTGAATTCTCGACCGATCGGTACGAGGTTACCTCAGAGGGCCTAGGAAAATCTTATGGCGGTTAGATGATCATCCCATCATGAGGCAAAGGCCTGCGGACTCTGTTTGGGGGGGCGGTCTGGCTGGGAAGCCAGTCAGTGAAGCCATCGGATGGGATCGAGGCCCTGGATAAAGATCGACAGTTTTTTAAGCGTATTCCGACAACTGATGCGGCGGAAATTGCGACTCGATCTAGGCGCGTGCATATCGACTGTCGACAGAGCTCAGGAGCTCATCATCTGCTCCAGACTGGCAATCTCAAAGTCAACGTGCTTCAGCTTGTCCAGTACACGAGCGGAGGGATTGAATAGCTTGAATTGAATATCGTGGTCCCGAGCCCATTTCTGCAAGAGCAGTAGCATCCCCAGACCGCCACCGCCTATCGCATGCATCTCGGTGAGGTCCAAAACTACAACTTGAGCGTTTGTCTGGGACGTAACGGCGTCTCGGATTTTGCACGCAGCCTCGTTGCGGACAAATCTCCCCGCACATTCCACGATTGCCGTTTCACCTCGGTTGTCGACGTGTACGCTCGGCATCATCCCTCCAAAGTTGATTTTTGTTTGTTTGTCGTAGTTAGAGCACGAACCGTGCCGTACTGTATTTTGTGCAAGATGCGAGGGGTAACTTCGGCCTTGTTACCGGAACTTCCTGCATGGAGGAAGAAAATCTGACCTACATGAAATGCTGTACAACCCCGTTCACACCGGATCGGTAGTGGTTTCTGGCGTATTGCGAGGCATCGGTGTCGTCTCTGCGTCGCCGCCTCGCGATCTTCTTACCCGTCGGTGTCACCTTTACCAAGCAATGTTTATATTCTAGTTTCCTTGCAGAGCGAACTAGAGCTGCGTTGTTGTGCTTGGCAAGTTTGGTACAGATCGTGCTTAGGGCATGGAGGCGCTGCTCCGCGAACGACGCAAAGGCACTTCACGCGCTTGCCCAGCGACAAATCGGAGGAGAGTCATGCCAAGAAAACCTGTAGTTCTATGTGTCGATGACGAATGGAATGGCCTTGAAGGTCGCAAGATGCTGTTGGAGGAAGCAGCGTGCAAGGTCCTGATCGCTACCAGCGGAGCAGACGCTTTGCAACTGTTTGCTTCCCATCCTGTGGATTTGGTGCTACTCGACTATCACATGCCTGGAATGAATGGAGGCGTCGTGGCAGAGCACATGAAAGCCCTCCAACCGGATGTTCCACTCGCTCTGCTGTCCGCAGATGATGGGCTACCAGAGAGCGCTCTGAAATGGGTAGATGCGTTTGTATCCAAGAGCGAGTCGCCCGCGAACCTGCTACAGATTGTCGAGCATCTGCTCGATCTGCGTTTTCTATTTGCCCCTCTCGATTTAGTTGGCGGGCGAAGAAGACGCGTGGCATAAGACATTAGGAATTAAGAGCGCGACTCAGGAATGGGGCCGCGTTCCCAACAGCCATTGAAGACGGCCACGATTGACTAGTGTGAATTCAGCATCGAGTATGGCCGGGGTTTAGGTCGGCACGCGAGGACTTTTGTCGTGTGATGGGGTCGAAATTTCGTGCTCGATATCGCTAAGAGATGATGCATCAGTCGGAAAACAAAAGACTTTTATCAAGTGGCACGGTTCTTGCAGTCACAAGGGTGGTTCGCTGCTTCGTATTGTGCGACAGCGGCTGAGAGAGGTGCGACCGGTGAAGAGGTTGCACCCAGAAGAGAAAGCAAAGGAGCGAGAGCATGAGTCTGTAAGTTATGGAGGTCACTATGAAAAAAGCACTCCGATGGGTAGACCCATTACTGTGGGTATTGCTTTTGGTCTCTGCGTTGCTTCTACCCGCCCCGATATATGCTGGAAACGATGTGATGGGAGAGATTCAATTTGACGGAAAATCCCATGTCGATAAAACTTCTGGGGTCTGGGTTGACGGAGCGTATGTAGGTTATCTGAAGGAACTCAAGGGATCGAAGAAGGTTCTTCTACTACCCGGCGAACACGTAATTACCGTGCGTCAGGACGGCTACCAAGACTTCACGGAACGAATTCTTGTCCAGCCCGGACAGACAGAAATCGTTCGAGTGGCCATGGAGAAGGCCCCTACGGGAGCGCTTCCTGATGTGATGGCGACAGTGAAGATCGCGGTCAACCCTTCGAGGGCCGCAGTTTTCTTGGACGGCCTTTTCGTGGGACACGTAGGGGAGTTTGAGGGCCTGGGTCGAGGGATGCTAATTGCGCCGGGAACCCATCAGATCAAAA
Organism: Candidatus Sulfotelmatobacter sp.; assembly: GCA_049583505.1. GTDB lineage: Bacteria > Acidobacteriota > Terriglobia > Terriglobales > Acidobacteriaceae > Sulfotelmatobacter. The sequence goes on from JBAUVZ010000375.1 coordinate 3,518, forward strand.
TCGCCCTTCCCGGCTATCAAACCTTTGAAA
>JBAUVZ010000376.1:0-7078 GCA_049583505.1 Candidatus Sulfotelmatobacter sp.
TTTCAAAGGTTTGATAGCCGGGAAGGGCGATTTTGATCTGATGGGTTCCCGGCGCAATTAGCATCCCTCGACCCAGGCCCTCAAACTCCCCTACGTGTCCCACGAAAAGGCCGTCCAAGAAAACTGCAGCCCTCGAAGGGTTGACCGCGATCTTGAGTGTGGCCATCACATCAGGAAGCGGTCCCGTGAGGGCCTTCGCCATGGCCACACGAACGACCTCCGTCTGTCCGGGCTGGAGAAGAACTCGTTCTGTGAAGTCTTGGTAGCCGTCCTGGCGCACGGTAATTGCGTGTTCACCAGGTAGAAGAAGAACCTTCTTCGATCCCTTGAGTTCCTTCAGATAGCCTACGTACTGTCCGTCCACCCAGACCCCAGAAGTCTTTTCGACATGGGATTTTCCTTCAAATTGAATCTCCCCCATCACATCGTTTCGAGCGAACATCGCGGGGGTTAGAAACAAAGCAGAAACCAAAAGCAATATCCACAGCGGTAGGTGTACTCCTGGGAGCGCTTTTTTCATAAGTAGCCCTCCTTTCAAATCAAATAAGGTTCAGCACTACACGTGCCAAACTTCGTAAATGATTGAAATCAAAAGGGGCGAGGACGAACTGTTTTGTCGGGACGGACCTATGGGTGGGAAGATTGTTCGAGCCCACTGCAACAATTTCACGCACCCGGTCAATGAGTGATATGACGATATTACGTCAACAATACGCGGGGTTCGGGAAGATCGGGCACGTTCGATTGTTGAATACCAGAAGTTCTGCAGCAAGTTAGCGTGTGCACGAAATACAGCATTTGCTGTATCCAAAATTTTCTTGGTCCCTCGCCAAAAACTCTCGGTGGTTCGACTAATCGGCCCGCTTACCCCCAAAAAAGACAAGTTGCAATTCAATGGCACGACACGTGCAGTCACAACAGGCGCCGAAGGCTGGAGACGAAGATGCTGAGTGTCCATATTGAGAACATCGGCGAAATGACAGTGATTGAGTGCGAAGGCCGAATTGTCCGGAGCAAAGCCGCTTTCGAATTACGCAAAGCGGTCAACTTACAAAGCGATGCCCGAATCATTGTCCTCGATCTCTCGGAAGTCACCGCGATCGAAGGCGGAGGTCTAGGCATGCTCGTGTTTCTGCAGCGATGGGCTCACGACCACGACATTCGGTTTAAGTTGTTCAATCCCCGTCAATCTGTGCGGGACAGGCTGGAGCACGCCAGTTCAACGCGAAAGTTCGACATCGCTACGCTAGACGAAATGATAGCTCTCCTGGCTTGCGCCGATGGCCGATACGCACAAGCTGCATGACTCTGCTGCCACAATGGTCCCTTGGCCTTCCGAACAGTTCTGGACGTTCGCCCTGTTGGCACCATTGCTTTAGCACGCGCAGCCGCTCCTTGAGCATGGAACTACTACAGTTTTACTACAGTGTTTCCCGCGACAAGCGCCCTCGGTACGTGACCACGATTCCGCCAGAAAACTTCAAGGAGTGTAATTGCCTTGTTAACAACACTGATGCGAAGCGCACATAATTTTGCACGGCCATCGGGTCCCTCAAAAGATAAATTTCAGTGCAAATTGAATTAAGCGCGGATTGTTCACGATTTGAGTAATTTGCCCGAACCCCGGTGAATCTGTAGTGGTGCCTGGAAACGCAAACTGGGGGTGATTGAAGATATTAAAGACTTCGGTGCGAAATTCGAGTTGGGTGGATTCATTAATCTTGAACGTCTTAAATAACGACGCGTCAAAGTTGACGAAGTCTGGACCATAAAGCGGCGTTCGAGGGGCATCACCCAATACTGCCGCAGGTGGATCGACGAAGCAGCTTGTATTGAAGAATTCCTGTACTGTATGGTGACTCAGCTTCCCGCTACAAACCTGATTCGGACGGTTCCCCAAGTACCCGACAAAAGTCCCAGAGTTGTTTACGCCCGTAGACAGACCCATAGGGAAGCCTGACGCTATGTGGGAAATGAAGTTCGTTTGCCAGTTGCCGATGAGGGCCTCGGTAAAGCCTTTTGCAGACGAACCGAAATGGGCGCCCTTCCCAAAGGGCAACCGATATAGGATGCTGGCTGACAAATTATGAGTTTGATCGACAACGCCCAATCCCTTGTCCGAGTATCCGGGAAGGACGAGAGGATAATATGCTACACCCGCCATTGAGCCGAGATCGTCATTCAGCCCGTTATCAAATCCTTTACCGTACGCATAAGACAGCAGCAGATAGAGGCCATTCTTGTATGCCTTTTCAGCCTTGACCTGGAGCGAGTCATAGCGGGCGAGCCCTCTGTCAAGAACGCCGATCATGTCGAAGAACTGCGGGTAAGGACGCAAGTTAGTAGGATCAATTTGGGGATTTGGTGGTGCGGTGTTCAGATTCCATTCCGCCGTTTGAAGGTGACTCGCCCGGGAACCCACATAGGCCACTGTCAAGACAATATTCGACGGGAGCTCACGCTGCAGGTCCAGATTGAATTGCTGGATCAGCCCGAGCCTGAAATTCGTGTTTTGGCTATACACATTTCCACTCAACGTGCTGAGGGTGGGCTGTACTGGAACGGGAAAACCTTGGGAAAGAGTTGTCACAGGGGTGATATCGTCGGCCTGGAACGCGTAGGTGCTATAAAACGGTGGGTTTAGATCTAGACCTTCGGCTCCTAAATTCCACCCCGCGTCATGTAGAATCGCATACCCTGCTCGGATCGAATTTTTTCTGGAAAACGGACTGAAACTTAAGCCTATTCTCGGTTCGAAGCCTAGGTAGTAAGAGCTGAGACCGGCGGTCTTGCTCGCATTTACGCCTGCAATCAGAAGCTTTCCCGTGGCAAAATCAAAGTTAGAATACCGATTCTGGGCTTCGACCGTTGGTGTCGTATAGTTCCAGGCTAAACCCAGTTGTACCGTTAAGTTGGGTCGTATTCTCCAATTGTCTTGGAAATACGGCCTAAATTCCTTCCAGCGTCGTCCCGAAATTGAACCTTCAAACTCATTGTCATGTTCGCCGCCAGCTGGAATGCCTAGAAGAAAACTAGCGATAGGATTACCCGTGGCCGAATTCAGTGAACCATTCAGAAAGCCGGCTGTAAACAAATTGTCGAAAGACAGTTCGCCCATGGGGAAGGCGTCACCAAGCTCGTTGAGTTGAAAAAATCGAACTCCCATGCCCATTGAAAATGAGTGAGCTCCGTGGACCCATTCGAAGTCATCTGAGTAGTGAAAGACATTCGTTCCATCTTGAATCGGAGAAAATCCGCGATCGCCAAGACCCCAATAACCTTCATTGAACTGAGTATTCAGGAATCCACTACTGAAGTATGTGCCAAGATTCGCGTTTGGAATTCCCAGCTGGTCACTCCAGTTCGTGCCGTCGCCGATAGATATGATGTGGTCAAAGATGCGATTATAACCGGCGGTAAATTGATTGATCTTGTTGCTGGAGAACATATGCGTTTCAGATATTGCTATGTTGCGGCCGCGATCGGCTAATGTCTGATTGCTGGCATAACCGCCAGGCTGGCTGCCGAAACCGGGAAGACCAGACGGGACATAAACGGATGCCTGATCACGACTGAAGCGGGCGAATGCTCGGTCGGTGGGAGAAAATGTATGGTCGATGCGAAAGTCAAGTTTATTGTCGTCGTAAGTCTCGCGGGGAACATCAACGTAGTTCGCGGATAAAAGACCAGGCATGTTCGGAAGCGGAAGGTAGCTCAGGATTTTTGTGGCAATGGTACTAATCCGGTTGGTGGGAATTATGTTCCCTGGGAATTGAGTCCGACTCATAACGCCGGTTATGGGATCAGTTTGGGTGCTAGCGGGATCATAGATAGGTACTTCTGGCGACCCAGGGAAGGATTCCGTAAAATTACCTTTTCGCTCCAAGGCAGTTGGGACCTGCGTCAACGAAGGTATTCCTTGCACACTTCTGGTTCCCTCATAATCGAAAAAGAAGAAGGTTTTGTCCTTCCGGATCGGGCCACCGACGGAGCCGCCAAATTGGTTCCGAATGTATTCTGGGTTAACCGGCGAAAAATAGCTGGATGCGTTCAGCTTTGTGTTGCGAAGGAAGTCAAATAACGTGCCATGGAATTGATTACTTCCGGACTTTGAAATCAATAGAACCGTCGGTCCAGCGCGCGTCCCGTACTCTATCGAATAATTGGATGTAAGAACATTGAACTCTTGGAGGGCATCGATCGAGGGCACCACTCCGAGCGCTCCAGAGGTCAACTCACCATCGTCAACCCCATCGTAAAGGAAGTCCGTCCGATTCTCCCGGGATCCACCGAATGACAGAGAGAAAGAGCCGCGTATGGATGTTTCGCTACCGCTGCTGGCCCCCCCGGAAAAAAAATCGAACGGTTGATCACCGGTAGATACACCGGGAGCGAGCGTGGCCAACTCAACGAAATTACGTCCATTCAAGGGAAGATCCATAACCTGCTCAGCGTGAACCACCTGACTGAGGGACGCGTTGGTGGTTTCAACCGCAACGGGATTGGCCTCCACTTCGACGTTCTCGCTTACGGTGGACGGCGACAGTGTGAAGTTGATCTCTGGGCTTCCTTGAGCTTCAAGGACGATCCCAGACTTTTGTACTGGTCTGAAACCCGGCGCCGCCACTTTGACGGCATAATTTCCGACCTGCATGACATTGGCTACGAAACGACCCGCGGAATCAGTCGTAAGCACGCGCTGCGTATTGGTCCTCGTCTCAGTGATGGTGACAGAGGCTCCCGAAATGGATGCTCCGGAAGAGTCTGACACGCTTCCGACGATTGATCCCGTCGATTGTGCATGAACTAAGCAGGAAAGAATCGTTAAATGCAAAAAGAGAACAAGCCGACCAAAATCCAAGTTCTTCATGATGGTGCCCTCGACATTTTGAAACGATTCAAATACGCTGGGACAATTTTGTATCGCAAGGTCAGTCTTTTTGTCAACCATTAAATTACTTTGCGGCGGCCAATGTTTTCAGCCAGGTCGGCTCAACGCAAACCTGATCTCGGATGGAATGCGTTCTGCAGCGGTGAGTGCGAAAAATCCGTGGCCTGATTGTCGAATTTACTTCTTTTTCGATCGAGAGCTGAATGAAGGGTTTTCATTGTTGGCGGAATAGTGTAGTCATTTCCAAATCTGGAAGAAACGTTGGATAATGCCGTAGACGGCCAGGTGAATTGAGCAGGAGACGCAGCCGCGTACGGCCTGAACGACTGTTGACTTCGGCGAAAATGTTGTGCAGGCTGCTTTTGGATGAGAATAGATCCGTTGCTTTTGCTACACGTAACGAAACACCGGGTTAAGTGGTTTCGGATAAAGCATCAGAGCCGTTATTTACTATCCTTAGAGCCAAGTGCACGGTCGTAGGCGAATCTCTCCTGAAGTCCTGTCCTGGAAAGCCCGGTGGAGAAAAAGATATGTCCAACATGAAGCAGATCGCCAAGATGGCGCGTGTTTCTCTCGGGACCGTATCGCATGTGCTCAACAACTCCGCCACCGTCAGAGAGCCGATTCGGAACCGCGTGCTCGAAGCTGTCCAAGCAGTTGGTTATCGGCCGAACCAACTGGCGCGTGGTCTGCGTCGCGTCAAAACGAGCATGATCGGGATGATTATCCCGGACATTACCAATCCTTTTTTCCCGGCTGTAGTTCGCGGCGCCGAAGACGTAGCCTTCTCCAATGGTTATCGTCTTATTCTTTGCAATTCAGATAATCGCCACTCCAAAGAATTAGTTCACTTGAATGAGCTCCGAACTTTTCTTCCGGCTGGTCTCATCGTCATTCCATCTAACTTCAGCGACCTCACCACCCATGCGGAAGTGTATCGCCGCGCCGGCACAGGTGTAGTCTGTATCGACCGGCTCCCGACAAACTGGAGTGGCGACAGTGTAACGGCTGATAACGAGGAGGGAGCTTACAAGGCGACACGCTATCTGCTTCAGTTGGGACACACTACCCTTGCCACCATCACGGGGCCGCTGCATCTTACCAACGCGGAGGACCGCCTTGGCGGCTTCAAACGCGCTTTGCGGGGAGCAAAATTGAAGCTTCGTTCGGAATACGTCCAAGAAACGAGCTTCGACAAGGTTGGTGGCTACTCGAAGACTGTCACTTTGCTGCGCTTAATTCCACGCCCCACCGCCATTTTCGCGGGGAACGACATGATTGCTCTTGGGTGTCTTTTGGCGATCCGCGAAGCCGGCCTGCGCTGTCCGGAGGACGTATCGCTGATTGGCTTCGACGATCTTGATCTTGGCGAAACAACCAATCCAGCCCTTTCATCGGTCTCTCAATCCGGATATCAACTGGGCGCAACGGCGGCCAACATCCTAGTCGATCGCATAAAAGGCAATTCAGGTCCTGCCAGACATGTAGTTCTCGAAACATCTCTGACTATCCGCAGTTCGGCGGCTCGTGTACGTAAAAGGTAAAAATCTCCCAAAAAGTCTCCCGGGATATGTCCTTGACAACTGCGCTGGGCGACTCGTATAAATTCGGGTCAGAATGAAACGTTTCAAGTTATTGGCAGAGATTCCAGATGGAGCCTGATCGCAGACAATTTGTTCGTTTGTTCGGCGGAGTACTGGCAAGCAGCATTTTGCCGACTCCGCCCACTCAACTGTCTGGGATGGGGTCTCCGGTCGCCAGTCACCTCATCTCCGGCGTGCAGAAAGTAATTATAGACACCGATCCGGGTGTAGACGATGCTTTCGCTCTTTTCCTGGCAATGCGTTCCCCGGAATTGCAGGTTGAGGCTATAACCGCGGTAGCCGGTAATGTACCTCTCGGCTTGACGCTGCCCAACGCGCTTCGACTCGTTGAAATCGCAGGTCGAAACGATATTCCTGTAGCGGCAGGCGCGTCATCTCCCTTGATCAGGAAACTCGTAGATGCATCGTATGCGCACGGAGACAACGGTCTCGCCGGTGTCGCCTTTCCTGCAGCTAAGCTCGAGCCAGTCAAAGACCGAGCCGCGGACCTGATCTGCAGAATTGTTAGGGCAAATGCAGGCGCGATCAGCATCATCGGCATTGGACCACTCACAAACGTAGCGCTGGCTCTGCGGGAGGATCC
>JBAUVZ010000377.1:0-2272 GCA_049583505.1 Candidatus Sulfotelmatobacter sp.
AGGCCGAACTGACGGTCATCCGCCTGCAGCACGACGATGTTGACCGCGTCATCATTGTTTCTGTCATGATCGCCGCTCGTCGCCAACTTTAACTCTCGGCTGAGATACACCAGCGGCAACAGGCGTCCGCGCAGGCGGTAGACGGGGACCCCATGCACCATTTCGATAGCGGTGCTTGCTTCGTCGGCTTCGAGCCGCACCAATTCCAGCAAGTTCACCTGAGGAATGGCGTAGCGTTCGCCGGCGCAGGTCACGACCAGTGCGGGAATAATAGCCAGAGTCAGAGGAATCTTTACCCGGACGGTGGTGCCGCGGCCGAGTGTGGACTGCAGATCCACCAGACCGCCGATCTTCTCGACATTGGTCTTTACCACGTCCATGCCCACGCCGCGCCCCGAGACGTTCGTTACTTTCTCCGCGGTGGAGAATCCGGGAAGGAAGATAAGATTGAAAATCTCCCGCTCGCTCATGCGGGCAGCCTGTTCGGAAGTAACCACTCCGCGCTCGATAGCTTTCTTGCGAATCCGCTCGGCGCTCAAGCCCGCGCCGTCGTCGCCAATTTCGATGTTGACCTGGCCGCCTTCATGAAAGGCGCGCAGCACCAAGCGGCCAGAGCGCGGTTTACCTGCTTGCACCCGGACATCAGGGAGTTCAATGCCGTGGTCGACGGAATTACGAACCAGATGAGTAAGAGGATCTTTGATGGCTTCGATGATGGTCTTATCGAGTTCAGTCTCCTTGCCTTCCATCTCAATTTCGACTTCCTTCCCGCAGCCGAGTGCGACATCCCGCACAGTGCGGGGGAACTGCGCCCAGATGTTGCCGATAGGCTGCATGCGGGTCTTCATAACTTCTTCCTGCAACTCGGTCGCGATAAGGTTCATGCGTTGAGAAACGGCTTGCAGGCCGGTGTCTTCGACTGTGTTCGAGATTTGCAGGAGTTGGTTCCGAGCCAGAACCAATTCGCCGACCAGAGTCATCAGCTTATCGAGAAGATTCACGCCCACACGAATGGTTTCAGGCGCGGCGTCTCGAACTTTTGTTTCCAGCATCTGTTGCGCCGCCAGGACGTCTTCTTGTTTGGCCAAACCGAGCGCAACCAGAATCTCGCCGAGATGCCGGTGGTCGCCCTTTTCCTGCTCTTGCAGCGCCAGGGCTATACTCTCGGGCTTCACCAGTCCGCGCTCAACCAGTACTCCGCCAATCTTTCCCCGCGAGGGTTTTCGGACTGATTCCTCATCTTTATTTCGCGACGCGGCGGGAGGCACAGGCTCTGCCTGCGCGGCCACTTCCAACTGCGGAGGAGGACCTTTTTTCTCGGAGGATTTGATTTCGTTTTTGGTCTCTGCCTTGCAGTCAAGCGGAGCGGGCGAAGGTGGTTGCGCGTTTGCGTCGGCAACGACCTCGGAATCTCCTGCGCCATTGCTTTGCAAACGGGTCAGTTTCTCTCGCAGTTCTGGATAATCGACTTCGCCATCCTGACCGGTGGACTCGATCTCTTTTAACATCTGGCGAATCGCATCCACCATGCCCAACAGCGCTGTAGTGCGTTCCGGGTTGAGGGTGAGTTGTCCATCCCGGAGGAGCGTCAAGAGGTTTTCGCCGGCGTGCGCCACTTTTTCAAGATTTCTGAAACCCAGAAATCCACAGGTGCCCTTGATCGTATGGATGGTTCGAAATACTCCCGCCATCGCTTCAGGGTCCTTCGGATTCTTTTCCAGACCGACCAGGTCCCGGTCGAGGCGGTCGAGATTTTCGTAGCTCTCGATTAGAAAATCCTTAACAATCTCAGTCTGGCTCATGTTTGTCTTCGTTTCCCGAGCTGAGAATGGTCGTCAAGGACTGCAACCTTTCTCAATCCGCCAATCTTCCATCGGCGTTCGGGCGATATTTGATTAGGTAGGATCGTTTGCCGGTCGCGACTCGAAGCGAACCAGATTGCAGAATGGAATCCGACGCAATCACGAGTACCCACAATGGCATCTAACGAAAAGGAGCTGTTTAAGCTTGGTTCGATTCGGGTGATAGAGACTTCTTCAAGATCCAACAGCTCTGGAATGAGGCACGCCTGTGAAATCTCAGATTAAAATTGGCACCGTTTTCGGAGTCGAGTTGGGGCTTCACTACAGCTGGCTTGTGATAGCGCTGCTCATAACATTCTCGTTGGCGGGCGAGTTCCATGCCACGAACCTTGCGTGGAGTGAAACTCTGGTCTGGAGCACGGCCATTCTCACCGGCGTGCTGTTTTTTGCCTGTCTGTTCGCTCACGAGT
>JBAUVZ010000378.1:0-1765 GCA_049583505.1 Candidatus Sulfotelmatobacter sp.
TCCCTGCACTCGCACTTCCTGAAAGTACTTGGAAAGATCGCTCAGGTCGTGCTACTTTGCCGAAACAATAAGGACAGACCAGATAGCGATACGTCGGAAATTTGACCGCCCGCTATCTACAGAAGGATCACAATGGGCCCGGCAAGAACCGACTGGAAAGTTCCTATCACGGTAGCCCTGATCACCGGCTTGTGTGTGATTGTGGCAGCGGCGATCCCCGGCGTGATTCCACATATGCTCCGCTGGCTCGACGGAGATCACCCAAATAAGCACGTAAACGGAGTTGTTTCCGATACCCTGACAAAGGCAGCCATTCCAGGCGTCGTGGTCCGACTTGAGACAAACGAGGGAAAGCTCCTAGCGCAGGACACGACAGACCACGATGGGAAGTTTAGCCTGCCAATTCAGGGGGATATGGAAGTAATAAGAGTCCTCGCATCCGCAGACGGCTACGCGCCCTACGAGCAGAAACTACCAGCGCAAGAGACGCGCAATGACATACAGCTCACGCGCCAGAGAATTAGTAGCGGCATTCCAAACGGCTTCCCGCTCGACGGTGCTGCCGGAATCGTGGCTGGAAAACTGAACATTACTGTCGTCTTCGGGACCGGCTGCACTAAGAAAGCCACAGCTGCCGCCCTCAACGGTGGGCAGTTGGAAGGCGACCCGAGGGCTCCGGAGGAGATGCTCAAAGATCTTCTCACTCGCGTGAAGGACAATCGCCGGCGGTACAGCGTCATCACGATCGAATCAGGAAAACGCTATGAAATTGATTGCTCTTCATAGAGCCTTCGCTTGGGCCGTCGCAATCAGCCTCCTGCCGACAGTCCTCGTCGCTCAGAGCTGCAAGTGTCCAAAGAATCCCGGCCCTGGGGGCGGAGTCCACTGCGCGAGCAATCAAATCGCTACGTGCGATCCAACATCCGGCGAGTGCAATTGCACCTGCGACTCGGCGGAACAAGGCAAGACGAAAGAAGAATACGAAGCCCAAATATTCTCCAAGGTCCTACACACCGAAGTCAATCCCAATAAGTTGTCCGACCCCCAATACAAGAAGTTTGTCTCGTCCTTCCGCAAAAGCGACGGAGAGGGAACATTCAAGTTCGACAAGGAAGGCAGTCCCAAGGGGAGCAGGCAGGTGGAGGTAGGGGTCCCGGGATGGCTCGAAGACGTGCTGCGAAGCAAGGGCGGGACATCCCTAGGCCCAGGCGCCTCCCTTCAAAATTGCCCGAATGGAATCTGCATCGGGGGAGAGAACAGCGGCACGGCCACGGTAAATAACTTTGCTCCGCCAGAAAGACACCTTACCCCAGCGCAAATCGATGCCCTGACCATCGCTGCTGCCTCCATGCCGGAGGACGCTTCCTCATGGTTCTCCGTCGAAGCGACGAGCCAGCCGGAAGCGACAAACTTTGGCGATGAAATTCGGAAGGTGTTCTCATCCCGCCGCAGGGCGCCACCAGACCTTACTATCAGATTATTCGAAGTTCCACCAATCCCAAGGGGGGTATATGTCATAGTTCTTAATGACCACGATGTGCATTTTCCAATCGCACAACAGATAGCTGATGCGTTGGGTGGTTCTGGAATGCCCGTTACGTTCGAAAGTGGCAGGGACTTAAAGCCGGGACAGGTGAAAATTGTGGTAGGCGTCCAATAGTTAGTTGTGCCGGGCAGCCGCACGTCCCGCGCTTCCTTACGAGAACAGCCCCCTCGTTCCCGCAACAAACTGGGAAGGCACGATTTCAATCACGCCAACTGACCC
>JBAUVZ010000379.1:0-2249 GCA_049583505.1 Candidatus Sulfotelmatobacter sp.
AGACTCTCTTCTCCCTGCTACCGAAGACGAGGACCCCTTGGATCGAATTCGTTTTCAGCATTGGGATGCAGGTCTTCGCGATTTTGCTCCTGATGTGGGCGCGCTTGTTGTATCCCGCGGCTGTATCTTCTCCCGAGCACACGTTTCGTTCGGTTGAGCTGGTGAGCACTCCGGTTCCCGTCAATCATCAGCCGCAACCCTTGCGCCAGCTCCAGCAGCCGGTAGTCATTGCCAGGCTTGATCCGCCCGTCGAGGCCTTACATCTGCCCGCGCCGAAGCCGAAAGCTCCCGTGAAGCTGGAGGACGATCCCGCTCCCACAGTCAGCATCGCGTCCAAGAAATTGGACCCGCCGCCTCCCGCCCCGGCACCCATCATTCCTAAACAGGCGGTGAAGACGAACGTATTTTCCACCGGTAGTTCGGCTGTTCCTACGATTGTGCGCGCTTCATCGCAGGTGCAGACCGGAGGCTTCGGCGACCCGAATGGAATTCCTGCCAAAGCGAATCAGGATAAGGCCATCAATATCGCTGCCCGGGGATCCTTCGATCTCCCCTCAGGACCGGGTTATGGCAACGGAACCGGCGGTGCCAAGGGCGTGCCGGGCGTGATAGTAAGTTCGGGCTTCGGAAACGGAACAGCCATTCCAGACACCCGCCCTCGGACATCCACAGCGACGGTGCAGCCCAGCGGCTTCGCCAGCGCCGATGTGCCCGCGCCGCCCACGGTGCACTCCCACGCGGCAGATACCGCGGCCCGTGCGCTGCCAGCAGAAATCCTTTTCAAGCCAACTCCCGTCTATACTCAAGAGGCTCGGAGCCTGCGGATTGAGGGCGAAGTCCTTCTGGAAGTGGTTCTGGAAGCCTCCGGCAGCCTCCGGGTCATCCGCGTCATGCACGGATTGGGTCACGGCCTCGACGATAATGCCGTCAAGGCCGCCGAACAGATTCACTTCAAGCCGGCAATGAGGGATGGCCAGCCGACCGATTCCACTGTCGTCTTGCACATTATTTTTCAATTGGCGTAAGTTACACCCAGAAGGTTTTTATGCGCATTTTTCAGGTGGGTTCGCTTTCGTTCTTTCTGCTTTTGGCTTGGTCTTTGCCCGCGGTCTCGCAGGATCCAGCGTCTTCCGCAACGCCGCCCGCGGCCACTAATGCCGCCCCAGCCGCTCAAAGTGCAGAAGCTTTATCTTCTCCGCCGCCAGCTTCGTTCAATGACGTCATTGACCGCATGGTCCAGAGAGAACATCTCTTCTTGGCGCAGATGCGCCACATGCATCCCATGGTCGAGACTTATCTGCAGGATCTTAAGATCGACAAAGACGGCAATCCGGCACCCGTGAAAGACCAGTATTTCCTCGGACGCCTAGACATGAGCGAAGGCCCCGAAGACACCTCATTCGTGGGCCAGCCCGGGTTCGGCCAACGCATGGTCAACCGGCTCACCGGTCTCTACTCCCTCCATTTCCTCCCGCTGGGCTTCGCCCAGATGGTGATCCTCGACACCGATTTCCAAAAGAGGTACTACAAATTCACCTTCGTGCGTCGTGAGTTTCTCGGAGAAGTACGCTGCCTGGTGATCGATGTCGAACCCAGGGCGGACGCGGGCATGGCTCGCTTCTTGGGCAGAATCTGGGTCGAAGATCAGGATTACAACGTGGTTCGCTTCAACGGAACCTATTCTCCCCACCCCAAGACCAGCTTCTACCTGCACTTCGACAGTTGGCGCTTGAACCTTCGTCCCGGCACTTGGTTGCCCGCCTATGTGTACAGCGAGGAATCCGACCTCAAGCCCGGCATCGCCAAGAGTTTGCACTTCCGGGCTCAGACCCGTCTCTGGGGATACGACTTGAAGGGCCTGAACAAGAATTCAGAGTTCACCCAGATTCTGGTGGACTCTCCTCAGTCCGTCAAAGATCAGAGCGAAGCGGCTGCCGACGCCACTCCCGTGGTCGCCCAGCGCATGTGGGAACGTCAGGCGGAAGATAACGCGGTCGAGCGCCTGCAGAAAATCGGTCTCCTGGCGCCTCCCGGCGAAGTGGACAAGATCCTTATGACTGTGGTCAACAACCTGTTGGTGACCAATAACATCGACCTGCAGTCGGATGTCCGTTGCCGCGTTCTGCTCACATCACCTCTGGAATCGTTCACCATCGGGCACACCATCGTGATCAGCCGTGGCTTGCTTGATGTGCTGCCCGACGAAGCCTCGCTTGCCATGGTCCTAGCTCACGAACTCAGTCACATTG
>JBAUVZ010000380.1:0-10680 GCA_049583505.1 Candidatus Sulfotelmatobacter sp.
TGCCGAATCCTAAACGAAGACATTCGCAGAAGCGTACCTCGACCCGGCGGGCGCATGATGCGCTGAAGAGCCACTCGCTCTCGGAGTGTCCGAACTGCCACGAGAAGAAGATGCCGCATCGCGCTTGCGTCAAGTGCGGCTACTACAAAGGCCGTGAAGTTCTGGACGTTGAGGAAGCCAGCTAATTTCCTACCAAAATGCCTAGCGTGATCGCGCTGGATGCGATGGGTTCGGACCGGGCTCCCAAGCCTGAAATCGAAGGCGCAATTCACGCCGCGCGCAGTTATGGTGCGCGCGTACTGCTGGTGGGTCCGGAAGCCACGATCAAAGCGGAACTGGAGCGTCACCCGGCGGCTGCGCGGCTGCCCATCGAAATTGTCCACGCGAGTGAAGTCATCACCATGGAAGACAAGGCGGTGCAGGCGGTGCGCGCCAAGCGCGACTCCTCCATGCGAGTGGGGCTGCGGCTGGTGCGCGAGGGACGCGCGGCAGGCTTTGTGACAGCCGGCAACACGGGGGCGGCGATGGCCACGGCCAAGATGGTGCTGGGCGCGTTGCACGGTGTGGACCGTCCGGCGTTAGCAGCGGTTTTTCCTACGGCTCCTGGCACAGCGGCAATTCTGCTGGATGTTGGAGCGAATGTGGATTGCAAGCCGCACAATCTCGAACAGTTTGCGGTGATGGGCGAGATTTATTTCCGGTCCATGTTTGGTAACACCATGCCCCGCTCCAATTTTTCGGCCGGGAAAAGGCCTCGCGTGGGATTGCTCTCGATCGGCGAGGAAGAAACCAAAGGCAACGTACTCACGCGCGAGACATTCCAGTTGTTGAAGCGGCTGCCCTTGAACTTTGTGGGCAATGTGGAGGGCCGTGACCTGTTCAATGGCCACGTCGATGTCATCGTGGCTGACGGGTTCGTGGGCAACGTGGCACTGAAGATTTCCGAAGGAGTGGCGAATTTGGTGCGAACAGTTCTGAAAGAATCGCTGAAAACAACGATTACGCGGCAGGTCGGCTACATGCTTTCGCGCAGCGCATTCTCTGATTTCAAAAAGCACATCGACCACACCGAATATGGTGGCGCGCCCCTGCTGGGGTTGAAGGGGGTGTGCATTATCACACACGGTTCTTCCAATTCGAATGCGATCAAGAATGCGGTGCGGGTGGCGGCGGAGTTCGCCGAGCGGCGCGTCAATGAGGCGATTGAGCAGGGACTGGCCGCGCTTCGTCCTGCACCGGTAGAAGTGGAAGTCGCGCCGGCTCGCTAGTTCCCGCAAGATCAAGACATGACTGAATCATCAGACGTACCCAGCGTCGCCATTTCAAAAGTTGCATTCATTTTTCCTGGCCAGGGATCGCAGGCCGTGGGCATGGGCAAGGATCTCGTCGAGAAATATCCCATCGCAAGGCAAACGTTTGAAGAGGCTGACGAAGCCCTCGGCTACAAGTTATCGCAGCTGTGTTTCGACGGTCCGGAAGAACAGTTGCGTTTGACCGAAGTTACGCAGCCGGCGGTTCTTACCGTATCGATCGCGGCCTTGAGAGTTCTTGAGGGTCGCATCCCCAAGCCGAGCTTTGTGGCAGGCCATAGCCTGGGTGAATATTCCGCGCACGTTGCCTCCGGCACCATGAGCTTTGCCGATGCTGTGCGGACCGTGCGCAATCGCGGAAAGTATATGCAGGAAGCGGTCCCGGTCGGGGTGGGAGCAATGGCGGCGATCCTGGGTATGGACTTGGAGAAGGTTGCCCTGGTTTGCCAGGACGCGGCGCAAGGCGAGGTCTGCTCTCCCGCCAATATAAATTCGCCGGAACAGATTGTGATTTCCGGCAACACCGCGGCCGTTGAGCGTGGAGCGAAGCTCGCCGACGAGCGTGGAGCGAAACGCGCGAAATTGCTTCCCGTGAGTGCGCCGTTTCACTGCTCGCTGATGAAGCCCGCGCAAGACCGCCTGGAAGTGGATTTGAACGCGCTGAAGATGCAGCGGCCGGTGTATCCAGTGGTCTGCAACGTGGAAGCCTCTTTGGTCAATGATGAACAGCGGGCACGCACAACGCTGGTGGGGCAAGTAACGGGCTCGGTGAAGTGGGACCAGAGCATGCGCCGGCTGATCGGGGAGGGCGTGCAGATCTTCGTGGAAATCGGGCCGGGAAAGGTTCTATGCGGGCTGATGCGGCAGATTGACCGATCGAGGAGTTGTTTGAATGTGGGAGACGAGGTATCCCTGACGAAGACGCTGGAGCATTTCGGAGGTTGAGTTTTAACGAAACTCGAGATCGCAGGGCGGAGTGCTGATCGTCTTATCCGTTTTGTCCACGTACAACTGGGCGTGTTTCGTACGATCGTTTACGATCAGGTCGACGACTACACCGCTTCCACCCCCCGGGCAGTTACTGGCGCCATAGATCTGATAGCCTTTCACGATGCCCCACTCGCCGCCCGGTCCCCAATCTTGGCGGAACTCGTTGAAGGGATACTGCGCGTGATTCTGCGGATGCTGCTTCCAGGCTGGATCGGCGTGGTAGATTCCGTAGGCAGTTTCGAAATCTTGCTTTTGCAACGAAGAAAAGAATTTATCGGCGATGTGTTTCTCGGGCCAGAAGCGATTGAACCAGCCAGCGAGGGCCAGGATGAGAACCAGAACGATTGCCGAAATAATCCGGGTTCTTTGCTTCCGCTCTTTTTCGGGATGGTACTCCTTTGCGTCCAGTAGAGTCATCACTGTCTAGAATAACGGACGTAGCGGGTAAGTCAAAAGTTCCAGGGAGATTTGGTAATTTGGTAGTCGGGTAATTTTGTAAATTTCTGACACCACGCGGTTGGTCTTAAATTACCAAATTACCGATTTCCAAATTACCCAATTTCCCTTACAGGGTGCGCTTGAACAGCGGAATTGCGATCCCAAGGGTAATGGCGGCGAAGATCGTCAGGTACAATATGTCGGGCCAAACCGCCGACAGGTTCGTCTCTTTTAGTAGCAGGCACTTGAAGCCATCGACGGCGTAGGTGAAGGGGTCAACTCTGGCAATCGCCTGCAACCACCGCGGAAATGCCTGGACGGGATAGACCGAACCGCTGGGAAAGAACAACAGCGTGTTGAGAATGC
Organism: Candidatus Sulfotelmatobacter sp.; assembly: GCA_049583505.1. Lineage (GTDB taxonomy): Bacteria > Acidobacteriota > Terriglobia > Terriglobales > Acidobacteriaceae > Sulfotelmatobacter. The sequence continues at coordinate 3,105 of JBAUVZ010000380.1, forward strand.
CAAACATGGCCCGCGGCACCAGCGGGTCCTCGATCCGCACCATCAGCAGAAACATCATGGTGTTGAAAGCCAGAGCAGTCAGTACGATCATTATGAAAAGTCCGATCACCGTCAGCGGGTTGAAGATCGTGCTCACTCCGGCAATCAGCGACCCAATCACCGTAATGATCACGCCCGTCATCACCGCTTTGATCGCGCCCGCCAGGTTGAGTCCCAGCACCAGTTCGAGCTTGGTGATCGGTGTGACCAGGTAGCCTTCATGCACGCCGCGCGCCTTGTCATCGATATACAGCATGCCGCCGCCGATCATCACGGACACGAACATGGCCAGCACCAGCGAGCCCGGAAGCAGATACTTCATGTATTCGATGTAGGGATACATCTCGACGATATCGAGCGCGGTCTGCTGCAGGATGCGGGGCTCGACCGTGGGCTGATTCAGCGCGTTGGTCAGGTCGGTGAGTTCCGATTCAATGGAGGAACTCATGAAGTTGTCGCTGTTGTCCACGACCACCGCAATGCGCGGATGGTTTTCTTCGTACACTCGCCGGGAAAACTGCGGCGGAATGATCACCGCGCCTTCGAGCTTGCCGTTGCGGACATCTTCCACGGCCTGCTTTTCGCTGTCGTAATTCACGGGAACGAAGGTGCGAATGTTAGCGCGCACGGAGTCGAAAGCTTCGCGAACCCTGAGCGCCTGCGTGCCTCCGTCCTCATCGACGATGGCGAGCCGGGCGTCGCGAATTTTGCCGCCAAAGGCGTTGCCCAGGATGATGAGTTGCACCAGGGGAAAAATCATGGACGCCAGCATCAGTGCCGGCGAACGAAAGAACTTGCGCATCTCGCGCTCGACGATGGCCATCATTCGGTTCATAAAATCCAACTCGAGCGGTTCATAGATTCAGCCCTAAATGTTTTCATAACCTCGACCTCGCGCTTCATGGCTGCAACCCCGGCCGCTGCGGCATCACGAATGCATACGCTTTCTGCAGTTCGTCGCGGAGCTGCCTGCCGGTGTAATGAACGAATACATCGTCCAGTGTCGTGTTCTGCACTGAGAGCGACTTCACCGCAACCCCAGCCTCGACGGCCATCTCGACCAGTTCGGTGGTGGTGCGAGAGCCGTTGCCGGTGAGCACTCGATACATCCCCGCTCCTTCATGCTGAACGGAAGTAACATCGTCCAACGTGTGCAAGCGCTGCTCCCAATCTTCTGGAGGATTCTCGAACTGCGCTTCAATTACGTTCGATCCGGGCACACTCGCTTTCAGCGCCATCGGCGCGTCGAGCGCGACGAGCTTGCCGTGATCCACGATGGCGATTCTGTCGCAGAGCCGGTCGGCTTCGTCCATGTAATGCGTGGTAATCAGGATGGTGAGCTGGCGCTGGCTCTTGATGTTGCCTAGCATCTCCCATACCGCCACGCGCGACACGGGATCCAAACCGGTGGTGGGTTCGTCGAGAAAAAAGATTTTGGGGTGATGGACCAGCCCGCGCGCAATCTCCAACCGCCGCCGCATGCCGCCGGAAAGCGTCTTGGTCTGCGCGTCGCGCCACTTGGTTAGGTCCACCAGCCCCAGCAACTCCTCGATCGAACGCTTTCTTTCTTTCGCGGGCACGTCGTAGAGCTTGGCGTAGATGTTCAGGTTTTCTTCCACCGTAAGGTCCAGATCGCTGGTTAACGCCTGCGGAATTACGCCGATCGTTCGCCGCACAGCGTCGGGATCTTTGGCCACATCATGGCCGGCAATGAGAGCCCGGCCGGCTGTGATTGGAATCAGCGTGGTCATCATGCGGATGAGCGTCGACTTCCCCGCTCCGTTTGGTCCGAGCAGGCCGAAGATCTCGCCGTCGTTCACGTTGAACGAAACATCGTCAACCGCGGTGAAGTCGCCATACTTCTTAACGATGTGCTCGACCGCGATGGCGTAGGCTTCAGGCATTATTGCTGCCCCGCTGCCGCCGTGCTCTGCGGATTGCTGCCTTTCAACCGATCCGGCGAAACCAACACCTCGGCCGTCATCCCCGGCACAAACGCGCCTTTGGGATTGTCCAACCGGACCTTCAACACAATGGTCCGGATATCCCGTTTGCGCCGGCTCACGTCGCGCTGCGTGGCGAAGTCGCCTTCGACTCCTTTGAAAAATACTTTGCCGCTGGTAATCGTCCCGCCCGGCAGGCGGATACGCAACACATCGCCGTAGCCGATATGGTCCGCGTAGGTTTCCGGGATCGCCGCCCGCGCCCAAGTGTCAGACAGATCGACGATGGTGACAATGGGCGCGCCGATGTTGACCACTTCTCCCTGCCGTGCCGCGCGCACAGAAACGGTGCCGCTCACGGGCGCATAGACGTTGGTGTAGCCCAGCCGTACTGCGGCTTGATTCTTTTGCGCGATGGCATTCTTAAGATCAGCCTCGGTCGATTGCACTGTGCTTTTCGCCGCGTTGGCTTGCTGGGTGCGCGCAACGGCTGAGTTCAAGTCGGCTTCCGCCGCTTTTACTAAGTCCAGTTGAGCCTGCACGGTTGCCTGCGCCGCCTGCAAGTTGGTTTCGGCCTGGACGCGGTCCTGATCGGAGGCGACACCGGCCTTGGCCAGTGCAATTGTCCGCCGGCTGTCGCTCTCGGTACGATCGAGCGCAGCTTTCGCTTGCAAGAGCTGCGCCTTGGCGGAAGAGAGCTTTGCCTGCGCATTAGCCACGTCGCTAGACGTCGAGCCTGACGTTGATTTCTCGGTGTGCTCCATCTCGGAAACTTTGTGCTGCAAGCTAGTGATGTTCGCGGCAGCCGCGGCTTCCTGCGTCTGCAACTCGGAGGGGTCGAGCACCGCAATCAAGTCGCCTGCCTTCACCGGCGTGCCCTCGTCCACCAGCAGCTTCTGGATGCGGCCCTCTACCTGAGCGCTAACGATCACCTGATTCGAATCGACGGTGCCGATCAGCACCAGATCTTTGGAATGGTCGACGGAGAAACCATAATAAATCGCGGCGATCACGAAGATGATGCCGAGAAGAATGAAGAAACGGTTACGAGCGCTCATTTACGTACTCCTGATTTGCGAACTGCCGGTTTGCCGGCTGCCAGCTCTGCGCTGGCGCGGGGTTCGAACAGCGCCGCGGAAATGAAATCGAGAACTGCGGCCCGCCGCTCGGCAATCCGCTGCGGCGCCAGCGGATTGAAGCGCACGATCCGCTGCATTACCGGGGCGCTGCTGAAATAGAACACGATCATCGCCACCATGGAAGGAACGAAGTGTGCGGGATCGATTTTGCGGAATTCGCCGTCCGCGATTCCTTTGTGCAAGAGTTCGCCTACCCTTCGGTAGATTGGCTGGAAGTAAGTCTTGACCAGTCTGTCGATGTGCTCCGAGTGACCTTCGCGTGCCCGCATCATTTCGCGCTGCATCAGCTTGGGATAGATCTGGTTCGAGGCAATGAAGTCGAAATACGCGCCCACGTAGGCCATGATCTTCTCCCGCGGCGGCAGATCACTGTCGAGTGCCTGGAAGACTTGCGCCTTCATCCCGGAAAACGCGCTGTCGAGTACCGCGCCGTAGAGCGTTTCCTTGTCCTTGAAGTAGTAATAGAGCAGGGCCTTGTTGACTCGCGCCTCACGCGCGATGGCGTCAGTGCGGGCTCCGGCAATGCCCAACTCGGAAAACTCACGCGCTGCCGCCTGCAGAATGGCGGCGCGGCTCTCCTCCGGCTGCCCCCGGGAACCCATGCGGAGAGCGTGATGCCGATGACGGAAGAGTTGCGCCATGACTAATTAACCAGTTAGTTAGATTGTAACACTGACCTGAATCGATTGCCAGGCCTTCTTTCGGGACAATTGGGATGCCGAGTTTGCTGCCGATTGCGGCTCTTGCCGAGTTGCACAATTTTCGTTACATTGATTTTCACCCGTGCCACAATTCATGCGAGCGGCGGCATGCACGGGCTGGTTTCGGTGTTTTGTGCGCTGGCCTGCAGGATGCAGCTGCGGTTCCCCAGTCGTACTGCTTTCACGAGGTTGCTATGAGCACGCTGGCACCCGTTCCTCGCTTCAAACCGGTTTCGGGCATGCGGTTCTTCCTTTCGGTTTTGGTCGCATTGGCCTTCGTCAGCTTTACGACGGGCTGCGGTAGCGGCAGCATGTCCGGACCGTCGAGCCCGGCATTGAGTGGCAACACCGCGGTCACCGTAGTTCTATCGAGCACGGCCAACGATCACTTATCCGAGTTCGGTCTGGTTTTCCAGAACATCGCCTTGACGAGCCAGTCGGGAAAGACCGTCACTCTGTTCACTGGAACGCAGGGAGCCGAGTTCATGGACGTGAACGGCGGCGCCAATCCATTCGTCAACATGAGCATTCCGCAGGATATCTACACCGCAGCAACCGTCACTCTGGGAAGCGCCGAGTTTACCTGCATAACCATAGAACCCGCGGGCTCGGATGACCCAGGAGGTCTCCTCACCAGTACGTTTGCCTACGGTCAGACGCCCACTGCCAATGTGAGTGTGAACTTGCCTGCGCCTATCACGATAACGGGCAATAGCATGGGGCTGGCCCTCGACTTGCTCGTGTCACAGTCGGCAACGTTCCCCGGTTGCTATTTCGCCGGCCCCGGCATCGAGCCCTACTCGATAACGCCGACCTTCACCCTCACCCCGATCAATTTTGTGTCTCAGCCCACGAATCCCGCAAACGGCAAAGTCAATAGCATCGATGGAGAAGTGACGGCCGTCGCATCCACCGGCAATACCTTCACTCTGACGCGCCCCCTCCTGTCTCTCACCTGTCCATGCCCTTCGCTTTACACGCTCCCCATCACGGCCAACAGCGCCACGACCTATCAAGGCATAGGTGGCTTTTCTGCGCTTGCGGTTGGCATGCTGATCGATATGGATGGGGCGATTCAGTCCGATGGTTCCCTGCTAGCCACGCGCATCGCTGCGTACGACCCCACAGCTCTCAATGTAATGACGGGGCCTTTACTTTTCGTGGACTCGGCTGAGCCAGACTTTTACAGCTTGGGACGCGAGGAGCAAGGGCAGGATTATTCCGTGCAGGGACAGAGCTTGGGCGTCTACTCTTTTTCCGACAGCACAGTATTTCAGACCTCCGGTCAGTTCAATAATTTGGCGACCCTTCCCTTTACCGCGAGCTTTGACGGCTCCACTATGGTCGCCGGCCAAAATGTGAGCATCTACTCGCAAGCTCTCAACGACTTTTACGGCGGACAATACACCGCATCTACAACCATCACCTTGATGCCGCAAACCATCGACGGTACGGTTGCAGACTCTTCTCAAAGCGGCAACTTCAGCGTTTACACGGTATCGCTTGCACCCTACGATTTGTTCCCGACACTGGCCACCCAGCCGGGGCAGGTTTCTCCTCTCACCAACCCGAGCCAGGTTGAAGTCTACGTCGACAGCAGTACGCAAATGCTCAACACGCAGGCTCTTGCCGCCGGCAGCACGCTGCGTTTTGGTGGACTGGTGTTCAACGACAACGGCACGCTGCGGATGGATTGCGCTCAGGTGAATAATGGCGTGCCCTTCACGCCGTCGTCGAATGCAAACGCGCTTCCGGAAGTCGGACAGGCTCAGACCACGCGTCGCGCAGGGCCGGGCGGGACGCAAATCATCAGCGCCGCAACGCGCAGCCACTAGGAGGTTTTGCGACGGCGCGAACTTGATTCTTGTCTCGCCCCACCGGCGATCGACGGCACCAGCGGCACCTCGTCGCCTTCCTGAAAGGAGTACCCAGGCCCGCCGAGGAAACGTATGTCTTCCTCGTTCACGTAAATGTTGAGGAAGCGGCGAACCTGTCCCGCCTCGTCGCGCAGGTGTGGCTTCAGTTCCGGAAACTTCTCATCGAGGACGGAGAACAGCTCTCCCAGGTTCGTGGCTGCGCACGCGATCGAGCCTACGCCCGCGGTGTGCCGTCGCAGAGCGGTTGGAATCTGCACAGTGATCGCCATCTTATGCCTCCGTCCTTACACGCCCACCGCGTCAGCCGCTTCTTTGGCGACCTCGACGGTGTCCAGCGTTTCGTGCAGATACTTTTCGAATTCGGCCAGCTTAGGCGCGATCGGCCGCTCCGCCTCATAGACGCCAGCGAGCACATCCGTCGTTTTCAGGCCGTTTCCGGTGATGCACAACACGGTCGTTTCCTCGGGCAGGATGCGGTCCTGGCGATAGAGCTTGCCCGCCGTGCCCACGGTCACGCCTCCGGCGGTTTCGGTGAAGATGCCTTCGGTCTCCGCCAGCAGACGGATCGAATCGATCACCTCGGGATCGCTCACGTCTTCGCTCCATCCGCCGCTCTGCTTGATGGTCTTGATGGCATAGTGCCCGTCAGCGGGATTGCCGATGGCGAGCGAACGTGCGATAGTCGCGGGCTTCTGCGGATCGATCTCCGCACTGCCGGTCTTCACTGCAGTCGAAATCGGGGAGCAACCGGTAGCTTGAGCGCCGAAGAACTTTACCGGCTTCTCCTCCACCAACTCGAGCTTGATCAACTCATCGAACGCCTTCTTGATCTTCGTTATCAACGATCCGCCGGCCATGGGAACAACCACGTTATCGGGCAGGCGCCAGCCCAGTTGCTCGGCGATTTCAAAGCCGACGGTCTTCGACCCTTCGGCGTAGTAAGGCCGAAGGTTCACGTTGACGAATCCCCAGCGGCGTTCTTCGGCGATCTGCGAGCACAGGCGGTTCACTTGGTCGTAGTTGCCTGCGATGCGCACCACGTTCGCGCCGAAGACCTGTGTGCCAAGAATCTTTGCGGGCTCGAGATCAGATGGAATGAAGATCCAAGCCTTCAGACCTAGTCGCGCCGCATGCGCGGCCACGGCATTGGCCAGGTTTCCGGTGGAGGAACACGCGACCGTATCGAAGCCGAAGGCGCGCGCCTGGGCGAGCGCGACCGCCACAACGCGGTCCTTGAAGCTCAGCGTAGGCAAGCAGACAGCGTCGTTTTTGAGGTAGAGATTCTGCGCGGCTGCCTTCGCGTCGTTCGTAGTGCCCACCAAACGCGCCGCCAGACGCGGCGCCTGGAACAGAGGCGTAAACCCGACCGGCAGTCGCGGCTCGAACCCCGCGGGCAGCGGCAGCAATTCGGCATAACGCCACATGTTCGGCGGGCGCTCGGCGATGCGCTCGCGAGTGAAAGTTCCCTGGGCAGACGTTCCTTTGGAGTTCGCGGCCCGGATCGCATCGTAGTCGTAGGTGATTTCGAGGGGAGAGAAACACTCGTCGCAGATGGAACGGGGCTGGTTTCCCCAGCTTCGGCCGCATTCCCGGCAGCGCAGTTCGTAGTGAGGGTCGTAATTCGACATCGGGCTACTCGCTTTCTTTATTTCTGTACGGCCGCGAATAGCTGAGGACGAGCCGGAGAAAAGAGTCCTAAAATACAAAGGCCTCTTTTCCCCGGAAAAAGGAAAAGAGGTTATCGGAATGCAAATGAAGCTCGCATCCGAATCTCATGTTCCCCGTTTCCGGGCGGGAGTTGGCACCTGGCGGTCGGGATATATGATCCCGATCCGGTTGCCGTGGCGTCACAGGGCTCGTCCCTCAGCCACTCTGCA
>JBAUVZ010000381.1:0-2614 GCA_049583505.1 Candidatus Sulfotelmatobacter sp.
TGTCCCTCGCGGTAGCAGCGCAAGACTCGAGGCCGAGTGGGTCGCTACTCCTTTCTCGTAAGGCTCTTGCATCCTCTACTTCATGCCGGTTTATCCCGGCGCACTGTAATGGCGATGTTACGCCAGCTAGCGTCGGCCTCGGGGAGAGGCAGTCCTCGGTTGACGGCAACCGAACATCTACGAGGTTGGGCAAATTAGCCGTTATCCACGCCAAAAAAAGGGCGGATGAACCGCCCATGCCAAGTGTGCCCGACCTAAGAGCGCTAGAACGGGCCGCGAAGGGCTTCCGCAAAATTCGCGACGTCCAGCGTCCCGAACCCGACTGCTGGGTTGTAGCCGTTGCTGCCATAGTAGAACCAGTTGTCGCCGTACCGTATCGCATGGAACGGAGCATGTGGGCCTCTATAGCCCTGACCTGTGAGACCGAGCAGGTAGAGGGGGAAGTTGAGCAATCCCAGCCTGGCGTGCAAATCTTGGCCTAGCAGGGCCGACACCCCGTTCAGTTGGGGCGCGACAAAGCTCGTGCCACCCGCGTAGGATGCAATACCAAAAACCCCGCTGGGTTCCGAGGTGTAGTAAATCTCGTAGCCGGTATAAGGATCGGCATTGAAGGAGATGTCTGGAACATTCCGGCCTGGATAGTACGCGGGCAGAGCGTACACCAGTTCTCCGTTGACGATCCAACTCTGGCCAGGTTGGCTGAGTTGAGTGCCTGGAAGGAAGAACTGGTACAAGGGTTCTTCAAAGAGAACGCTCACGCCTCCCCCGCCACCGCCAGGGAAGATTCCGCACGTGATTGGGTTGTACCCAAGAGCACTGCACAAACCTATAAGATAATCCCACCCCCATACCCTCTCATGTGGGATGTTAATGTCGTAAGGAGGACTGCAAGCGGCATTCAGACAATATTCCTGGACACCTGGGAGGGTAGTGCCACCCGCTGCAGTAATTGCCGGATCACTCGCCGGATAGAACACACTGAGTGCAACACTACAGACATCGCCCGTGGGGCAGTCGATGGAATCAGTGTAAGCACCCCAGTCTCCCGAGGCTGCGAATAGCGTCTGTCCCTGTATGGCTGCGCGAACGAATAGTTCGTGGGTCGCTTCTACGAACGTCAGGTCCGGCGGCATACAGGCAGACGGGAAATCCCCAATACCCCTATTGGCACACTCCTCCCAGTCGCCCCAACTCACCGAGATGGTCTCCGCTGAATTGCCATCAATAGCCGCAGCAAAGTCATCAATACTCCCTTGGCCTGTACCCGGTGCTTGGTAAACAATGATTCTTGCCCCTGGAGCGATTCCGCCAGACTGCTCGACATCAAGGGTGGTTTCGCCCGAACCTGAGGCATCGCTGGGCGCACCGGGTCCACCATCTACGTTAACGATCTTAATGCGGTTCGGATCGACGGAAAGCCCGAGTGCACTCCAATAGGCAAAAGCATCGCTCGGTGTAAAGCTCGCGAATGTGACGATGCCAATCGTGCGACCACTCCCCGTCACGCCACGATGGTATAGCGGTTGCACATCGTAATAATCGGCGAAGTCGGTTACGGTCCATAATCCAGGTTCATCGGGCGTCGTTGTCTGCCGTACCGAACTCGCCATTCTCAGCTTCGGCGAAACAGTCCGACTCAATGGACGAAACCTGGGGCGGCTATCCAGACCGACTACGGCCACTACCCACTGCGAAATTTCGGCAGGAATTGTGGCGGGAGTCAGAGGAGCATGGAAAGTGTAGCCTGGAACATTATCGTGCGCGGGAACTTCATAATTGTGTAAGCTGACCGCGAAGGCGCGCTCCATGTCGGCTGGCAGGCCAGTCACTTTGAGCGTCGTGGCAGTGGTCCGTTCCGCCGTCAGCCCGTATTTGCCTAGCGCCGCAATGACCTTCGCGACATCGGCATCCGTGGGCGCAAAGCGAGCCACGAACTGCTTCGCGGTCAGAAACTGATGAAACTGTGTATCCCCGGGCGTGTTGATCGCTTTCAGCAGGTTTTCTGCATCGTTCAGATCGCGCCATCTGAGTGCAATTGTAATCGAAATCGGTATTGTGCCTGACTCCGCCGTGAGCGGGCCGCGATCGATTGCTACAGGCGTTTTTTCTGTCGGGTAGGGCAATGCGCTGTCCATTGTCTCAGCCATAGCGCTCGAAAATGATCCGAGCGCCAAGAAGAACATCAGGAATCCAGCCGTCGAAGCTTTCATGGATTCTCCTCCCTTATCGCTGATTTTGTCGTGCTTGGCCTACTGTGGTGAGGTTTACCGCTGCTGACGCGACGTTGGACTCTTAACTTAGCCCAAGTGCTCGGTAAGGGAAACATATTGAAACGGTGGGCTAGAAGCCCCCAACGCCTGGCTCGCAAGCATCCGATTTTCTCGACAATTTGTCAATGTGAATGATTTTGCACAATTCGGTGCGTACTCCGACTCATTTCAACGGCCCAGCGCGAATGGGAGGCAGGAACTTATGTACAGCGCGGCGCCGAGGGATGAAACTGTCGTTAACAGGCCATTACACGCAATATAAAAGGCGCCCACTTTGCGGTAGGTTGTGATCGTTCGCACCACCACTTACCGAAAAGGAGCGCCGTTATGAACCAGGAAAAGTA
>JBAUVZ010000382.1:0-13627 GCA_049583505.1 Candidatus Sulfotelmatobacter sp.
GCTCTAGGGCTCATGATTGCGGGTTGGAATTTCCATTCCACATTTATAATTTTGAACAATTCGGAGCCGACAGAGGAGATTCCTTTTGACCGTTGACACGAGTGAACCGCCCCACATCGAGCGTGGCCATCAACTCACGGCTTACGGTTCGGAACCTCACCGACATAAAGTATTGTGGATCGTTATAGGGATTGTGTTGTTGCTCCTCCTCGTGCTTGCGGTAGTGCTGTGGCGCCACCACGAGGACGCGAAAAAACCCGCGCCTGCCCCGCCGAAGATCAACATTACTACGGTGACGGCCACGAAAGGTGACATTGGCGTTTACCTGGATGCAATCGGTACGGTCACTCCCGTCTATACCGATTCGATTACCAGCCAGGTGAATGGCCTGGTCATAGCCGTGCACTATAAGGAAGGTCAACTGGTAAGCAAGGGTGATCCGCTGGTTGACATCGATTCGCGTCCGTACCGAGCTACTCTGTTGCAGGCGCAAGGCGCGCTCGAGCGCGACCAGAACCTGCTCGCCCAAGCACAGATGGACCTTGAACGGTACCGCGCCGCATGGGCGCGCAACGCCATTGCGAAGCAAATCCTGGACGACCAGGAAAAGCTTGTACTGCAGGAAGAGGGCACGGTAAAAAACGACCAGGGAAGCGTGCAGTTTGACCAGATTCAGGTCGAGTACTGCCATATCACTGCTCCTATCGGTGGGCGCGTCGGGTTGCGACTGGTGGATCCCGGCAACGTAGTGCAGGCTTCAGGAACCACAACCCTCGCTGTCATTACGCAGTTGGATCCCATCACTGTAATTTTCACGATGCCGGAAGACAGTCTCGGCCCGGTTGAAGCTCGCCTACGCAAGAAGGCTAAACTCTCCGTCGATGCCTTTGATCGCACTGCGCAGACGAAGATTGCGAGCGGGGAGCTGTTGACGCTCGACAACCTGATCGACACCACGACAGGAACAGTGAGAGCACGAGCCGTCTTCGGCAATAAGAACGGTGCGCTTTTTCCCAACCAGTTTGTGAACACGCGGCTGCTGGTGAATACGTTGCAGGGCGTGACCCTGATTCCGGCATCAGCTATTCAACAGAATGGCCAGGCATCATTCGTGTATGTGATTCAAAACAATATCGCCCACATGCGCAGCATAAAGCCGGGAGTCACGGACGGCGGTGAAACGCAGGTTGACGGTGTCAATCCTGGGGATGTTGTCGCCAACAGCAGCTTCGACAAATTGCAGGATAACATCGCGGTCGTTGTTCAGAATAAGGGTTCGGCCAAACCTGCGGCAGCCACGACCGGGAGCAGCACCCCGTGAGTCCTTCTCGTCCGTTTATCTTGCGGCCGGTTGCGACTTCGTTGCTCATGGCTGCAATCCTCCTGGTCGGTATTGTTGGCTACACTCAACTGCCGGTCTCCGCTTTGCCGGAAGTCGACTATCCCACTATTCAGGTGCTCACGTTTTATCCAGGGGCGAGCCCGACTGTGATGGCGACGACGGTGACGGCGCCACTGGAGCGTCAATTCGGCGAACTGCAGGGCTTGAGCCAAATGACCTCGACCAGTTCCGGTGGTACTTCCGTCATTGTGCTGCAGTTCAACCTCAGTCTGAATATCGATGTGGCTGAGGAAGAGGTGCAGTCTGCCATAAACGCTTCGCAGAGTCTTTTGCCATCCATTCTGCCGGCGCCGCCGACCTACAGTAAGACCAATCCCGCCGACGCTCCTGTGCTCACCCTGGCCATCACCTCAAGTTCCATGCCGCTTTCTCAGGTCGAGGACCTTGTGGACACGCGCCTTGCACCTAAGATTTCGCAGCTCAACGGTGTCGGCCTTGTAACCATCAGCGGCGGCCAAAAGCCCGCAGTCCGAATTCAAGCGAACCCTGCGGCGCTGTCATCCTACGGCATCAACATGGAGGACCTGCGCTCGGCGCTGACCCAGGCAAGTGTGAATGCCGCCAAGGGAAATTTCGATGGGCCACGCCAGGATTACCAGATCGACGCCAACGATCAACTGGTCACCAGCGATGACTACCGGAAGGTTGTAGTTGCCTACCGTAACGGCGCGCCAGTGATGCTGACCGATGTGGCGCAGATCGTGAATGGCGTGGAGAACAACAATCAGGCGGCCTGGATGAACCAGACCCCTGCCGTCATCCTGAACGTGCAACGCCAGCCCGGGGCCAACACCATCAGCGTGGTCAAGAGCATCAAGCAACTCATGCCGCAGCTTGAGGCCAACCTGCCCACGGGCATTCAGATAAACACGCTCACCGATCTTACAACCGCCATCGAAGCCTCGGTTTCCGATGTTGAGTTTGAATTGATGTTGACGGTCGGGCTCGTCGTGCTGGTCATCTTTCTTTTCCTGCGCAGTCTGTATGCCACCATTATTCCGAGCGTGGCTGTGCCGCTTTCATTGATCGGCACTTTCGCAGCGATGTACATCCTCGGCTACAGCCTGGATAATTTATCGCTGATGGCGCTGACCATCTCCACCGGGTTTGTTGTGGACGATGCCATCGTGATGATCGAAAACATTGCGCGCTACATCGAAGAGGGCGAACCGCCCATGGAAGCGGCCCTCAAGGGTGCGGAGCAGATTGGCTTCACCATTCTGTCTCTGACCGTGTCGCTCATTGCCGTGCTGATTCCGCTGCTGTTCATGGGCGACGTGGTGGGTCGCCTGTTCCGGGAGTTTGCCGTGACCCTGGCGGTCACGATTGTCGTTTCGGCGGTAGTCTCCCTTACGCTCACGCCCATGATGAGTGCGCGAATCTTGCGGCACCAGCCCAAAGAGCAGCAGGGGCGCGTCTATCGAGCCACAGAGCGTGCTTTCGAGGGGATGATCGCCTTCTATGGCCGGACGTTGAAGTTCGTTCTTCGCTTCCAGACCATTACGCTGCTGGTCGCGCTGGCGACCCTGATGCTCACGATCTTTCTTTACGTCATCATCCCGAAAGGATTTTTTCCGGTGCAGGATACGGGCGTCATCCAGGGCATATCGCAGGCACCGCAGACGATCGGCTCAAAAGCCATGGCAACGAAGCAGCAGGAGCTGGCAAAGGTAATTCTGGATGACCCAGCGGTGGAGAGCCTCTCGTCGTTTATCGGTGCCGACGGAACGAATACAACCACGAACAGCGGTCGAATGTCGATCAACCTCAAGCCGCTCGACCAGCGCAATCTGAGTGCTTCCGACGTAATTCGCCGGCTCAAGTCGAACCTGGACCAGGTTCAGGGCATAGAGCTGTTCATGCAACCGGTGCAGAACATTAGCGTGGACGATCGCGTGAGCCGTACGCAGTACCAGTACACTCTCGAAGACCCCGATGCTAACGAACTGAACGACTGGACCAACCGATTCGTCGGCCGGCTGAAGCAGTTGCCGGAACTGGAAGATGTCGCCACCGATCAACAAACCGGAGGGCTGGCTGTATCTCTGGTGATTGACCGCGTTACGGCCTCGCGATTTGGTATAGCGCCGACCACCATCGATAACACTTTGTATGATGCCTTCGGCCAGCGGCAGATTAACACGATGTATACCCAGGTGAATCAGTACCATGTTGTGCTCGAGAGTGAGCCGCAGTTTCAGCTGGACCCCAACAAGCTGAACCATCTCTACATCCAGTCCAATGCGTCGGCAGGCGCAACTGGTACCGTCGCCTCTACCTCGTTCGCGTCCTCCGGGGCATCCGCTGCGGGATCCAATGCGCTGACGGCTTCAGCTCCGTACACTCCATCGGCAAATACGCTTGCTCCACCTGCGAACGCGCTTTCGCCGAGCGCATCCTCGACGTCGAGTAATGGAGCAAACTCTGCAGGCGCCACCAGTTCCGCCCTGAGCAATGCTGTACCGCTGACCGCTTTCTCGCACTTTGAGAAGACGACGGAGGCGCTCTCCATCAACCACCAGGGACAATTTCCGGCCATCACGGTGTCGTTTAATCTGGCGCCAAACGCCGCACTGGGCGAAGCCATTACGGCGGTCGACAAAGTGCAGAAGGACATGCACATGCCCCCTAGCCTCCAAGCTGGCTTTCAGGGTACCGCGGCATCTTTCACGAATTCGCTGTCCAATGAACCGTTACTCATTCTGGCTGCGCTGGTCACGGTTTATATCGTGCTTGGCGTTTTGTACGAGAGCTTCATCCACCCGATTACGATTCTCTCCACACTGCCGTCGGCGGGCGTAGGCGCTTTCCTTGCGCTGATTCTCTTTCACCAGGATTTGAGTGTGGTCGCGATCATCGGCATCGTCCTGCTGATCGGTATCGTGAAAAAGAACGGCATCATGATGGTCGACTTTGCGCTGGAAGGCGAGCGGAAGCACGGAAAGAATGCGACCGATGCAATTTACGAAGCCTGCTTGCTCCGCTTCCGCCCGATTATGATGACCACCATGGCTGCGCTGCTGGCTGGGTTGCCGCTGGCGCTCGGAACTGGCTTCGGTTCCGAGTTGCGCCGGCCGCTGGGCATCGCCATGGTGGGCGGATTGCTGCTGAGCCAGGCGCTTACGTTGTACACCACGCCCGTCATCTACATCTTCTTTGACAATCTGGCGCAGCGCTTTGGGCACAAACTGCAGCAGCCCCAAACCGGAGACGCAGAACAGGCAGGACCGGCATGAACATCTCCGAACCCTTCATTCGGCGGCCCGTGGCTACCACGCTGCTTACGGTGGCGGTTGCCCTTGCCGGGGCGATTGCGTTTGAGGTGCTGCCGGTGGCGCCTCTGCCGGAGGTCGATTTCCCGACTATCTCAGTCAGTGCAGGCTTGCCAGGGGGCAGCGCCGACATTATGGCGTCCTCCGTCGCTACCCCCCTGGAGCGGCAATTCGGTCATATTGCTGGGGTGACGGAGATGACCTCCGCCAGCACTCTCGGCAGCACATCGGTCACCATTCAGTTCGATCTCAGCCGCGACATTGATGGCGCGGCGCGCGATGTGGAGGCCGCGATCAATGCGGCGCGAACCTATCTGCCCGCCAATCTGCCGGGCAATCCGACTTATCGCAAGGTCAATCCCGCAGATTCGCCGATCATGATTCTCGGCCTTACGTCGGACAAGTACGGTCCCGATAAGCTTTATGACGAAGCCTCCACCGTCCTCGCGCAAAAGTTGTCGCAGATACAAGGAGTAGGACAGGTCACGGTCGGAGGTGGCGCGTTGCCCTCCGTGCGCGTGGATGCAAATCCAACACAATTGGCCAGCTATGGACTTACTCTTGCGAATTTGCAGTCAGTACTGAGTTTGCAGAACGCTGACCTGGCCAAAGGTCAAATTACTGACGGCAATGTTACCGCGGACATCCTGGCCAACGACCAGATCTCTCTAGCCGAGGACTACAAGCCGCTGGTCGTTGGGTATAACAACGGTGCGGCCGTCCATCTATCCGACGTCGCTCAGGTGACAGACTCGGTGGCAAACGTCCGTGCTGCGGGCTATTTGAACGGCAAGCGCGCGATTACGGTTATCATTTTCCGCCAGCCCGGTGCCAACATCATCTCCACCGTCGACAGCATAACGGCGCAACTTCCGTCGATTCAGGCGTCCATTCCGCTCGGTATCGAGACCACCGTCGTTCTGGATCGCACAATCACCATCCGCGCCTCGGTCAGTGACGTGGAAAAGACGCTGCTCATTTCCATCGGCCTGGTCATCGTCGTGGTATTCGTGTTCCTGCGCAACGGCCGCGCCACGCTCATCCCCGCCGTCGCGGTGCCGGTCTCGCTGATCGGCACGTTCGCAGTGATGTACATGCTCGGATACAGCCTGGACAACCTCTCACTGATGGCGATGACCATTGCAACCGGGTTTGTGGTGGATGATGCCATCGTGGTGATGGAAAATATCTCACGCCACCTGGAGAACGGCATCAAGCCCTTTGCCGCGGCGCTGAAGGGTGCGGAAGAGATCGGGTTCACCGTCTTTACTATCAGCATTTCGCTGATCGCCGTCTTTATTCCTCTTCTGATGATGGGCGGAATCGTTGGCCGTCTCTTCCGGGAATTCGCCGTCACTCTCTCAACCGCCGTTTTCGTGTCCATGATCATCTCGCTGACCACGACGCCCATGATGTGCGCCTACCTGTTGAAGAACGAGCGCTGGGAAAAACATGGCCGCCTCTACATGGCCAGCGAGAAATTCTTTGACTGGGTGCTGTCGTTGTATCGCGGCAGCCTGCATTGGGTGCTCGACCATCCCACGCCTACTCTCGTCGTACTCTTCATCACAATCGCGCTCAATGTAGTGCTGATCGTCAAGATTCCCAAGGGCTTCTTCCCGGTGGAGGACACAGGAGCGATCTCCGGCAGTGTACGGGGCCCGCAGGATTCATCCTTTCCGGCAATGGACAACTCGATTCGGCAGATCGGTGCCGTCATCAAGAGCGATCCTGCCGTACAGAATGTGATTGCGTTTACCGGCGGCGGTGGGGCCACCAATACCGGGTCGCTTTACGTTGCTCTCAAACCGCTGGCCGACCGCAAAGTGAGCGCCGCTCAGATCATCAACCGCCTGCGCCCCAAATTGAACCGTCTGCCCGTGGCTTCTGCGTTTCTCCAGGCCGTACAAGATCTCCGCATCGGGGGCCGGTCCAGCAATGCGATGTACCAGTACACGCTCCAATCTGACAATGTGCAGGATCTTTCCAAATGGGCGCCGATCATACTGAATGAGATGCAGCACCTGCCGGGTCTGCAGGACGTGAGTTCGGACCAGCAGAATGGCGGTCTGGATGAGGTAATGAACTATGATCGCGTGACGGCGGCCAAGCTCGGCATCACCGCACAGCAACTAGACTCTTCGCTATACAGTGCGTTTGGCCAGTCGGAAGTGTCCATCATCTATACGCAGTTAAATCAGTATTACGTGGTGCTCGAGGTTGCTCCGCAGTATTGGCAAACCCCGGAAGGATTGAAAGACATTTACCTTCAATCCGGCAGTGGCAACATTCCTCTGCTCACCGTGGCCAACGGCAAAGCCAACACGACACCCCTCGCTGTCAACCATACGGGATTATTCCCCTCGGTCACCGTATCGTTTAACCTGGCAACGAATGTATCGTTGAGCGATGCCACATTGGCCATCACCCAGATGCAGAAGCGCCTCGGCGCGCCTTCCACGCTGCAAGGCTTTTATGCGGGTACGCTGCAGGCTTATCAGCAATCTCTAGGCACCGAGCCCGTGCTGATTGTGACGGCGCTGCTGGCGATCTACATCGTACTCGGTATTTTGTACGAAAGCCTGGTCCATCCCCTGACGATCATCTCGACACTGCCGTCGGCGAGCGTAGGCGCTATGCTGGCATTGCTGCTCTTCAAGCAGGATCTGAACATTATCTCCATCATTGGCATTGTGCTGTTGATTGGAATCGTAAAGAAGAACGCCATCATGATGATCGATTTCGCTCTTCAGGCAGAGCGAGAAGAGGCAAAGAGTCCAGAAGACTCTATTTTCGAGGCATGCATGTTGCGCTTCCGTCCGATCCTGATGACGACGATGGCTGCGCTATTGGGCGCTCTGCCCTTGGCTTTGGGGACGGGCACGGGGTATGAGCTCCGCCGGCCCCTTGGCATCACGATTGTCGGAGGGCTGATCTTGAGCCAGTTGCTGACGCTCTATACCACGCCGGTCGTCTATTTGGCGTTCGACCGGCTGCGGCTGCGGATGCAGGGAAAACAGCACGCCAGCCTTTCCCCAGCTCCGGAGGCCGGCTAGCACAATGGGGTGAGGCGAACGGTTGGTTAGCTGATTCGGCTAGGCAGGAACGTTATGAAGATTTTCACACGAAATCTAGCGAACGGCATGATTCGGTTGTGTGCAGCTGCACTCTTCTTGGTCCTAGCGGGCTGCGTAGTCGGACCGAAATATCACCCACCTTCGCCGCAGGCGCCTGTGCCGGAGTACAAGGAGTCACCCACGCAGTCCCAGGAAGCCGGACTCTGGACGCCTGCACAACCTGCGGATGCCAAGTTACGCGGCAAGTGGTGGGAGATCTTCAACGATCCCGACCTGAACGCACTTGAAGAGCAACTCGATATCAACAACCAGAACATCAAGCAATTCTTCGAGAACTTCATGGAAGCGCGCGCCGTGGTTCGCGAGGCCCGTTCGCAATATTTCCCCACGCTGTCGATCGCGCCCTCGGTCACACACTCGCGGGCCTCGGCAAACTTGAGCACGACCAACACTAATACGTCCGGCACGGGCACCACCGCTAGTCCACAACTGCAAAGCACGCTCTACACGCTGCCGCTCGAAGCGTCCTGGGAGCCCGACCTTTGGGGCAAGGTTCGCAACGCCGTGCACCAAGCCCAGTACGCTGCCCAGGTGAGCGCGGCCGATCTCGAGAACGAGCGCCTGACCGAGCAAGCCAGCCTCGCAGAGTATTTTTTCGAGATTCGCGGCCAGGACCAACTGCAAAAGATTTACGACGACACCGTCGAGGCGGACCAGAAAGCGTACGACCTGACCCGTGCGCTCTATGAAGCCGGCATCGACGACGAGATTTCAGTGGTCGAAGCTGAAACCACGCTGCACAGCGCGCAGGCGGGGGCAACTAATGTTGGAATCGCGCGGGCGCAGTATGAGCACGCAATCGCCGTACTCATCGGCAAGGCTGCCTCCGATTTCTCCATCCCGGTGAAGCCGATGACGGCTGCTCCGCCGCCGATTCCAGTCGGCATGCCCTCAGAACTGCTGGAGCGGCGGCCCGACGTTGCCGCCGCCGAGCGCACTATGGCCGAAGCTAACGCAGCAATCGGCATCGCTTACGCGGCCTATTATCCGAACCTGACTTTGAGTGCCGAGGGCGGCTTTGAGAGCTCATCCTTTCATCATTGGCTCTCCTGGCCGAGCCGTTTCTGGTCAATCGGTGCGTCGATCCCAGAAACCATTTTCGACGCCGGTTTGCGCCGCGCCACTGTCCAACAATATGTAGCGACCTACAATGCAGATCTCGCCAGTTACCGTCAGACAGTGCTTTCCGCATTTCAGCAGGTAGAAGATTCTCTTGCTGAAGTGCGCATTCTATCGAAGGAGATCCAGCAACAACAGGAGGCAGTGAATTCCGCTCAAACCTTCCTCAAGCTTGAACAGGCGCGGTACGAAACTGGCGTCGATCCCTACGTCGACGTGCTGATTGCCCAGACCACAGTGCTCGCGGACCAGCAGATTCTGAATACTCTTCAGGTGCAACAGATGACCTCCGCCGTGGCATTGGTAGAGGCCTTGGGCGGCGGATGGGATCGTTCGCAATTGCCGGGCACGCAACAGGTGACCCAGAAACCGGTCAACTCAGAGATGACCATCGAGCAGTAGGACGTAGGGACTCGGGTACCCCCTAGCCAGCTGCTTCCCCGCCTTCAACGACGGTGCGGTTCTTGTCGATGACGATCCTCTTGGCCTGACCGAGATCGGAAATCCGTATGTTTCTGAGCGGGAGGTCTCCCGTGATGGCCTTGCCCCCGGTGAGAAGGGCAATCTCGTAGAGCATACCCTTGCACTGATCCCCGCAAGTAGGGGCTCTTACGGCGGCAACTTGCAGCGGGCCGCGCAACTTGTTTACGACGAGAGTAGCTAGTGCCTCACCCGCAACATCCTCGGCGATTATGAGCAGTGGCTTGCCACTGTCTGTGATCTGCCCAAGTAGCGGGAGCAGGTCTTTCCTGGAACTGATTTTCCTTTCGTAAATAAGAACATAGACATTCTCGAACGTAACTTCCATGCGTTCAGGGTCAGTAATGAAAAAGGGCGAGAGGTATCCGCAGTCAAACTGCATAATGCCAAACCGGAGTTTGTCGCAGGCGCTGCGGGAAACGATGCCCTCCTCGATGAAGCTAGGGTCTTCCAAACGAGCCAAGATTTGGTCATGTGCTGTAGCAAGCTTCGCGGTCATGATTGAAGAACCTCCATCAGTCATGCCTTACGCATACTCTTCCGGGCGCGAGGTGGATCATTATGGAGCTTCGTTCCTTTATTCTCCGACCGCTTTTTCCGCGCGCCCAATCCACTCTTGAACTTTGCCATCTTTCTTTTCCGCGTTTCCTGAGACCTCCAAATCCGGGTCGTTCGTCGCCTTTCCGACCTCCTCCTTGATTTTCCCCTTCACTTCGTGGAGCCTGCCCTCGGTCCGGTCTTGCGTGCTTGGTTTCATTATGTTTTCCTCTCCTCCTTTAATAAGCTTCGATTGCGTCTTCCGTCTGTTGCCGGGCCGCAGTGCCACCCGGCATTAAGCGACCTCTTTCCTTTCAACAGCCACTGGCACCTGCACTAGCTCCTCAAATAAAGAGCGGTAGTGAATCATTGCCGTTCTCAGTTCTTCGGTGGATGCCTGGTCTTTTCCCACCCGCAACGCAATCTCATGCGCAGAGCGGTAGTTCTCCATCACTCGGGGATGATCGACAGAAATGTCGGCGGCAAGTTGATCGAAATCGGATACGGGATAGCCACGAGCTTTCATCACAGAGGACACCAAGTCATCGGCTTCTACAACCGCCCCCTTCGGGGAGTCGACAAAGCGAGACTGCACAGCTTCCCACCGTTCGGAAAAGCGCTCGTGTTCCATCGAATCCAAATCGCGGATATTGAGCTTTTCAACTCGTTTCTCGCGATCCGCTAGTTTCGCTTCTGCTTTTCGTTCTGAGCCATGCGTCAGTACCGCCCGCTCGTACTCGGGCCCAAACTTCTGCCGCAGGTCTTCAGTCGTACTCTTGCGTTTTCGCACGTACAGCCAGGCAACCACCGCGATGATCACAATTACCGCGGCGACGAGCACAATCAGCTTTGGATCCAGCAGACTTAGGTTCATTGAAACCTCCATAAAGCCAGGGTTGTTCACGAGATTCCCTTGTCGTCAGAACCTCGTGAATGGCCAGTATCAAACTTCAGGCTTCGGAAAGCTGGTCAGTATTGATCGTCTTTTGAATCGGAGCTTATGGCAGCCAAGAACGTACTTCTGGGCGTTGGAATTCTGTCAAGGGCGCGAAAGGCTGGTAGCCGTACTTCCCTACTAAAGTGAGCGATTCTGACTCATCCTCATCTTTCGTTGCTATCTACGAACCTAGCGTATGGGATTGGGGCGCGCACTGATGTGTCGCTCGATTGAGCTACATTCGTTTGCACGTGGGGTTGGCAATACTGTGGAATTCAAGTTTGTGGTTGATTAAAGAAGAAGAATACATCGCCGATCCTCAGGGCTACGTTATTCTCGAAACGCCGCATCAATCTTTCCCATGATCCTTCCGCCAGTTAGGAATGTATTGAAGAAAGAACTGGATAGGGCACAGCAGCAAGTCCAACGATTCACTGCCGCGCTCGCGGCTTTGGGAAGCGCACATTCAAACGGGCGGAGCACTCTATTAGCTGCCGCTCGTAAGAGGATCGGCCTGGCGCAGAAAAAGCGATGGGCAAAGGCGAAAGGTCATGCGCTGAAGCCCAAGCGCACAATCTCAGTGGCAGGTAGGAAGAGGATCGCGGCGGCACAAAAGGCGAGATGGCGAAGGTGAGGGCGGCGAAGAAGGCTGCTTAGGGGCAGCGGAGCCAAATCATTCGCATCGCTCTGCATAGCTGTTCTTCAGAAAATTATCGGCAGCTTTGCTGCCTCTCATTGATGCGGCATATAGAAGCATGTGTGCCTGTTCACAGTTCTGTGGTACTGCCTCTCCCTCCAAATAAAGGGTGGCTAGTGTGATTTCCGCGTTCACGCTTCCTCGCTTGACCGCCTTCCACAACTCAACGGGATCAGCCTCTTTCGCTGCGATTGTTTGAGCGGTTCTGAGCTTTCCTGCTACGAACTGCTGAACTCCTCTGACTGGATTGTGGACGATGAGTCGTTCACCAGTGTTTTCTTGCTTTATCTGCTCTGAGGTCGCCGCAGGTTCGGCTACTGCGCCGGATTCTTTAGGCAAGGTGCCTTTGCGCATATCGTAGAAAGACGATGTAACCACCATTAGCGACATCAAGACAGCGGTGACCGGGACCAATCTCCTGAGCCCTGACTTGGGAGGTCTCTGTTGGCTACTGGGACTCGACCCTTCGACATCATGACTGGGTCGGCTGAATATGTTGGGAACAGCCCAAAGCGGCCGGAGGGGAGGTTCAGTCCCGCACATCCGGCAAATTCCTTCACTCGCGGGATAGCGATATTCACACGCAACGCAAGTGATGGGTTTGTCGCTTACTGTCTCGGACACGGTCATCCTCCTCGGGCGGGAGTTTTGTCGTCGTGGCAGTTAGATTATATTTAGCCTTGCGGAAGAGCACACAGTAACGGAAGTAATGTCTGTGCAGCCTCCTGAGTTAGTGGCTAGTTTCTGGCAGTCTTTCAGAGACTCTATCCCGCGGAGGCGGCGTGCTCGAACTGCTGCCGCAACCCGTCAGGAACCCAAAGGCCAGGCAAACCAAAATCGATGCGAGAATGCTGGTGAAGTTGCGGTTCATAGCGATCGGTGAGGTCGAACTGATGAAACGACTATGCCTCATGGATTCGCTCCTCTCTTGAGTGATGAAAGTTGTAGGGCGAGCGCTTTGCCCAAGATGCCGTCTTCGTTACTTAATTGCGCTTCACCAGCGTGCCGTTGACAACCGTGTCCGCGTCCGTCTCAACGGCCAGCATTTCCTTCCCGCAGTCGACAATCACGAAGCTGAAATTCAATACGGACTCGCCTTTCGGCGTTATTGTAAGTATGCCCTTACAGTTCGCATCGACCGAGTAAGACCCTGTGACTGGTTCCTCAGCGAACGTGAGAATCGTGCCGTTCTCGCTACCCGCTATGTGTCCGTTTATCACTCCATCTCCAGAAGCGTTTACACTTAACGCCAACTCGCCGATGAGGATCACTGGACCCGTGAACGGCGCTCCTGCGAGGAAGCTCCCCCTCACTGCCAACCCAAACCTACCCCTAACTCCGGCGTTGGTGCAGGACGGGGAACCTTGCGCCACCCAGAAACCTCCATTGGTAGCACCTGGGTTTCCGCTAACTGATTGCAACCCGGCGGAAGTGACCACAGCAGAGAAAGGGTGAGTGCTTCCGTCTTTCGTGGTCGTACCCGTGACCGTGCAGTTTGAAGCGACTTCATATGTTCCACTAACAGAAGCCCCGGTTTCATCCGTTCCCGTAAACTTGCCTGTGGATGGGTCAAATTTGAACTGGAAGAGGTTGGCCTCAGGCTGACCCTCTTGGTTCGT
Source organism: Candidatus Sulfotelmatobacter sp. (assembly GCA_049583505.1). Taxonomy (GTDB): domain Bacteria; phylum Acidobacteriota; class Terriglobia; order Terriglobales; family Acidobacteriaceae; genus Sulfotelmatobacter. The sequence goes on from JBAUVZ010000382.1 coordinate 13,201, forward strand.
GCCCTCGCCCAAAGACCCGTAGGTGCCGCTCAGGGAGCCGTCTGAACAAGTCGCAGCCCAGGCAGCGGAACTGAGCGCAAAGCTAGCCAGAACAATTATTCGAGCGATGCGAAACGTTTTGGAAATCATGGTTCTCTCCTCTTCCCTGTTTTTTTCTTGCTTCAGAGCCGGCCCCTTCATGTGCCTATTGTCCCTATGAGCGTCAAGGTCCCGCTGGCACTATCAATGCTGTACATGGAGACGCTGTTCGAGCCGGAATTCGTCACATAGGCGAACTTTCCGGACGGATGGATGGCTATTGAGGTAGGAGATAGCTCCGTAGCTATCGTTCCTGTGGGCGTTAACAGCCCGGTCGTGGCGTCGATGGTGTACATCGAGACATTACCTTCCGTGTCATTCCCCATCCAATTTGCCACATAGGCGAACT
>JBAUVZ010000383.1:0-2646 GCA_049583505.1 Candidatus Sulfotelmatobacter sp.
CTTACAGTGAAGTGGGCTGGATCTCGAGACAAAATCTTCTCGGTCTCCGGTCGAGGGAGAACTTTTCTCTTGACATCCCTTTTTATAGAACTCATTGAGCATTACTGCTGTTTCTTTTGCAGCCCAAAATCAGAGCCACGTTTGCCTAGAATCTCTTTCGAAGGAATTCAAAAAGCACGTAGCCTATGAGCGCGGCGATCGTGGCGATTGCAAAATTGGCAGCCGTAAGAACGTCCACAATTGCCCAAGCTATGCCCCTCTTATGCCCCATGCCTGAGCGCTCAAATTCTCCCATCAAGAGATTGGAAGTAAAACAGAGCTGCGCTCGACGGACGGCCCAGGGCGGCTGTCCCCACATGAGGCTACTTTGGTTCGGCGGGCTTGGGCGGCGCTGTCGGCGTTTCTGGGTTGGTCGCGCTGTCTTGCCAGGCTGTGTACCAGAGGTTCAGAAGCATCTGGGAGCCTGCCGCAAGTCTTTGGGTGGTGAAGGTGAAGGCCTCGGGCGTACCTTTGCCGGTGAATCCGCCCGCCTTTTCTAGAGCGTACACGGTTTCGACCTGGCGGTTCGACTCTCGCAAGTACGTCACGTATTGCTGGAAGGGGTCGGTGAGGTGCTCGGGGGCGCGAACCAGGTTGGAGAAATCTTTGGCGGCGATGTTCTGGGCCACGTAAGTGGTTTCAAAGAGGGCGTGAATTTTGTGCTCGGTGGTGTAGCCGTTGGGATTGGGGCCGACCCAGCCGTTGTATTGAACGGTGGTGTGCAGGGGCTGGGAGCCATCGGCGACGTAATGGCCGAGCCATCCGGCATAGAACACGATGGCGTGCTCGACCGGAGCCGTGGGTTGATGAAGCTGCCGCAGGCGACGGTATTCGCGAAAAGCGGCTTTCAGGCGGCCGAAGATTTCGAGCGTGATGTAGGGTTGAAGTCCGACGTGCTCGGGAAGGTAGTTGTCGGGATGGTCGGTGGTGGTGGCGCGCTTTTCGTAGAGTTTGCGATAAAACTCATAGCGGGTCGCGGGAAGCGGATCGAGCCAGGCCATGCGTTCAAGGTCGATGAAGTGGTCGGGTTTCTGCGCGTTCTTGAGCTGCAATTCCGAGGGACTGCGCCAGCGGTCCGGTTCAGGGCCGAGGTAGGTGAGTTCCGCGACGGCGCGGCGTAGAAAGCGAGGCATGTCGGCCGGGATCTTCTGGGCCGCGACACGGTTGACGTAAGTGTGGCCCTCGTTGCCCCAGGCGAAAGCGAATCCGGAGGGGAAGAAGAGGATGATCAGCAACAGGCTGATCACCCTCCTGAGACTTAAGTGCGTCCGCATCGTCAGAAGGTTAGATGCAACGCCATCTGAAGGAAGCGCGGGCTGCCGATGGTGTGCTGAATCAGACCCAAGTGTCCCTTGGGAGGACACAGAAACGCTCCCTGACCCGCCGTAATGTTGGGACCTACGGGAAGCGGAACGCAGGGTGTGGTTCCGGATGACGCCGGACCGTAAATGGGCGGGTTTTCAAAATTGGTCACGAATTGCACGCTGTTGTTGGGTATATCGAAGCTGGGATGGTTGAAGATGTTGAAAGCTTGAGCGTCATATCTGAGGGCGAAACGTTCCGTGAGTTTGAACGTCTTGAAGACTCCCAAGTCGAATCGATTCTGAAACGGTCCACGGAAAATATTGCGGCCACCGGTTGTGTAACCAGTCTCGAAGTAATCACAGGCTCCTGTGACCGGATCGCAGGGTGGTACTCCGTTCGTTCCGGGTGCATACGGTGTGGGCGGACCGAACGCCGCAGCGTTCAACACGGGGTTGAGCGCGTTGATCCCAGTCGTGCCCTGAAGGATCGGATTCTTACTGGTCGAGCCAGCGCCTCCGACTGGCACAATAGGATTTGTGATGGCATCGTTTCCCCCGCCCCAGTAGAGGCTGGCGACGCTTCCACTATAGTCATTGACGCTGTAGGGCTGTCCGCTTTGCAGCGTGGTTACTCCGTTCAATCCCCATCCATTCGTGAGTTGCTTCAGCCACCCTTGGGCCGTCGGCAGGCCCGGGATCTGATAGAGGTAGCTCACCGAGAAAACGTGAGTGCGATCGAAGTCAGAGCTGCCGTAGTTTGACTTCAGGTTGTTCGGATCGTTGCCGGTAAAGAACAAGCCCAGGCCGCTCTGCTCATCGAGCGTATGCGAGTAGGTGTAGGCCGCGGTGACGAGCAGGCCATGGCTGAGCCGTTTATTGAGCCCTACCTGCAGGGCGTCGTAGTTCGAGATTCCCCTCGCTTGGTAGGAAACCGAATTGGGATCATAGCCGATGTAAGGAGCGCGCAGGGCCGCGTTCCCGGTCGCGAAACCATCAACCAGCGTCTGAGTGTTCTCGACGCTTACACCGGGTACCTGCCAACCGTAAGAGTAGCTCTGGACGTTCGGCCCACCGACCAGCAACTGATGCCGCGGTGTGGCAACCTGCGCTTGATTGAACGGTAGCGGAATAATCTCGTGGACTCCATGGTTGCCGACGTATCCCAGAGTTACAACCCAGGTGTTGCGCGGTTGCCACTGGAAGTCGAGCGTCCGATTTTCTGAATAAGGCAGCTTGTTCACGGGATCGTACCCTGCAAAGAAAAGACCGCTGCAGCCAAACTGGTTGGTGGCAGTGCAATAAG
>JBAUVZ010000384.1:0-6375 GCA_049583505.1 Candidatus Sulfotelmatobacter sp.
AAATCAGTGAGACGAATCGATGAATGCCAAATGTGCCAACGATAGATTGTCTCAATGGAAGGGTTCAGAAAACGAAACTACAGCAGGTGTGCCAACATAGTTTGTCTCAACCGAGGGGTTCACCCCACGCCGGTGTGCCAACGGTGTGCCAGATTTTCGAGAAGGAGGGCGTGTTTGGCCAGAAAAACCGGGCAAATCGTGGGACGGGGACGAAGCCGGTGGCTTGTGCGCGTCTTCCTCGGCCGCGACCGCGAAACGCGCAAACGGCGCTACCACAGCCGCATTGTCCGGGGCCCCGTCCGGCATGCCCAGTCCTACCTTAATAAGGTGTTGCGCGAGCATGATCTCGGCCGCCAGATACAAGGCGCCGATCTTACTCTGAACGAATACCTCCATCGGTGGCTCGAGACCCCGGCGAAACCGCGTCTGCGGGAGAAAAGCTACCGCAGCTACGAAAGCCTGCTGCGCCGACATGTCCGTACATCGCTCGGCTTCCGAAATCTGGCGGCGATCTGCCCGCTCGACATCCAGGCCGTATACCAGCAACTGGTCGAGCGGGGTCTGTCGGCGCGAACCATCCGATACACGCACTCTGTTCTCCGCTCAGCCATGCGCCAGGCAATTCGATGGCGGCTACTGACCGAGGATCCGACCAACGGCGTCCAGCTGCCGCGACAGCGACGTCGCGAATTGTGGGTACTGACCGCGCGGCAATCCCGGCTGTTCCTTGAGGCTGCACTGGGAGCTCAATACGGCCCAGTCTTCGCCGTTGCTCTGACCACGGCGGAACGGCCCAGCGAGTGCCTCGCTTTGAAGTGGCAGGACATCAGCTGGGAGCGCGGCACCGTGAGCATCGCGCGCACGCTTGAGAGAGGAAGCGGGGGCTGGCGTTTTGCGGAAACAAAGCGAGCCCGCAGCCGGCGCGTGATCAAGCTGCAGGGGTGGGTGCTAGAACTCCTGAGGGATCTGCAAGCAGAGAGGAAGCCGAAACACCTTGGACGGCTTTAGCCATTTCCTGGTTCATGGGGATCTGCGCACCGCGAACAAAGTATTCAGCGAGAGATCCGACGGCATGATCTCCTCTACTTGTGGCGTGCCACCACCCAGTACGAAGAAATCACATTGCATCGCGCCGCCAGGGGAGAGGAAGGATGAGTTTCGCGGCCGCCACTCCCAGTAACCCGCCGAGCAGGGTTTCCCAGGCGCGCGCCCCCAAGACCGACATCGATGTTTCTCCGCTGATCGCCAACGTTACCATCAGCGTGAAGGCGCAGGCCGCACAGGCAATGTCGTAGCGCTCTGGTAATGCCATGGCGTAAATGATCATTGCCATTGCAGCGAGTAACCACGCCAGCGGCGGTATGTGCATTGCGATCGGCACGCACGCGATGCCGAGGGGGACCCCGATCAACGTTCCAACGATGCGTCGGCGAACGCGATCTGCACTCCCTGATGCGGACCCGGCGATCACATAAGTGCTCGCAGTAATCGCCCATGCGGACTCTTGAAGGTGGATCACGCTGCTTCCAAGAACGATGACAAACGCGGCCACTGCTGCCTGTAACCCCATCCGCAGTTCTCGTGGTCCCTGCCCGTCCCCAATCGAGGCATCCACAACCGACACAGGCGTCGCATGTTCCGCGGGTCCGCTGAGCAAGCGAGGCACGACCGAGGCTACCGTGGCTATTAATCCAGCCAGCGCTACCAGTCCCAGATCGGCCCGAGTGATCCCGGTTCCGTAGCCGAGAAGCTGGCCGATATAGATCTGGGACCCAATGCCCGCGCCAAGGATTCCGAATCGCTTGAGACATCCAACCAGAAACGCGCCCGTGATCAGAATCCACTCCGGACCCAGCCGCCCGTGGCGCATCAAGATCGGCGCAAGACCGATCAAGCTTACTGCGCCCGCCACCGCGGCGCCATTCAGGATCACAAGATCACGAGTCGACAACCAGCGAGTTGCCCGACCTTCTGAAACGCTCGCCCAGAGGCCGAAGCCGGCGCCCAGGTAACTGAGGAAAGAGCCGCCCGAGATGTGATACGAGCTGTAGAGCAGCGCCCCCAGCATCGCCGCAATGCCGTATGCGGTTACCAGTCGCAGGCCCTTGACGCGGCGATGAACGCCAGGATCGATTCTGTCAAGCCACCTACCGATTCTCTCGACCATTGAGTTCATTCGACAGAAACCAGCAGCGCCCACGTCGGCTTGGCCAAGAGTGTTGTTTCCTTCCGTCACTCCGAACCGACCAGTACGGCATGAACAATGAAACGTCGCGGAGCCGCGCCGATGAAGTAAAACGGGTAGCAAGTGACCAGTGTCAGGGCCGGCTTGTTGCTTGACCGCAGGACGCTCACATTTTCCGGATCCACGATCTCCAAGCGCTCAACAACATATGTCTCCATTCGGTCGGGTTCCTCCAAGTCGATGCGATCTCCGACCCTTATATTCTTCAATCCCCGAAAGAACCCATCGCGGTGGCCGGCGATACCGATGTTTCCATTCTCGCCGAAGAAAGCCGTGCCGGCGATGTGACCGACACCGCGGTTCAGGGTTAGGTCGTCGGTACCTTCCAGAACCGGGGCCTGCACATGAACTCTGTCGATGCGGATTACTGCGAGCGGAGACGCAACGTGTTTACTTAAACTTTCCGCATACTGGTGAATGCGTTGTTCCGACCACGATACGAAATCAGGAGGGGTTGTCGGCGTATGCACGACGCGTTTTTCCTCGGTGCGCTTGTTGAGCCTCGTCGAGTTTTGATCCTCAAAATGACGCACTCCCGCGCGGGACAGGATCAGTTCATGGAGTTTTGCTACTGCATAGAATGCCAGCAACGCGAACCCCACGAGGAACAACAGACGCTGAAGATGTGTTCTGAGTTTCACTAACTCCTCGCTCCGATTCCCGCAACACTCGGGGGAAATCGTGTCATGCACGTACTTAGCCGGCGGATTCTGATTCTTCCCGGCGCTTCATCGCTCTTCTTTCCTGCGCAATCCACTGGCGGATATAAGCCGGACATTTACGCAGGTCAATGCGATTCACCTCGAAGTGAGCAAGGAATCTCACTGCCTCCTGAGCGATCACCGTAACCTCGCTTAAATCGAGGACGACGTTCTCTTCCATCCCTTCGTCCGCCAGCGCTCTCTGGATCTCTAATAAGTGTTCTGCTTCAAGGTGGCCGCTCATGCGAAAGGTCACCCAGCTGCGATCTACAACCTTTGTCATCTTCCACATAGAAACACAATTCCCTCGAAATCAGCTTTGCGCTCTGCTGGGTGCAATATTGCACGCGGGCCGCCAAAGATCCGCAGGTGGCAAACCGTCAGATTTCTCAGTCAATTTGCGGGGAGTGTGGCAGTTTCGCTGCTTCGCCGGGCGGCGTGATTGTCTCGAAATCTCATGAACTCCCGATGGCTTCGTGAATCGCCGGGCTCGTCAAAGTGCGTATTTTGAGCGGGTTCTGATTTGGCACGTGTTTTGCATTGGTAGCGTGCAGACGTCGGTTCAAGAAGCGCGGCAGTTCAAGTTTCGAAAGACAGCGTCTGATTTCGTCGCGTTGTCGCGGCGAAGCGGGACACGGGATCACGTCCTTGTCCATAGATTCGAAAAGTAAATTCAAAACTTAATGGAGAAAAAAATGAAATCGCACAAATGGCAAATGATTGTGTTGTGCCTGGTCGCAATCGCTGCCCTGTTCGCATCGAGCAACGCCAATGCCGACACGTGGAACAAAGCAACCAAAATTACCTTCCCCGAGCCGGTGGAAGTCTCGGGTACGGTCCTGCAATCCGGCACGTACTGGTTCCAGTTAATGGACAGCCCGGCTAACCGGCACCTCGTCCAGATCTGGAATGCCGATCGTTCGCGGCTGATCACCACGATTCTGGCTCTTCCGAACTACCGGCTGCAGCCAACCGGAGACACGGTGATCAAGTTCGCTGAGAGGCCGTCCGGTACTCCGGAAGCTGTTAAGGCGTGGTTCTATCCCGGAGACAATTTCGGACAGGAGTTCGTCTACCCCAAGGCTCGGGCAACGCAGATCGCACAGGATGTGAACGAACCTGTTCTTGCTGTGCAAGACGAAGTTCCGGCTCCTGAACTGGAACAGACTCCGATGAAGGCGGTCGAACCGAGCGGGGAGGAAGTTGAGATTGCCGAAGTGGTCGGCACGGTTGCCGTTCCCCCGGCTCTGCCGTCGACGGGCAGCCCGCTTCCGTTGCTGGGACTGCTCGGCCTGCTGGCGGTGGGCACTGGTGTTGGGCTTCTTTCATGCCAACCCGCGATGCAGCCTAGTCGCTAGCCAGCGTATCGGAGCGCCCGCGACCCGGGAGGTGGGGTTGCCGGGCGCTTCGACGCTGTTACGATTTACTCCAGATCTGCACAGCCTCGCCAGTTTAGGAGATTAGAGATGCGTTACACCTACATGTTGCTGGCTTCTTTTTTCGCGTGTGTCAGTTTGACCGCACAATCGAAGCCCTCTTCAACGAAAATCGGGGCCTCGGCTGTCTGGCAGTTGCCGGCACACTTCACTACGACCGCTCGTGCGGCTTGCGACCGGTCATCCGGATCCAACTATGCCGACTGCATGATTGGCCAGATGGCGAAAGCCGGCGCTCCAGGAGCCGCAGTACAGTTCACGCGCGAACTTTACAAGCAAAGTCACGGCGAGTTTGGCGTCATGACCGGATTTCAGAATGAGGGGCCGGTTGCCTTCGCTTGGATCACATATCCCTTGCGAGCCAACACGAACTACGGTCTTCTGCTGCTGAATGGGCAGCCGCGCATCGTCAACGTTGAGGATCTCAAGCTCCTTGACGTCAAAGCGATGAAGCAGAGTCCGCAGTACCGAGATCTTAAGGCGCAGTTTCCGAATGTCGATGTTTGGCCGGGAGATCGGGACGGAAAGACATGGCCCGACTCGCAAGCCGGGCCCAATGGCGGGGTGCAGTTCACAGTGGCCTACCCGCTCATTAACGGATGCCATGCGTGCACCCGCGCCGGAGCTGCCATTTTCAGCTGGGATTTCGACGCGAGAGGAAAGTTTCTGGGAACTTCATTCCAAGGAATGATCGACCCGCCGCTCCAGTAGCGGTCAGAGTTTTGTTCGCGCAGGTGCCAGGACTTGACGGGCGAAGCGCGGCAGCGTTGCGCCATAACGGCGTTTGAGAAAGCTTATATGCTATTCATCCAGATCGTACAGCCGTCATTGCCAAGGAACATCGACTACTCAGCCAGCTCATTTCTGTGGGTCATTGCACACACGCAGCTATTCTTTCCACTGTTGCTGGGCGGCCTGATGTTGATCGTGTAATTCGGTTTCAGGCTCCGCGAAGCGTCGTCGGACATCAATGGCGAACGCCAGTCGCTAATCGAGTCCGCACGAGCGGAACTGGGTGTTCTGCTGGGTCCACTGCTCGGCTTCAGTCTACCCATGGCCTTGCCACACTACGAGCACCGGAATCAACTGGTGGTCGACGAGGCAAATGCGCTCATAACTGTCCAGGAGCGCGCTCAACTATTACCGGAGCCTTTTCGAGGCGAAATTTTGTCATCGTTCGCGAAATATGTCGCTGCACGCGTCGAATTTGGAGAGGTCGGGCTGAATGAGCCTGCGCTACTGAATAGCGTCCATGACGCCAAGCAGCTGCAGAGTGAGATGTGGCAGGACACGACTCGACTGGTACAACAGGACCCCACTCTCGTTACTCCAATATTTGTACAGGCCCTCGGCGAATTGCCGGATCTGATTGAACAAAGGCTGGCAGCGGAAGAAAAACGCATACCCGCCGTCATTTGGCTAGTCGTAGTATTGATATCCGTCCTGACCTGTTTTGTCGTGGGATACAGCATGCGGCAAAGGTTCTTCTTGGGCATGCTGGTAGTGCCACTCACGGTCGCGATCGTGCTCTCTCTAGTTTCCGAACTAGATAACCCACGTACCGGCCTCGTTCACGACGGCCAACAAAGCATACGCAGGCTCTATGTCGATCTGGACACAACACCAATGCTCGGGCCGGTGAGTCGAGACGTAGCGCTTCGCGCTAACACCAGATAACGATCTGGACGTCACGAAATCTCGGGAATCTCACAAAGGTCGGGACGGGGTCGCCTAGTTAAACCCACTGCCTTCAACATTCGCAACTTGGTACCGAGGTTGCAATCTCAAGAGAGTCATCATGAGTTCGGCAACCAATAGGAGAACCAAGCATGTTTGAATCGGCTACCAAGATCAGCGTGGAACACTTACCCGGAAATCGAAACTTCCACGTTCACAAAGACGATACTGCTTTCTTCACCTTTACGCGTGTAAAAGCCAATGACAAGAACGTCGAGCACCGTTTCGAAACCTCTGCTGCCACGCTGTGCTTCAT
>JBAUVZ010000385.1:0-10074 GCA_049583505.1 Candidatus Sulfotelmatobacter sp.
GAGTGTTCCGATGCCCCAAGTAACGATTGATCCTGTGGCGTTTACACTGCGTCCTGGCGGGACGCGGACGTTCGCGGCAACTGTCTCAGGGCTGACCAATACGGCTGTAAATTTCACAATTCAGGAGCGCGCTGGGGGGCTGGTAAACAGCGCCGGACTCTATACCGCGCCGAATGCTGCCGGTATCTATCAAGTCGTCGCCACCAGTATCGAGGAAACGACGGTCACCGCGAGTGCAACCGTTACCGTGACGACCTCTTCCAGTGGATTTACGCCTACCGGGAATCTCCACGAGGCGCGGGGCCTGCACACTGCCACCTTGCTACCGGATAACAAGGTGCTCGTGGCGTACGGCTCAAACAGTAGCTCATACAGCATTGCAACCGGTTACGTGGGCCTCACGTCGATCGAAGTGTACGACGCTGGCACGGGCAAGTTTACTGAAATCATTGGAGACGATGGCGCGGGGATATACGGCCACACCGCGACACTATTGCAGAACGGAAAGGTTTTGCTAGCCGGGGGCTTTGTAAACTCTGTTTGGGACTACTCAGGCATTAGTGGCTCATACAACGTGGCAACACTCTACGACTCGGCCACTGGTGTATTCAGCGGGACGGGCAACATTACGGCCAACCGCGGGGATCATACAGCGACTTTGCTGGCGAACGGCAAAGTCCTGATTGCAGGAGGGGCCGATTCAGATCCCACTGGAACGGGCTTGGCCAGCGCCGAACTCTATGATCCAAGCACAGGCACTTTCACACAAACGGGAAGCATGGCCGTGGGGCGTTTCCTGCACACCGCTACACAGCTGCAAAATGGGACGGTGCTCATTGTGGGTGGTGCCCTAACATCTGCATCAGACCCGGATGCCACGGCGGAAGTCTACGACCCGGCCACTGGCATCTTCACTATGACCGGCGCGATGGCGACGGCCCGCGAACAACATACGGCAACGCTTCTCGCCGACGGTAGGGTGCTGATCGTCGGCGGCGCAACCTCCGCGCGCGTACTGTCGTCACTGGCGAAATCGGCTATTTCGCTGCTTACCCGACCCTCGGCTATCCGCTGACGCTCGCGTCGCTGGGTGGAGCAGCTCCTTGCACGCCGCTTCCTGCCAGTGGCTGTCTGATCGACAACAACCTGGCCACCGACGGCGCCGGCAATGGCAAGAGCGGTTACAAGTTCGCTGCCACTGGAGTTATCGCTGCGCCCAGCGTCATTCCCAACGAGTTCTACACCACGGGAACTCCCATCAGCGCACAGACTGGCACCAAGGCCTACTGCGCGTTTGATGACGGTGTGGTCCGCACGCAGGCGCCTGGCACCATCACGTTGGTCGGCGGCTATGCCGCTTGCCAGCTCCTGTTGCCGATGGCGAACTAAGTCATAGCGGTCTGGCAGAGTACCTGGGGGAGGGTACAAAGCCGGGGAGCAGCGAAGGCAACTTCGCTGCTCCTTTTCGCTTTCCGCTTTGATTCTGGACTCACTGTTTCAACAGTAGTTGCTGTAATAAGCGGCGGAAGTATGGAGATTACGCAACCCACTGGAAAAACTACACAAAACGCAGTAGTTCACGAGGCGATGGTAATGCAGACGGCAACCCGGATGCACAATACGATCTCCTAACCAGCTATGAAAATTAGAGTGCAGCATGGGGATGGACGGATTGAAACCTTGACGATCAAGGGTAGGCTGCGCGTGTCTGAGGGACGGGAGTTAGATCGTATTCATACTGAAACCGGGATGGAGCACTACTTTACCAAGGACGGTCACTATGACGGATGGGGAGGCAATGTCTCCGATCCCCAGCGAGCCATGGAAATCAGGGAGGAAGTCGAGGCTCGCCGGGACATCGAAGGTGTTCAGCGCCCGGCCCATCCTAGAATCCTGTAGGGGCTACCCGATTAAACCTCGGAGCCTTGCCGTGAATCCTTACGTGATCATCGTACAGTCGTTTCTCACGAGCCTTGTAAGCTGACGTGTATTCGAGGCAGTACCTAACTGCGTTTCCCTTGATGCAGTCGTTCTGCCATTCATTCATCCGCTTGCCCATCCAGCAGGCTTTGGAATGGCCACGAACGTCGGCCTTGAAGGGGAACCCTGTGTAGTGGCGAATGCGATTGATATCACTGAGTGGAAGCGTACTCAAGAGGCTCTAGCCGACATGGGTCGCAAGTTGATCGGGGCACACGAAGAAGAGCGAACCTTTATTGCTAGAGAGCTGCATGACGACATAGGTCAACGAATTGCCCTGCTAGCTGTGGAACCTGTGCGAAGCTGTGTCACAGCAGCGGTGGGGAGATCGAGCAGATTCAATTCCTGCTGGGCCATGCATCTGTTCAGACAACGGAACGATACCTCGGGTGTAAGCAGAATCTCGGGCACCCAGTAAACGACCTGTTCCGACTGGGAAACATAGACGTTGCTTCATCTAGAGTTGTCGCGGGAACAGCAGCCTTAACGGCAAAAACCGAGGGTACGCAGCCAGTTAAAATGGCAGTCGATGAAGGCAGTGGCGATCAAGAAGGGTCAGACGAGAGAGCGAGCAGCAGATTTCAAGGAGATGGGCACCTTTCGGTGTGATAGTTGCGGTGAGGAGTTTATCGTCTTTCATGATCCCGTCGTTATGGACAAAGCAGTCGCTGCGCGACAAGCGCAGTGGCTCGAAAAAGTTCTTGCAGAAGAGCACGAACGGGAACGGAAGCACCCAGATCGAATCCAACTGCCGGATTAGCTAACCCATCCCTGCACGAGTCGATGAGTGTAATCGCCTGGTTTCGACATTCACTGCGTGATGCCACGGGACGGTCTGCAACGTAGCCACCATCTTCCGACGTGCAACGCGTCCGACCTGGACCTCCGCGCAGGGCGAAGGTTACTTCCGTCACCCTGATTTGTTCGTTCTTGGGACTGCATCCAGCCTTGCTTCTGTAAAACTAGTAAGTCAGGACAGTGCATAAGCCGTGAATTAGCGCAGATGGAAATACTCACAACCAGGGCGGCGCGGCGCAGCACGCGAATGCGCGTGGAGATTTCCATGACCGTGACCAGCCTCGACCGGAAGCATCCCTTTTGAAACCTGCTTGGCAAGTTGAGGTGGATCGTGCAGCGCCAGCCGAATGGTCTCAGATGCTGGATCTATTCGATGATGCGAACATCTACCAAACCTGGTCGTACGGCGCTGTCCGATGGGGGAGAGACAATCTTAGCCACATAGTCCTAAGACGAAATGATGAGGTCTTGGGGATGGCGCAACTCAGAATCAAATGTCCGACGAACCTGAAGTTCGGGATGGCATATTTGAGTTGTGGTCCCATATGCCAGCGCCGTGGAAGTGAGCTTGACGTCGACGTCCTGTCGCAGATGGCCACTGCTCTGCAAGAGGAATATGTCTTCAAGAGAAAACTCCTACTGCAGATACTGCCCAACGCTTTCAGTGGCTCGCCAAGAGCGGAAGGATTTCAATCGGCATTTTCCGGATTCACGCAGGAGCCTCGTACTTCGGCCAACACGGATAGGACCCTGGTCCTCGATCTAAACCCTTCGATCGAGGAATTGCGCAAGAAACTCGATCCAAAGTGGCGAAACAAGCTCGTTGGCGCGGAGAAGAATGACTTGAGGGTCATAACAGGGTGCGGGATTGATGAATACGGAATGTTCTGCCGGATATACAAGGAGATGCGAAATCGCAAGACATTCGAAAGCACGTTAGATGTTGAGGAGTTTGGAAGAATTCAGGACGATCTGCCGGAGTCTCACCGATTGCAGATCTTCATCTGTGAGCAACAGGGTGTTCCGGTAGCGGGGGTTGTTGCCTCGGTGATGGGTGACTCAGCGATATATCTTCTCGGCGCCACCGCCGACAAAGGATTACACGCAAAGGGTTCCTATCTCCTGCAATGGACCCTGATTCGACGGCTCAAGGAAAATGGCATTAAGTGGTACGACCTGGGAGGCATTGACCCCGAGCGGAATCCAGGGGTGTATTACTTCAAACGAGGGTTGTCGGGGACTGACACTTGTCAATTGCCACCGTTCGTCGCGTGCAACAGCGTCTTCTCCTCGGCGGTTGTGAAGGCTGGCATGGTTGTGCATCGCGCGGTTCGCGGTTGGAGGAGTCCGAGCTTCAAGCTTGTTCACGTTGGCCGATTTTGTGGCCGGAACTCCTGAAGCATGATCGCTGCGTCGCCAAGCTGAAGCCAGCACCAGCGAATTCTCCCGTCAGGATGGTCTTCGGCGCGGTCGGGAATCCAGTAGTTCTTCATTTTGAACCCAAGCCCATCAACACAGAACCGTAGGAGAAGACTCCATGTTGGTGACGCCGAAAAATGGCACAGCCTGCTTAACGTTCACGCTCGTGACGGTCGCAACGGCCATAATTCACCTCACAAACAACCCTCCTATAGTAGCAATGGAAGCCAATTGACGAAAAATCGCCATTACACTCATCGAGCCATTGACCACGGGTTCCAACGAGTAGACTCCTGCCTGATTAGAAAACTACACATTCCTAACGCCATGGAGGAAATCAAGAAGGCCAATCTTTACGGGGTTTCACCATATAAGTTCTGGGCAGGTTTTCTAACACCGCCAGCCGTGACAAACGCGTTCCGTGCCAAAGCGCCCTTACGCTTGTTGTGCTCGCGCGCGCTCCGGTACGTCAAATTATGGCAATGTCTGCACCCGAAAGCTGGCGCACCGGGCGGGAGATACAGTCGTCCCACGCGCCTGCCACAGGTCTTGCCGTCACGCACGATGGGACACTTGAACCAATGACGCTTTCCCCCGAGGTGCGAGGGGGTGGTGGTGATTGGGATGAGGGACTCCTCCAGAAGCCTTAGCTCGCCGCACAGGCGGGCATCCTGGCGGCTGATGCGGATCGCCAGCCCGTCCGTGTCGTTCTGAATTGTGTAGTCGATCTTTCCCAAAGATCCCTGGGGGACTGTCCAAGACGAGGTGCCCGTAGTTCCCGACGGACATTCCCACGTTCGAGAGCGTTTGAACGATTCCGCCCTCAGTGGTAGACACTGCTCCACCGTCAGTCGCGTTGTCGAACTGGGTCTGCCCATTTTTCCCCTCCCTAGATCAATCGAATCGACTTGTTTCCTAAATCATTTGGATCGCTGCTGGTCTTGGCGTGGGAGGCTGTTGAAAACAAAGAGACTCTTGCGAAAATGGCGCGTTGAATTTGAGCAGTTTTCGCGCCCTTTCACACAGATTAAGCGAACTAAAGGGGCGATTTCAACGAGTTTGTGCGCCGGGGAGTGTCCTAATAGTGCGTTGCTAGAGTATGGCGGTGGGCGGGTGAAGACGAGTGCATTTGTGGCAATTGCATTGGTAAAAAGGATGGTTTGGGATGGTGACGTGCCCACACCCAGGGCACAAGAACCACGTTCCCTCATCCTTCACGCGCATGAATGCAGAGCAGTATGGGCACGCGATCACGTCTTGTATGGGATCGGGCACGAGTAGTCAGCATTGTACGCCCGATCCCGGATGGTGGCCCTAGTAGTGCGTTGATGCTGAAAACGCCCCGACTTCGCGGTGTTCCGTAGGGAGGGCTGTGAGGTCAGGGCGCGACGAAGCTGTCGCTGAATGCAATTGTAGCCCTAGGGGAGCCTCAATCCTAATAGTGCGTTGCTGCTGTTGGTACTTTTGCACAGCCTTTGTTTGGTCCATACGTGATCTGTAAGGCCCGCTTCCATCGCGGGCGTGACTCTGAGGCTGCTGTGGATTCCTATACATTTTCCTTTCAACGGACTATTAGGACACTACCGTGCGCCGGGTGTGACGTTGGCGCGGCACAAGTCGACGCCAACCCGCGCTCAGTCCGGATCGCCCTGCCGCTCGGCAAGCCCTTTTGCGCCACCGGGCCTAAGCTATAATCGCTCGCCTGGAGGCGCTGTTTGATTCGACAGATGATCTTCACAATGTTCGTGGGAGGCTGCGTGTTCGCGACCGCAACCCTTGGCCTGGCCCAGTCCAAACACCCCTCCTTGAATGCCGATCAAGCCCAAGCCGAGGCGGTACATTTTCTTGTCGACCTTGTACGAATTGACACTCAGGGTCCTCCCGGCGACGAGTCGAGGGTCGCGCACTATCTCGAAGGCGTGCTGAGGAGCGAAGACATCGAATCGGAAATCCTTGAACCCGTGCCGGGCCGCGCCAGCATTGTTGCGCGGCTCAAGGGCAACGGGAAAAAGCGCCCGCTGCTGCTCATGGGGCACGAGGATGTTGTCCCCGTCGATCGATCGCACTGGACGGTCGACCCATTTGCTGCCAACGAGCGCGATGGCGTGATCTACGGTCGTGGTGCGTCCGACGATAAGGCGATGGTGGCCGCCAATCTGGAGGTCTTCCTGCAATTGAAGCGCATGAAGCTGCCGCTCGATCGAGATGTGATCTTCCTGTCAGAAGCCAGCGAGGAAATGTCTTCGCCCGCGGGTATGGCCACCATCGTCGAGCGATATTGGAACAAGATTGACTGTGAGTTTGCGCTGAACGAAGGCGGCGGATCTCAGGTCGAGAATGGGACGGTGAAGTATTTTGGCGTCGCGACTGCAGAGAAACTCCCGCGACCGTTGCGCCTGGAAGCTACCGGCAGCAGCGGACACGGGTCAGTGCCCCGAGTCGACAACGCGGTTGTCCACCTCGCCGCCGCCGTCGCGAAGGCTGGAACCTGGGACACTCCCGCGCGTCTCAATGAAACTACGCGCGCATTTTTTGAACGCCTGGCCACGATTTCAGCGCCTGAGGAAGCGGCGTGGTATCGAAATATCCTTGACGCGAAAGTACAAGAGGAATTGAAGCACAAGAAGCCTCAGTATTACTCAATGGTGCGAACGTCGGTCGTTCCCACCATGTTGAAAGCGGGTTACAAATCCAACGTCATCCCGCCCTCGGCGGAAGCGATACTCGACGTACGCGCGCTGCCCGATGAGGACCTCGGGAAGTTTCGCGAGATGCTGGCGGAGGTCATCAACGATCCGCAGGTAAAAGTCGTCACCGAGGATGTTTCGCTCTCCATGCCAGCGGCACCTCCCAGCAAGTTAGGCACGGAAATGTTCGCCGCTTTGGAGCGCGCGCAAAAGGAAGTCAGTCCCGAGTCCATTACTTTGCCCACGATGACAACGGGGGCCACTGACTCCTCATTCCTGCGAGCAAAAGGCGTTCAGGCATACGGCATCGGCGTGCCCAAGACCGAAGAAGAGAATCGGGGTGTACACGGCAATGACGAGCGCATTGAGACCAAGCAGCTCGGGTTATTTGTGCGCTATCTGTTCGCGGCAGTTATCGGGGTTGCGGCACCGTAAAGTGGTCCTGGCGGATTCTGTTTCGGCACGTTTGACAGTCCTCCCCATTATTCCAAGTGTAAGGACTTCCACGAATCGGTTCGTGTGAAGAGACTCGAAGCAACTTGAACGTGCCGCCTGGTAAATGTCTTGAGAGTCGCGGTCAGCGCAGGGCAGGCGAGTGGTCATCACTGGCGACTTGCTCCACGCGGTATCCCCAGCGGTCGTAAGTGATGTGCAACACTTTGTTCCATGGGTCTTTGATGTCTACGCGTGTACTCGCGCCAGAGCCATCTAGAGAGTAGGTGAAGCGGTATGTTCCGGTATCGGCGAGCTGTAGTTCCGTAACCCGGTCCGCCTTATCGAACTGGGCGCTCCACACTTGACGCCCATCGATTGCCATGCTGGTTGGGCACCGAGTTCCTTCATTACCATATTTGGTCACGTGATGCTCCGCATCTTCAACTTCCTCGAGGCAGCCTGCCGCACTGTAACGGTACAAGACCTCATGCCCCGCATTGTCCTGCGCCTCCGTCATCCGGTAGCGTGAGTCATATTGAAACCGAACCCATCCCTCCCCGGAACTCGCGCTCGCCAGGTTTCCCGTGGATTCGCGCCGCAGCAGCAGCGTGTTTCCTGATGTATCCTGCACTCCGATCAGCGCCGTCTGCTCGGGCCGTTGGACGCCACCACCATCTGGGAATACATAAGTCCTGCCGTCTTGGCGAATGAGCTTCCATCCCGGCCAGTTCCAGGCCACGTAAGAGGAGTAAAAGTCGGTAACCGTTGGCTCTACGACATAGATGGCATCCCAATAACTTCCACCCCAATCGCTACGCCGGTAGTGCAGTCTTCCTCCATTCTCGAGGATCAGGTCCATCCAGGTAAAAGGCCACTTGTTTCCTACAGGAAATATATTCAAGCTGTGGTTCCCGCCGATCCCAAAAACTCGTGGACGCGAATCCTGAGTGCGAATCACCCGGCTCAACTCCAGCGGCAACGGACCCGCAAAATAGAAGTCAGTTCGTCGAGACAGCAGCATGCCGTAGTGCAAATAAATGTCCAGAACTTCAAGATCGGTCTCTCCATGCGTGCTGCTGCAGCCGGTCAAGTAGGCCGAATCCGCCCGCTGCTTCTTTGGAGAATAATAGTGGCGCACCGTGAAGCATGGGTCTCCCGCTTCGTGAGTTACGTCCCTGCGAACTCTTGCGTCGCTGACCGAATAATCCTCTCCCATCGCATCCAGCGTCTCCATGTCTTCGATGTCGCGGTAGAGGACGCTTCCGCGATCACCGGTGAGGTCGAGACCATAGAAAGAGATTCCGATGTTCTTGGTCAGCAGCTTGCGCAGCCGGGCTTCAAGCAATGATGGCGCCGGTGGCTTGCCATAGTAAACAGGATTTAGGCGAGCAGTGGAGATAACCAGCGCCTGTCGTGTCTGCCGGAAGTTCAAGGCAAATTTCCAATCCAGCCCGCTGATGTAAATGTCTTCATCGGTCAAGGCGATCAAAATGCTGTCGAGACTCCCGGCCTGCTGTGGGTAGGCACGCCGCGTCGCCTCAATGAGTTCGTCAGCCACAAGCTGTTGGCGAGCCTGATCGCGTGCCCATTCCGGCACCGGTATGCTGGGAAGCACGTGCAGCAAAAGACCGTACTTGCTCTGGTAATACTGGAGCAAAGAAGGAGTGAGCAGCGGCGCCGTATTCCCTATCGGAACCAGATAAATCTGACCCGACCCGTGCAACTGATCGCGCGACGCAGGTGGAGGAAGCCGAACTGCGGAACTCAGAAAGGTTTGCCGTGGTCGAAAGGGACGGAACACCCACCACAGCGCCCGTTCGATCGTTCCTCCAAAAAAGAAGAAGGCAATGTAGCCCAGAAGCACCAGGGAGACTGCATGTCGCACGCCTCGAATCCTGGTTCGCACCGTCCTTTGCGACAACTCGCCGCTCAAGATCGCCTGGAATTCGGAAATTTCTGGCGTTGTCAGCGAACGCTTGGGAATGGCGTAACATGTCCGCCCCGATGAGAGCACAAACAGGTCTGGTGTCTCGCAATAAGCCCGAAATTCTGACCACGATTTCTGTGACGGTGTGGGGCCGTCGTTCGGGCTAACCCCGATCACCGAGAAGGTGATCCCGGCATTGCCGGTTTCGAGTTGGAAGTGCTCTGACTCAGACCTGCGCCTATCAGACAGGAAATCGCGGATGAGTCGAAGCAGGAATCCCTCGCTAAAGAGATACCCGAAACTGGCGAAAAGGCTGAAAGCCAACGCCCGGTTGCCGGTCGCATAGCAGTAAATACCAAAGCCAAGCGCCGCAAAGGAGAACGGCTCCGCGATCCCGGTCAACCAACGCATCGGAGCCAGCGCCGACTCATCAATGCGTCGGCTTTGACGGCGGTCATCTGGGGTAATTGTATAGCTCAACCTCATTCACTTCGACCTAAGGAAAGATGGGAATGATGCCTCAAAGTGATCGGAAAAGCAAAACGATGATATCAGGCACGCCAGGAATCTACTCGGAGTCACCAAACCTCCAAGAACAACCAAACAATCAAGTCGTTGCCCGACAGGAAAGGGAAAAGACTAATTTCTGGGAGGCAGGTCACACTCATTGCCCCAGGCGGGCAATTCTCAATGAGTGTAATCGCCTGTGGGTGTTGAAAAAGTCCGTGATCGGGGTGTCTTTTCGGCGGTGGTGATCGCGGCTGCCGAGTTTTTCTTCTCACCTCAGCTAAGAGGCGGTTTCCAGGGTGGGAGTTGTCGGTTGGCTGA
>JBAUVZ010000386.1:0-3419 GCA_049583505.1 Candidatus Sulfotelmatobacter sp.
CCCCACGGCACCGCATCCCGCGCGCCGGCGGCTTTGCTGGATGGCCGACGTAGTGAGAGTCCAACGTAGGATTGTACAAGACGCTCAATAGCGGGATCTGTTGGAGTCTCGTGCGGAAAGTCCGGAGCTAGTGCGATAAATCGGCGGGCTCACAGGCCGTGATGCGAACTGGTCGTAATACGGAGATACGACCTGTGGCACTTTCTGACATCGCCGTCGTGCTGCAGCGCCGAAGTCTCCGAGAAACGGAGAAGCACGACGGCCTGTCAACAATCCGCCAACAAGCCGCCGCGCCCAAGAGCTGAAGAGCTACGCTGCTTCTGGCCAAGGGATCACTACGCAAACATGTTCTCTTGTGGCAATGCCAGCGTGACACGGGCAACTTACACGACGTGTCGTGTAGCATATCTCGCAAAAGCTGTTGACAACTTTACAGTCGGGACACGAAACCTGAATTACATCTAGCTCCAGGCCGTTCAGGTGTTCGCTGCAATCGATTCGACAATACACGGAAGCCTCGGGGGTCAGTGCAAAACCGGCCATGCGGGGTCACTTCAAAACCGGCCATATGAGATGGCTCGGGACGTAATCCTTTTTAACCCGCTTTCTCCTGATCCGGCAAGCCTGTTTTGGTTCTCCAACTCCGCGGCCCACATTTGAGGATATGGCCGTGATGGAGGAGGCGGTCGAGCATAGCGGTGACGGCCGCGCTGTCGCCGAGCAGTTTTCCCCAGTCCTCGACCGGTCTGTTCGACGTCACCAATGTGCTCGCGCGTTCGTAACGGCGCATCACGATCTCCAGCAACTCTTCTGCCGCTGTGGGCCCTAGCTTACGCATTCCCAAATCATCGATGATCAGCAGGGGTACGGTGGCCAGCAGTTCCATGTGCTCTTTGCGTTTTCCATCGAGGGCCGCTTCGGCGATTTCCTCGAGCAGGATGTGCGCCTCACGGTAGATCACCCGATAGCCCTGGCCGATGACCGCTTGTCCGATGGCCTGGGCCAAGTGACTTTTCCCGGTGCCGGGTGGACCTAGGAAAAGTGCATCTTCGCGACGAGCGATGAACGTGGCCGTCGTCAGATCGAAGACCAGGCTCCGATTCATCTTCTTGTTGAAGTTGAAATCGAAGTTGTCGAGCGTCACCTGCGGATCGCGAAATTGCGCTTGCTTCCGGCGCCGTTCCAGCAGTCGGTCGCCGCGACGAGTCAGCTCATCGGCTACCAGACAGGAAAGGAAGTCGATGGGGGCCATCGGTTCCGCTTGGGCTTGCTGCAGGCGCGTCTCCAGCACCGCAGCGATGCCGCCGAGACGCAGTTGCCGTAAGGAACGATTCAACTCGATCAGATTCATTCTGGTTGCTCCTTGATTTTGAGATTGATGAAATCGCGATACTCGGTGAGCTCGCGAATTAGGGGATCGATCTGGCGCAAAAACATTTGCGGGTGTGGGCGGCGCTCCAGATAACGGCGCACGAAGCGATATTCATACACGCCGATGTCGAGAGCGGTGGCGCAGGCGTCTTCGACCGCCGCCGCCCCGTATTTTTTGATCAGGGAATGCATTCCCAGGATGCGGCGGATGCTGGTCTCTGCTTGCCGCTGATAGATCAACTGGCAGAGCTTGCCGATCTGCGTTCCGGCGTGTTCGGCGCGCCGCAAGAGTTGCGCCGTGCTCAGCGGCATCTTCTTTGGGTGGTCTTCTGCTTGGATGCGATATCCGCCCCGTTTCTGACGCAAGTGTTCGCGAAGCAGTTGGTTGGTGCTGGGATGCAGGATGCGCACGTGCAGCGCATCCCATTGCACTTTGACACTTCGTCCGATCCATCCTGGCGGCAAGCCGTAATAAGCCGCCTCCACCTCCACGCAACCGTCCAGATGAACGACGCGTTCTCCGTATTGGTAATAGCGGAAGGGTTCGAGCGGTAATGGCAGCAGGTGCGGCTTTTCTTCGGCGAACATGGCTGCGACTTGCCGTTTCGTCGTGCCATGGATGCGCGTGTCAGCCCAGCGCTCTTCCCAACGGTCCAGATACGCCTGCGCTTGTTCCAGGCTCTCGAAGCGCATCCCTTTAAGGGGCGTTTTCTGCGTGTGGCCGATCCCCGATTCCACTTTTCCTTTGCGATCTGGATCTTGGATCCGGCAAGGCAGCGCCACCACACCGTAGTGCGCGAGGACATCTCGAAACAGTGGATTGACGGTGGGTTCGTAGATGTCGGGAACCAGCACACCTTCTTTCAAGTTGTCGAGAACCACTACTCTCGGACAACCACCTAAGCGGCGCAACGCCTTCTCATGCAGTTCGGCCCAGATGCGCGAACTCGAACGCCACGTTAGCAAGCGTACGGATTTGCGGCTGTAGCCGAGCGTCAACACGAATAGCCGCGTGCGACGATACTTGCCACTCTGCGGTTCGCGCACCAGCGGACCGCTGCCGTAGTCGACTTGAGCTTCTTCTCCGACGGCCGTGAGGATAATGCCCGCCGCTTCTGGACGTTGTGGTCCTCGAAGCGTGCGCACGAAGCGCTTCACCGCCTGATAGCCGCCTGCAAAACCGTGGTCCGACACTAGGTCTTGCCAGATCGCCTTGCCATTACGTCCACGGGCAAGGCCCTGCTCGATCAACTCCCGGTACGCTTCACAGACACTTGCTGATGGAGGAGAAGGGGCACTCGGGGCGCCCTGTTTTTCTGAAAAAGGCGCTATAAGGTCGGGGATCACCGTGGCCGGTTTTGCTTCAGAGTCGGGGGTCACTTGTATGGCCGGTTTTGCCGGCGCTCGGCGCCCCCACCCAGGTAGGCACACCACCACCCCGGCTGACTTTAGGTACGCACTTGCTGTCTCTCTACGGACACCAGTGGCTTGCTCGATGCGCCGTAAGGGCCATCCGAGCTTCCCCAGTGCGATGACTTGTTGTTTTTTCTCTTCGCTCAAGACATTGCTCATGCCGAAGGAGCCTATAAGGGCTCCTCTCGGAGTCAATGTCCCGGGCCTTACTATGGCCGGTTTTCAGCTGACCCTACATGGCCGGATTTGGGTGATCCCTGAGGGCTTGCATTTTGTCGTTCAATTAGGTTACCTCAGGTGATTCGAGCCATTTGTGGTTGCGCCATGTAGGCTTACCTCCTAAATCTTCGCACGCAGAAACTAACTCATTACCATGAAGAAGGATTAAGCGTTCCGAGTCTTGTGCGTATTGGTTTCACTATCTGCTGCAATCCCCTCTTTGAGCAAATCAGATTATTGCAAATGGCGATTTCATTTGTCTCTTTCGCCAAATCCTCCCACGACAAATCCGTGTGCACCAGGATCATGTAGATTTCCCGCATACCGCAAGAAGGGCAATCGTAGATAAGTTCCACGGTCCGAACAGGGCGACCAATAAGGAGGGCCTGTCCTTGGGGTTTGAATCGGATAAGATC
>JBAUVZ010000387.1:0-6950 GCA_049583505.1 Candidatus Sulfotelmatobacter sp.
ACTGGTTCATCCAGCAGTTGGGAATCTTTCCGTCGCGGCAGATCGAGTTTGACCGCCTGAACCTCACCTACACGCTGTTGAGCAAGCGCAAGCTGCTGCAACTGGTGCAGGAAGGCCGGGTGAGCGGATGGGACGATCCGCGCATGCCCACTCTCGGCGGCATTCGCCGTCGCGGCTATACGCCTGAGGCGGTCCGGAATTTCTGCGGCGCGATTGGCGTCTCCAAGACCAACGGCTCAATCGAGCTGGCCATGCTGGAACACTTTGTCCGCGAAGACCTGAACAAGCGAGCCCCGCGGGTGATGGCAGTGCTGCGTCCGTTGAAAGTTGTGATCGACAACTATCCGGAGAATCAGGTCGAAGAGATGGACGCGGTGAACAATCCTGAAGACGCGAGCGCCGGCACGCGCAAAGTGCCATTTTCGCGCGTTCTCTATATCGAGCAGGATGACTTCCGGGAAGATCCGCCAAAGGGATATTTCCGTCTGTCTCCCGGTCGCGAGATTCGCTTGCGTTATGGCTACTTCATCACCTGCACCGGCGTGGTGAAAAACGAAAATGGCGAAGTGGTGGAGGTGCATTGTGCCTGCGATCCCGCGACGCGCGGCGGGAATGCTCCTGACAGCCGCAAAGTGAAGTCGACAATTCACTGGGTCTCGGCTGCGAGTGCCATCGACGCCGAGGTGCGGATTTACGAAAACTTATTTACCAAGGAAAACCCGGGCGAAGTCGAGGAGGATCAAGACTTCACTGCGAATCTTAATCCCAACTCGCTCGAAGTAATCACGCGCGCGAAACTCGAACCGTCGTTGGCTAGTGCCCCCGCGGGCAACCGGTATCAGTTTGAGCGTCTCGGTTACTTTTGCGTCGATCCGGACTCCAAGCCGGGGAAGCCGGTGTTCAACCGCACTGTGGCGCTGAAAGACACTTGGGCGAAGGTCGAGAGAAAGCAGGGAGGCCGGGGCTAGAAGCTACAGCTCGATGCAAGGGCTTGCTAGACCTGGCGGCTAGTTGTGTACGTGCGGACTTTGCGCGGGATTGGCGTGGTGCTCGGGTGGTTCTTTCACGACTTTCACTTCAAAACTCACCGGAAGGTTCTTCGGAGGATAGCAGGCGGCATTGTCGCAGGCCTGGTAGCGCAGCACGCCGTGCATCACGTATTTTCCGGGGACGACGGAGTGCAGCGGGTGCACTCCCACGGCTATGGTGAAGTCCCCGCTATACACGCTCAGCTTTTCATCCGGCGAGAAAGGAAAATTTCTATCCTCGCCGGCAGGATACTCAATCTTTCCCAGGATGATGTCGGTGGGCAGATCCATCTTCAAGGCGGTTGCAATGAGAAACTCTGACTTGGGCGTGTTGGAGTTGATGTGGTAGCCCGCAGGGATGCGAAAATTCAGGTTGACCATGGTCTGCGAGGCGCGCTGAGCCGTGGTCAGCGGTACGGCAGCCATGGTAAGGGACGGAGCTTTGCCTAGCGTTTGCGCGGAAGAGGGACTTGCCGTCGCCAGAGCAGTGAGGGTGAGCAGGACGCATAGCCTGCAGCGAGTGCGAGTCGCGAAGTTCTGCGGCCTGGTTTGAAGCCCCATCATTGCGGAACCCCAATTGCGAGCCGAGCGATATCTTCCGTCCACAGCAACACTCTGGATAATAATCCGTTGGCCCCGCCAGTTTCTATTGTCACCTCTGAGGCCGCGAAGCTACCGCATTTCCTGAAGCGGACGCTTGGCTGGTGGCGGGCCGTGTGTTGAGCGCCTTTCGGATTGCCTCTTCAATGTCAGCCTTGCCCTTGAGTCCGATGATCTTGTCGACGAATTTGCCGTCGCGTCCGATCAGGAAGGTTTCCGGCAAAGCGGGGACGCCGCCGTATTGGTCCCCAACCGATTCTTTCCCAATCAGAATGGGATAGTTCACCCCCATATCTTTGGCAAACTTGCCGATGTCTTCCTTGCTGGCGTCGTCCATGGCGACGCCGACAATCTGCAATCCTTGCGAGCCGTACTGATTCTGCAGGTCGACGAACCAGGGCATTTCTATCTTGCACGGGCCGCACCAGGTGGCCCAGAAGTTGAGCAGCACGGCCTTACCGCGAAGGTCGGAAAGGCGTAGAGTTTTTCCGTCGAGCGCCTCCAGAGAGAAATCGGGCGCGACCGTGGACTGGGTGATGTGCGGCGCCGAGGCCGAGCGCCGGGCGTTGTGATAACCGAAGTAAAGCATAAGCGCAACTACGAATGCCACGACTACGAGTACCAGAGGACTGCGTTTCACGGAGAACCCTCCTTTCACGATTCTGAACCGCGCAACTACAAGGCGAAGCGGTTCAGGAACGAAAGCCAATTCGAAATCAAGGTAAACCGGCCGATCACGAGCAATACTCCAAGCGCGATCAGCAGGTCACCGCTGGCGATCTCCAAAGCATGCATATGGGAACGGAAGCGGCTGTAAAACTTGAGAAAGCGCTCCATCAAGAGTGATGTCACTAGAAACGGGACGGCCAGTCCAAGCGAATATACTGCTAGCAGCCAGACCCCTTTCACCAGCGTATCTTGTTCTCCGGCGATGGTGAGGATCGCGGTCAGAATCGGCCCCAGACACGGAGTCCAACCGAAAGCGAATGCGAAACCGATTACGAAGGCACCCAACGGAGTGCTGCTGCCTTTTACGCTATGTAGACGAGCGTCGGTGTAGAGCGCTTTGATCTTAAAAATGCCGGTCAGGTGCAATCCAAAGAGAATGATGATCACGCCCGCGACCCGCGCGAGAGTGTGTTTGTAAATCCCCAGCACCTGGCCGATTTCGGTCGCCGCCGCTCCCAGCGCGATGAAAACAACACTGAAGCCCAGGATGAATCCAACCGAATTCACCATCACCCGCCGCATGAGCTGACCCTGAGGCGCTTTGAGTTCTTCCAGGCCAGCACCAGAGATCAGAGAAAGGTATCCCGGCACCAGCGGAAGCACGCAGGGTGAGAGAAACGAAATGAGCCCGGCGAAAAACGCCGCAATCGGTAGAGGGAGGCTGGACATGCGTCCTTAATTGTACCCGCTGGGGTTATTCCACATGGTAAACAGACTATCGAAACGGTGTTTAGTTGCACGCGGGCCGGCGAATTTCAGCGCTATCTTGATTTTGCGGGCGCTTGAGCCGGTGGGGCGTCGGAGGGCTGGCTCAACTCCGGCGTAGATCCAGACAGCATCTTGCGCAGAAACCCGAAGGGCATGACGGCGGTCAAAACGGCGTGGTCCCCCTCGTCCCTTACTTTTAGACTATCGAAGAAGGCTTTCACGTCGGCATCGGTGCCGTGGGTTCCCACAGAAGTTTCGGCGGAGCGGGTCAGAGCTACGAAGACATTCACCTTATCGGTGATGGCGCGCGCCTCATCGGGCGTCCGGGTGAAGGCTTCGGCGCGGAGGTGCACCGCGTCAGCTCTCAGGTGAAGCGGGCTGAGAGAGCTTCCTGAGATGACGAGGGTGGCCGGCCGGGTGAAAATTGTGTTCCAACCGCCAGCTTCGGGTGAAGAAGGATCAATGCGCGCCACCACCCAGGCGAGACTAGCCAACTGAACGTGCTTGTAGTATTGCCGCAACAGCGACGGGCCTCCGAATGGAGAAGCCAGCCGCTTCGACCGGTCGACCATTCCTCGAATGACGGCAGGGTCGTCGTGATTGGAGGCGGCCACTGAATCCGCGCTCAGCACCGCGACCCGCAATGATCTGCCCTCCAAAAGAATCGTGAAGATGTCAACCGAGTGATAGTTCTCGACTGATTGGGAGAGCTGACGCAGATAGGCGGTGAGACGCTCGCCCTGAAACTTTCCCACGAGCACTTCGGAGAATCGTACTTCAGAGGCGGAGCCGCCGGTTCCGCCACCGGGCCAGCTGGCGGGGTAGTGGACGGCAAAGGCAGCTTCATCCAGATCGCGTTCGAACTCAAAGCCGGTCTCACGGATGAAGCGTTCGTACTCCGGATCGTGGCTGACGGGAGGCAGTTGCTTGCCCGCGTTCGCTCTCCGTGCCCAGCTGAGATCGAGGTAGAAAAATGCGTCTCCCCCGGGCAACAAACGGGCGGGCTCAGGGGGAGCATGCTTTCGCAGTTGGACCGCGAGGGTCACCGACGCGGCGACGACCACGACCGCTAAGGCAATGGGGAAGGTGGGCCTAATTCGCATGGGATGCGGTCAGGGAGGAAATGATACCACTGCGGAGAGGGCGTGTCAGAAGTCAGGAGTCGAGATCGGACTCGAACGAGTGTACTGGGTGATCGGTTTCGAGTAGGTCAGTGGTGGTGGAACAAGAAATACATCAGCATGGCAACGACGAGCAGTGCTAGGAGGAAGATGACCCAGCCCCTGCTGCTTTCCGGCACGATTGGGGAGTTGCTGACCGTGTCTCCGACTCTGCCGGAGTCGGCGACTCTTAAGTTCGCCTCATCGGGTTGAATCGAGCCGGTAGGCGGGAGACCCGGCCGGACGCCGGGGCTCAAGATGCGGACGGTAGACCCTGTTTTTCGGGTCACGGAGACCTTGATGTCACCCGCCTTGCCCTGGGCGGCGAGCGCCTGCAGCTCGGGCATAATGTCTTTCCCCATCAAGGCAATGAGTTTTTCTGCGAGGTGACTCTCGATCTCCTCGTGGGTGACTTTTTCGGTCAGCGGTGCGTTGGGGTCAGCAGAGTGGATCGCGAATCCGCCTCCAGGCGTGCGCTCGATGTGGAAGGCGCCCTTGAGTTCCTGGTTTTCGAGTGGGAGCTTGAGGCCGGGAAATTCCGAGGCAAGGTTGGCGGCGATCTTTTCCTGGATCTTCCGTAGCAATTCCTCACGCGAGGCAGCCTCGAGGGGCGGGGCCGCGGGATCGGTAGCGTGGGCTATGAATCCGCCCTCGGGCTTGGGCTCTATGCGATAAGTGAAATGCGTGACTAGGCGTTGAAGTTCCATCTGGCGCGATTGTAGCGTGACTTTAAGGGCTGATCCTGATTACGTCGGTACTTTCTCCGCGACGAAAGAGCCCCCGGTTCGTATCCCAATAGAAGGCAACCTTTATCACTTCGTTACGTCACGAATGGTCGGTGACTCGAAGACTGGGGCTGCTCGCAGGTGCGATAAATCGCAGTGCTTAATGACAATCGTCCCTAAGCTCTGTACTTCTGCAGAAAGCCTGCGGTTGAGCAGGACCGGTTGCGCGAAATTTGCCCATTATGATAGCTTAATTAATTGTCCCGGACATCTGGAAGGGATCAAAGGGTATACTTGTGCCCGGAAGGGTGCTTGTCCCCGCAATGCTGGCGTAGCTCAGTCGGTAGAGCATCGGTTTTGTAAACCGAGGGTCGGGGGTTCGAATCCCTTCGCCAGCTCCAGTATACGAAGATCGGTAAACGAAAGTCAGGACGAATTTCCGGCAGACAGCGAAACTCTAGGTGGCGCAACAGGTTTTTCCAACGCACTTCATCTGGAAATATATCTGGAAATATATTCCGAAATATTCCGGCGTGCAGTGATCTTCGCGCGGTAGATTCGTAGGCGCGATTCCTGGTTTCCCTGAGTTGCGAAAGTCTGGTTTGCGAAATGTAGCTTTGGTGGACCAGAGTAGAAGTGTGCTGCCGCGGATTCGCGAGTTGAAGCGAGACGGCTGCATCGCCCGGCGGTTTCTGCACAGGTGGGTGAGTGGTTAAAGCCAACAGACTGTAAATCTGTCCCTCCTAGCGAGGTACGAAGGTTCGAATCCTTCCCTGTGCACCAGAATTTGAGCCGTCTAGCGGGCGTGAGCGAAGCGGGAGCCCGCCGGCGAAATCCCGAGCGTTTTCTGCGAGGGATCTGGAGTCGAGAATGAGCCGCTTGGCGATGGCGTTGGTTGCGTACCTGGTTTTGGGTGCGCTGGCGTTCACTACGCTGAGCGATCAGCGGATCCGGTTGCTGACGCTTCTGATTCTGGCACTGTTCGCGTTCAAGAGCTGGGTGCGGCGAAAAGAGGTAATGCACCCCGACGGTGACGGCGAGTCGGAGTGAGTGGGCGGATGCGGTGTGGAAGGCATGTTTGGCCGATGTAGCTCAGTTGGTAGAGCACTCCCTTGGTAAGGGAGAGGTCATCAGTTCAATCCTGATCATCGGCTCCAGAGATTGATGCAGAGCGTCGAGGCAGAAGGGCGGGAGTAACTCAGTGGTAGAGTCACAGCCTTCCAAGCTGTTGGTCGCGGGTTCGATTCCCGTCTCCCGCTCCAGAGTTTTGGTTCAGGTGCGATGACGGTGAGTTTCGAGCAGGCGACGATCAAGATCGAGAAGCAGCAGGAATTCGCCAAGCTGCAGGCCGCGGTGGAGCAGGCGTTCCGGTCGCAGAAGGTGGCGCGGTTCCTGAAGCAGTTGGATCGCAAGGGAATTCGCGTCCGGGAGTTTGACGCGGTGCTGTCGGCTCGGGTACTGGAAGATGCGGTGGGCGGGCCGGCGGCGAGGTCAGATCTGAGTGCGTGGCAGTTGTATCAGGCGCTGCCGCTTTCCGATCAGGCGCAGATGCGCGAGGTCTACTTGTCGAAACTGGAGACGGTCGACATAGCGCTGCGGCACAAGTTCAAGAAGCTGTACCAGTATTACTGAAATTGCGTTATCGAAATGCGTTATTGAAGAACAAGCGAGGCTCGGCAAGTTTATGGCGAAAGAGAAATTTGATCGAAACAAGCCGCACTGCAATGTAGGGACGATTGGTCATATTGATCATGGCAAGACTACGTTGACGGCGGCGATCACGAAGGTGTTGCAGAAGCATAATCCGAAGATCGTGTTCCGGTCTTTTGATTCGATTGATAACGCTCCGGAAGAGAAGGCGCGCGGGATCACGATTGCCACGGCGCACGTCGAGTATGAGACGGCGAACCGGCACTACGCGCACGTCGACTGTCCGGGCCACGCGGATTACATCAAGAACATGATCACGGGCGCGGCGCAGATGGATGGCGCGATTCTCG
>JBAUVZ010000388.1:0-3059 GCA_049583505.1 Candidatus Sulfotelmatobacter sp.
CTACTCCCGCCAGCATTGCGATTGCCGCAATCAGCCCCAGCGAGCTCAAGCACAGAATGCACCACGTCTCCAGCACATACCCCTCGACATAAGTCAGATACAGCGCGAACCCCAAACCCACCACCGCAGCAGCCAACAACCACGTAGGCGTCTCGGCCCGTGAGCGGTAAGCCGTCGCGAGTGCCGCCAGCACTCCGTACCCGGCAATCCCAATCCCCGCCACCGGAATTCCCATCACGCTCGAATACTCACTCCGGTTGACGATGTCGCAATTGAATCTTTCCCCAAAATCGCAGAACGCCGATGCCGACTTCGCATAGTGTCTCTCCAGCGACACTGCCGACACCACCACTCCCGCCACCGCCAAAACCGCGATCACTAAGTACAGCCCTCGATTGTCCGCTGAATTCGTATTCGCCCCGGCGAGTTGATTTCCGGTCGCGCTCACGGCAAGCTGCACCCAGTCTTATCACTCAGCTCTTGCATCGGATAGACCCCCTCTGTCGGTGGATTCGTCCCAAACTGCCAGCTCGGAAATAGTTTCACTCCAGCCGCTTTGCACTCCGGTGTGAGCTCACGGGAGCCCTTGATCGCACATTCCACGTAGGGCACGTACTGAAACGCTTTCCCGAACATTTCCTTCTGCTCGATGCAATGCGGACACCAGTACAGCCCGTACATCTTCGCCTGCTTCGCGGCCAGGCACTTCGCAAATCCATCGTAATGGTGATTCCTGTACTCCCAGCCTGCGGCATAGGCCACCACAAACAACAACACAATTCCGCCCCAGATAAGCTTCCTCCGCGATTGCGGAGCCGCATCCGGCGTCCCTACGCGCTCCTGCTGCCGTTTTCGCCGCTCTTCAGACATGCTTCCCTTTCGCCATGATTCACTTTTTTATATCACGGGCTCAGGCCACAACGTCCAACGCCCCGGGCAGCACATCCAACTCCTCGCAATGTAGCGTCAGCACCTCCCCATCCACCATCACATCGACCGGCGCGTTCAAATCGAATTCCACCCGCCGGACCGCTTTTCTCTCAGCTCGTGGATGCTCAATGTGCGAACCATCATAAAGTCCGGGCAAATTCCGCATGAGTTCCAGCCTCCCAATTGCACCCCAGCGGACGTACTCAATCAGCCCGCTGTTTACCTCCGCCTTCGGCGCGATCATCATCGTCCCGCCGGTAAACTTGCTGTTGTTGAAAGTGAGAAACAAGCAGCGTCGCCGGTCAAACTCCGTTTCCCCATCTACGCGCACCGGAAACGGACGCCTCTGCAACCGCGCCAGCCCCAGAAAAATCGCTAGAACGTATCCCAACTCTCCCTGACGGCTAAACCGCCGGGCCCGCAAAGTTGCCACGTCGGCCGGAAACCCCACACTCAGCAGATTGATATAGTGGATCACTCCTCCCCGGTGTCGCAACCGCAGCACGTCGCAAGCCTGGGAGCGCCCCGCAAGCAGCGACTCGATCGCATGCTCCACCCCGCGGTCGCTGAAATCGCGCAGAAAAGAATTTCCCGTCCCGAGCGGCAAGAACCCCAGCGTGGGACGCTCACCCGCACGCGCCTCCGGGAAAAGCCCATTCACTACTTCGTACGAAGTCCCGTCCCCACCCACCGCAATAAACAGCCGCCGCCCAGTCCGATAAGCCTCGCGCGCAATCCGCGTCGCATCGCCGGCTCCCCGCGTCTCCGCCACATCAACCGCAATTCCGCCCGCTCGCAGCCGCTCCAATGCCGGACCCAGCATCTTGCGGCTGCGTCCGCCCCCCGCCGCGGGATTCACAATCGCCAAATACGATTCCCGCCCATTCACAGCCCCACCACCGCAGCCCGGTTCACCGTCTTTCCCAGTTCTTCCGCCAGCGCCTGCCGCTTGATCTTCATCGATGCCGTCCGCGGAAAATCCTTCTCGCAGACCACATAACCGCCCACCCGTTTGAAGTCAGGCAACCGCCGGTTGCGAGTCACGATCTCGCCCAGCAGCAAGCTGTCGAAACGCTGGTTCTGTTCCAGCCGCAGCGCCATCACCAGCATCTCCCGCCCCTGTTTCTTCTGCGGCCATACATAGTTCGCCGCGAACACACAGTACTCCTTCACCGGCAGTCCATCGAAGACCGTCTCAATATCCTCGGGATAAATATTCTTCCCCCCTTCAGTCACGATCATGTTCTTCTTCCGCCCGAAAAGCTGCAGGTGTCCGCTCCTGTCAAACCGCCCTAAATCGCCCGTCAGAAGC
This sequence comes from Candidatus Sulfotelmatobacter sp., assembly GCA_049583505.1. Taxonomy (GTDB): domain Bacteria; phylum Acidobacteriota; class Terriglobia; order Terriglobales; family Acidobacteriaceae; genus Sulfotelmatobacter. The sequence continues at coordinate 2,243 of JBAUVZ010000388.1, forward strand.
CAGCCATCGACAATCGTTTCCAGCGTCAGCTCCGCGTCGTCCAGATAATGCGACATCACCGTCTTGCTCCTTGCCGCAACTTCCCCAATGCCCTCCTCATTCGGATTCAGAACCCGCAGCTCCACGCCCGGCAGCGGTTTGCCCACCGTGTCCGCGCGAAATGGTTTCAGATCGTTCAACGTCAGCGCGGTCCCCGCTTCGGTCAGCCCATAGCCGTTCACCACCGGAATTCCCAGATCGTAGAAGAACTGCATGGCCGACGGCTCCATGAACGCCCCGCCCGTGATCAGCGCTAGCAATTCCCCCCCAAACGCCCGGTGCACCCCAGGCAGCAGCGCACGGCTCACTTTCACCCGTGGTTTGCCTCGCGTCAGTACCTTGTTGAGCGCAATCATCCGATTCAGAATCACCCGCTTCCACGCCGGCAGTTCGTCGAATTTCGCTCGCAAGCCACGCTCCAGATTCTTCACAATCATCGGCACCAACGCGACATAGGAAATCCGGTAGCGCACAAACGCGTCCCGCACAAATTCCGGACGCAGCGTCCGCAGATGCACCACGCATGCCCCGCACACAAACGGCCCGATGAATCCAACCATGAAATCAATCGCGTGATTCGTCGGCAGGATGCTCAAATACCGCACCCCCGGCCAGAACGGATACCACGCCGTCAACGCCCGGCACTGTTCAAGATAGTTCTCATGCGTCAGCACGCATCCCTTCGGACGCCCGCCCGTGCCCGACGAATACACGATGCAGGCCACGTCCTCCCGCTGCCGCATCACAAAATCCGGCGCGCCCTTGCGCCTGAAGTCTT
>JBAUVZ010000389.1:0-42397 GCA_049583505.1 Candidatus Sulfotelmatobacter sp.
GCGACTTTCACTACAACGGACACGTACTGCTGACCAAATATCCTGAGTGTGCGCGCGACCTTGCCAAGTACCGCATCAATCCCGGAAACGCCAGCATTGGACGCACCGGCGACTCGAATTTCCGCACGATGATCGAAGTGGCGGTGAAATATCAGAAGCCGGTGCGCATCGGCGTGAACTGGGGCTCGCTCGACCAGACCCTGCTCACTCGCATGATGGACGAGAACTCCCGTCTCGAAGATCCGAAAGACGCCCGCGAAGTCACCATGGAAGCGATGGTGGTGAGCGCGCTGAATTCCGCCGACCTGGCGCAAAAGTTTGGCTTACGCCCCGACCAGATCATTTTGAGCGCGAAGGTCAGCGGCGTGCAGGATTTGATCGACGTCTACCGTGCGCTGGCTGCACGCTGCAACTTCCCGCTGCACCTCGGCTTGACAGAAGCCGGCATGGGCGCGAAGGGCGTAGTGGCATCGAGCGCGGCCTTGGGCGTTTTGTTGCAGGAAGGTATCGGCGACACCATCCGCATCTCGCTGACGCCCGCGCCTGGAGGGGACCGCACGGAAGAAGTCCGCGTGGCGCAACAGATTCTTCAATCCATTGGGATTCGCAGCTTCACGCCGCAAGTTACGGCCTGCCCCGGCTGCGGACGCACCACCAGCACCTTCTTCCAGGAAATGGCCGAGCAGATTCAAACGTACCTGCGCGAGCAGATGCCCACTTGGAAGGGCCGTTACGTGGGCGTCGAAGAGATGAAGCTCGCCGTCATGGGCTGCGTGGTCAACGGCCCTGGCGAATCGAAGCACGCCAACATCGGCATCTCGCTGCCGGGAACGTTCGAGGAACCGAAGGCCCCCGTGTACGTGGATGGACGCCTGTTCACCACGCTCAAAGGCGATCGCATTGTTGCCGAGTTCATCGGGATCCTCGATGAGTACGTCGACTCCCACTACGCTGCCAGAGAGACCCAGAAAGAAGAAGTAGCTGCCCGGAGTTAGACGCCGGAGTTAGACAATTGACGGGCGCATAGGCCGCGTCGGCGCAAGCGTCTTTAAGGAGCTCCTCGCATCCCTGGTAGCGGTGCGTATGTCCGCTACTGCCCAGTCAGCATGAAAATAGGATTTTGGTTCGCCGGGTAGCCGTTCGATTGTATCGGTCCGCTGCTGAAGGCCGTGGGCAGGTCGGTGACCAGCGTATCGGCTGGAGCGGGGCTTCCGCCGTTGGTGTTGGTATTGCTGCCGCTAGTGTTGATGTCGGCGATTGCGCCGGCGTCACACATGCTCACATAGACGTGGCTGCTGTCCGCTGCGGCTGTGGTGAAGACGCGGAAGCGTGTAGTTCCGGGAGCGTAGAGAGCAGGTAGCGCAGGTGAAACGCAAGAGGCGACCGGTGGAACGGCAAATTGACTTGCCGCGAACGGGTAAGTCAGCAACGTCAGAGTTGGCGCGTTCGGATACTTTGCCGTGAGGCTATTGGCGTCAAACACCGTGAGGCCGGGAATCACGCAGGCGGAAGACGCACCGATAACCGGGTCAGGGCAAGATGAAGCCGCCCGGTAGCTGGCCACGTAAAACCGGCTGCCATCGGACAGCGCCGCCAACGAAGTGGGTGAGCATCCGGCAGGACAGGGAGTCGAACCGGGAGCGAAGGAGATGGCCGCCAGCTGAGCGGGTATGTCACTGACTGCCTGGGTGGTCGGAGAAACTCCGCCCGTATCGGAGAAAACGTAGAGCATGCTGGTGACCGGATTCGTCACATAGAGTCGGTTCAGGTGCGGATCGTAGAAAATGAAGTTGGCCCCGGCGCCCACCGGAAGACTGCTTGTAACCGTGTCCGTAGCGGTATCGATTGTCACCAGCTGTCCGTCGCCCTGCGTGAGAACGTAAACCTTCTGGCTATCACGGCGAGCCACAACCCAGACGGGGTTGATCCCGGTGAAACCTGTCACCGTATTCGCGGACAAATCCACAGTGTTCAAACTGCTGACCGTGTTGTTGCCCTGGTTGGCCACGTAGAGTTTGAGGGCGTTGGGGGTTTCGGCCATGTTGACCGGATGTGGCACCGGACTGAGTGGAGCGGGCGGCGGTGGTTCTACGGCTACAGCATTTGCTACAACGTTCGAGATAGTATTGATTTTCGAAACTGAATTGGAGTTGTAGTTCGCGACATACATCGCGGTGTTCTCAGTACTCGCTAAGAAAACAGGTTGTCCGGGGATCGACGCCGTGCCACCGGAAGTGCAAGGGACCCCTGCCACGGTCGGGCACTGCGCCAGATTGGTCGCGGCATCAAAATACTGAAGAGTCGTCGGGCTTATCGCGGTAATCGCAAAAGTGCCGTTGTATCCAGAAGTCGCTTCGCCCGCAATGACCACCGCGGTTCCCACGGGGACAAGGGCACTGCTTGATGGGCTCGCGAGCAGTGGCGTCGTGAGTGTGACTGTGACCGTATTGCCCACCTCGCTTAACGCGCTAATGCTCGAAGCCTGCCCCGGCAAGCTCGGCAAACTGATCGTCTCTACGGGTCCAAGTCCGGTCGCGATGGCGGACTGGGATGCCGGAGTAAAGGAAGAAAGAACGTCGATTCCTCCCGAGAGCACGCTACCCGCACTGGCGACAAAGACTGTTGAATTGTTGGGAAGAATGCCGGCATGTGTAGGAACGTCGCCCAGGTTGGGCTCACTTGTGTCGGAGGTGGGAGTTTCGGCGATGATGGAGTCTCCCGCAACGTCAATCTGCATGGCCCCGCCCGGGTTGTTGGGCACGTTGGTGGTAATGGCAAAGACAGCGTGGAAATTGGCCGGGGTAGGAGGCGCTTCCACCGGGCATCCGGGAATCCCCCCCTCCGAACAAGGAAGGACCACCGGCCGGTAGACCTGGCCACACGCCGCCCACAGCAGGGTTGGTAGAAACACGGCCGCCAATCGGCCCACACTTCGAAGACTCATCAACACCCCAAAAGGAAAGTTCCGGTTACGCAAGGAATTTAACATTCTAACGGCTGGCCACGATCTGTGCCAGTGGGCCGGTCGGCTCTTGGCCGCGTGGCTGTTTGTCGTATCTGGGATGCCTGAACGACGGGGTAAGTTGGACGCCCGGGGGGCGCTGTCGTTACGTGGGCAAACGAGCGCGGATTGGCGCAGGGGTCCGAGAAGGCAAGATCAGAAAGCAAGATCACAAGAAGGATCAGAGGGCTGAAGCGCGAAAGCCGCTCCTCAATGTCCGCGCCGGGACTTGCCGCCAGCAGCCGCAGCCGGCTCCTCCGACTTGGCCGTGGCCGCAGGCTTCTTCTTGCCTTCCATCTGTGCCAGGCTCTGCTTCAGAGCCGCCATCAGGTCTATGACAGGAGCTAACTTCTTGGGCTTTTCGACCGCCGCGACTTCCCCACCCTCGAGCTTGGTCTCGATCAACTTTTTCAGGTTTTCCTGGAAGCTGTCTTTGTACTTTTCCGGATCCCATTCATCGGCCAGGGCCTCGATGAGCTGGTGCGCTACTTTTACCTCGGCTTCCTTCAACTCCACATCGGGCGCGCCGAAGCCTTCCACCTTCTTCACTTCTTCGGCGTAGTACATCGTGTGCAGCATCAGCCCGCCTTCATGCGGACGCAGGAACACCGTGTACTCGCGGTTATGCATGGTGATCTTGGCGATGGCAACGTACTCGCTTTCTTCCAGGGCCTTGGTGAGCAGCGCGTAAGGACGCCGCCCAGCTTCCTCGGGCAACATGTAATACGACGACTCGAAATAGACGGGATCCACATCGCCCGCCTTGACGAATTCCAGAATCTCCATGGTCTTCGCGGTCTGCGGCTCGATCTTCTTGATCTCCTCCGGCTCGATGATGATGTATTCGTCTTTGCGGAACTCGTAGCCTTTGACGATGTCGCTGCGGTCCACCACAATGTTTTCGAGCGGACAGATATATTGCTGCTTCACCCGCACTTTGTCCGTGCGATGCAGCATGTTGAAAGAGATGCCGCTGCTGCGCGCGCCCGAGAACAAGCGCACCGGCATGGAAATGAGGCCGAAGGTTAAGTGTCCAGACCAGACTGACGCTGCCATAGTTCCTCTCGCTCACCAGGATGCGACGACCGCATGCGTAATGGGACGGTAAACCGTCCAGAATTGGGAGTTTAGCCTACAAACGGCCTCTTAGTTGCACAAATCTTAGGGCATAGGGAATCGAAATGCGAAGCCGGAGGGAATGGGGTCAGTCGCGCCGAAGCCCTAGGGGTTGTAGTTACAGAAAGGGTTCCCGTCGCCTCCACACCCGATCCCAAGAGTTGAGCGGCCAGCTACCACCACGCCTGGGTGAGGACGCCGCTTTCTTGAACCTTCCCTGTTCCATGAATCATCTGTCGAGAAGCACTCTCCACCGGAGATAAAATGAGCGATCTGCGTTACCCCATCGGCAAGTTCACCTACAACGGCTCCCTCACCGAAGACCAGAAGCAGAGATTTCTTGATGATATCGCCCAAGCACCTGCCAACCTGCGCGCAGCCGTGAAAGGGCTTTCGGAGCAGCAACTGGACACGCCCTACCGTCCTGATGGATGGACCGTGCGTCAGGTCACACACCATGTCCCCGACAGCCATCTCAACGCCTACGTGCGTTTCAAGCTGGCCCTCACCGAAGAGGAACCGACGATCAAGCCCTACGCTGAGGACCGCTGGGCACAGCTGGCTGACACGCAGGCTACTCCCGTGGAAGTTTCACTGGCATTGCTGGATTCCCTGCATGATCGCTGGGTTCGCCTTCTGCGATCACTTAAACCGGAAGACTGGAAGCGCAGCTTCCGCCATCCCGAGCTGGGCTTGGTGAGTCTGGAGAAGAACCTCGCGCTCTACGCCTGGCACGGACGCCATCACGTCGCCCACATCACCTCGCTGCGGGAGAGAAGCGGCTGGTAGCCCGGTGGTACCGACGGGTCCGTAACTTTGGTCATCTTTTGCCGGAGCGGGCTGGCCGATACGATTTAGGGTGCGCATTTTTCCGTCAACTTTCATGGGTTTCCGGAGCAGCCTGCTTCTAGCGTTTGTCTTTGCGCTTTTCTTCCCAGCATGCATTGCCCAGCAGACGTCGGTAGCCCCACCCGCTCCGGAACCGACATCCACCGGGACCGAGCAGTCTCTCGGGGCTGTGGCCCGGAACTCCAAGAAGCCCGGTTCCACGCCGGCCAAAAGAGTGATTACGGAAGACGACATGGATGCCCCGGCGAACATACTTCCCCGGCTCCGCATGGAGGGCGCCGAAAACGCCGACGAAATCATTGCCGCGATCGCCAAGTACAAACAGAGTCACACTCCCGAAGAGACAGAAGCGGTAGTACAAGGTTGGTACGAGAGATACGATGAAGAGCTAGCCGCCGCTATCCGCCAAAATCAGACGGTGAACACCCTGCGGGAAGAAAACCTCAGCAACGGTTATGAGATGTGCCGTGAGGCTGGCGACTACCAGAAATGCGAGAGCCGCCGCCGGGCCGAGTATATTGGCGCGCGGCACGATCAGTCCACCGTCATGAGCAATAACGCCCTCGAGGTACGAATTCAGCATGTGTTTATGAAGGTCCGCGGCGGCATCATGCGCTACGGCCTGCACTACGACTGGTTCAAGATTCGCACTACCAACGGTATCGACCTCTTTTAAGCAGTTTCCGGTTTCTAGTTTCTAGTTCGAAGCCAACACAGGAAACTAGAAACCGGAAACTGGAAACTGTCTAGGTCATACCCATCTTCCACACTAAATAACTGCTCGCCTCGCGCAACACCGCGTAGGCGCGGAGCCACGCGCTGCGCGGTTTCGAGTCCGGCCGGGGCGCGACATAGACCGGACCGATCCCCTCGTGCTCCAGCAACCTCTTGATGCGGAATACGTGATACGCGTCGCTGACAGCCACGCAACTGTGCAGTCCGTTGGCGCGCATGATCACGGCCACACGCACCGCCGATTGAGCCGTGTCCGAACCCTGCGTCTCAGCGATCAGGCTGCGTTCGGGAATTCCCCGGTGCTCTAGATAATCGCGGCCCACGCCGCCTTCGCTGAAGCTCGGATCGGACGCAGCCCCGCCAGTGGTGATGACGACGGGAGCGATGCCCTGGCGAAAAAGATCAAAGGCGTGATCGAGCCGTGCGCGCAACACCGGCGAGGGACGGCCGGAATACTCCGCCGCACCGAACACGACGATGGCATCCGCCGGGTGCAGTTCCTGCAGCGATCCCTCATGCACAATGCGAACCCCGGTCAGCGCAAGGAAAGCACCCACCGCGGCCAGCCCGAGCGCCTCAAGCCACAGCAGCCGGCGCTGCCGTGGTTGCCGGTGAACAGAATCGTCGCTCATCCTTTGGCAAAGAAGGTGGAAATCTCGTCGCCCGGGATCGCGCCTTCGCGGATAACGCGCCAGCGCGCCCCTTCGTCGGTGAGGTCAATGATGGTGGAAGCAACGTCGCGCGGGGACGTTCCGCCGTCCACGATAATGCTAATGCGGCCCTGGAGCTGGTCGCGCACTTGCTCGGCGCTGGTACATTCCGACGCCCCGCTCAGATTTGCCGATGTGGCCGTGATGGGAATGGCCGCAGCCGCTACCACTGCCCGCGGAATCTTTGCATTCGGCACGCGCAGGGCCACGTTGCCAGTATTGGCAGTCACTTTCAGGGGCAGCCGTGATCCCGCTCTCACGATGATGGTCAGCGGTCCCGGCCAGTATTGCCGCGCCAGGGCGTAAAACTCCTCAGGCAGCGACTTGGCCAGTTCTTCCGCCTGATCCACGCTTTCGATGAGCAACGACAAGGGCTTGTGGCGCGAGCGGGTCTTGATGTCATATACGCGGTCGACGGCGCGCAGGTTGAAAGGATCAGCCGCCAGCCCGTAAAACGTGTCGGTCGGCATACCCAGCACTTCGCCGGCGCGAATCTGGTCGGCGGCGTACTTAACCAGGGAAATCTCTGGGGTTTCGCTGCTGATTTTTAGGATCTCGGCGCGCACGGCGCTCCCTTCACGCATGATTCCGCTCGGAATATTTTGTCCGTGGAACCTACCATAATACGGCAAAGGCTGCAAGACGGGTGGGGGCGTATCATTCAGTGACGATCGGCAGTAACGATCCCGCATGAAAAACCCTTCGGAAACCGCTCTCAGCGCACAACACAGGCTCCGCCGGATTGAAGGACGCCACAACTCGCTGGTGAAGCAACTGCGCCAGGCGTTTTCGCGGGCCGAGCTCACCGAAGGCGGTGACTGCGCCATCGAAGGCTTGCGCATCCTGGAAGAAGCCATCCGCAGCGGCCTGCGCTTCAGTGCCGTGTTCTTTCGTGAATCGGCACAAGACCGGGCCGAGCGTCTGCTGCCACAGATTGGCTCCCAAGTCGAAACTCTGCTGCTTCCGGACAAGTTATTCGACAGCCTTGTGCCCAGCGAATCCCCTCAGGGGGTGGCCGCGCTGGTGCGCCTCAAGGAATTCTCGCTCGAAGATATCATGGAGAAAGAACGGTTGCAGGTAGGCCCGGTCGTTGTGTTGGCCGGACTGCAGGACCCGGGCAATCTGGGTACAATTCTGCGCTCGTCCGAGGCGTTTGGCAGCGCAGGCGTGATTCTCGGCGAAGGCACAGTCAGCCCCTTCAACTCGAAGGTTGTTCGCGCCTCAGCCGGATCCGTATTCCGCCTTCCCGTAATTCACGGGCATGGAAAATCGCGGGCAGCAAAGCTGACGGAAGTTTCAGAAAAGTTGCGAGCTCAAGGTGTACGCCTGATCGCGACTTCGTCACACAAAGGAACACCGCTCGATCAAGCCGATTTGAAGGGCGCGGCAGCGATCTTCTTCGGCAACGAAGGCGCAGGCCTGCCGCGCGAGGTGATGTCCAAAATGGACGAAGTCATCGCCATTCCGCACACTGCGCAGGTGGAATCTCTAAACGCCGGCGTAGCCGCAAGCATAGTTTTGTACGAAGCCGCGAGGCAGAGAAGATGAAGTATCTACCACGGAGTCACGGAGTCGCGGAGAAATCCCTTCTTTGTCCTTGTTCTTCTCTGTGTCTCCGCGTCTCCGTGGTGAAATGAATTCCCATGGGACTCTTCCAGCCTATCCCAAATGTCGATAGCGCCACTGACCGCACCCGGCCGCTGGCGGACCGCATGCGTCCGCGCACGCTCGAAGAGTTCGCCGGCCAGGAGCACCTGATCGGCCCCGGCAAGCCCCTACGCACGCAAATCGAGCGCGACGATACCGGCTCGCTTATCTTCTGGGGACCGCCCGGCACCGGCAAAACTACGCTCGCGAAGATCATCGCCCGCATGACCAAGGCGGAGTTCATCGAGTTCTCCGCCGTCCTCGCCGGAATCAAGGAGATCAAGCAGGTCATGGCCGACGCCGAGCGCGCCCGCCAGTACGGCACGCGCACCATCGTCTTCATCGATGAGATTCACCGTTTTAACAAAGCCCAGCAGGATGCCTTCCTGCCCCACGTGGAAAAGGGCAACATCCGCCTGATCGGCGCCACCACCGAGAATCCCTCATTCGAGATCAACGCCGCGCTGCTTTCGCGCTGCCGCGTTTATGTGTTGCAGCCTCTCACCGAAGATCAGATCGTGCAACTGCTAAAGCGCGCTCTGACTGACGAAGAGCGGGGCCTCGGCACAATGAAGTTGAGCGCATCCGATGATGTCCTCAAGAGAATCGCCAGCTACACCAGCGGCGACGCCCGCAGCGCCTACAACGTTTTGGAAGTGGCAGCGGGACTGGCGCAGCAGTCCGGAACTCAGCCGGCGGAAATCACCGACGACATCGTCCGCGACGCGCTGCAGAAGCGCACCCTGCTCTACGACAAGGCCGACGAAGAACACTACAACCTGATTTCAGCCCTGCACAAGTCCGTGCGCAACAGCGATCCCGACGCTGCCCTCTACTGGCTCGGCCGCATGATCGAAGCCGGGGAAGATCCGCTCTATATTGCGCGTCGCGTGGTTCGAATGGCGGTGGAAGACATCGGGCTGGCCGATCCCAATGCGCTTTCGCTATGTATGGCCGCGCGCGATGCCGTGGATTTCATTGGCATGCCGGAGGGCAATCTTGCCCTTGCGCAAGCCGTCGTCTATCTCTCGGTCGCACCCAAGTCGAATGCGCTCTACACCGCATACGGCACCGTGCAGCAGGATATCGAACAAACCGCCGCCGAACCCGTTCCGCTGCACCTGCGCAATGCGCCCACGGGGCTCATGAAGGGGTTGGGATACGGCAAAGATTATCAATACGCGCATGATGTCGAAGGCAAAGTCGCCAACATGCAATGCCTGCCCGGCAATTTGCTTGGCCGAGTCTACTATCGACCGACCAATGAGGGCGCCGAGAAGCGCATCCGCGAGCGAATGGACGAAATCAGGAAATTGCGCTCACCCGCTGCCGGAAACAGACCGCCAAGCCGCAAGAAAGAATCCTAGGCTGGTTGCTCCTCATCTCATAGGCATCGCACGTGTGGGCCGAATTCCATGACCACGATTCCTGGAGCCATCGCCGCTGTCGCCGTCCCCCTCCGCCCGTTGCGCATCGATCAGGTGGAGGATTTGCAAAAGCTGCAGAAAGCGGCGCAAAAGATCACTTCGATCCTCGACCTCGATCAACTCATCGACAACATAGTGAATGACGTGGCACGTTCCTTTGGCTGCGTGGAAGCCAGCATCTACTTGCACGACGAGGAACATGGGGAGATGGTGCTCGCCGGCGTGCATGGATGCAGCGTCAACCACAAAGGCCATCGTTTGAAGATCGGCAAGGAAGGCATGGTCGGCTACGTCGCTTCGACCGGCCAGATGCGCTATGCCCCCGACGTGCGCAAGGACGACTACTACATTGGCTGCGAACACTCCACGCTCTCCGAAGTGGCGATCCCACTGCATGTGGGGGAACGCCTTGTAGGCGTCTTCACCGCATCCCATCCCGAACTGGATGCGTTTCCTCGCCAGCAACTCAGAATTCTTCAGGCACTGTGTGATCACGTGGCCGTGGCAGTGCACAACGCTCGCCGCTTCCAATCGGAACGCGCGGAGCGCGAAACCATGAACCGCGAGGCTCAGGAAGCCCGGATCATGCAGCAGGCGCTGTTGCCCAAGATTTCACCTCTCATCCCGGGCTTTGTGATTTCTGGTCTGAGCGTCCCCGCCGGTGCGGTCGGTGGGGACTGGTATGACTTCATCCCGTTTCCCGATGGCCGCTGGGGACTGGTCCTGGCCGACGTTTCCGGAAAAGGCACTGCTGCCGCGCTGCTGATGTCAGCGACGCGTGGGATGCTGCGCTCCCTGGCGGAAGCCTGCTGCAGTCCGGGCGAAGTTTTAACCAAGCTGAATGGCTTGCTCGTGCAAGACTTTCCGGCGGGCAAGTTCGTCACCCTGGTCTACGCCGTGCTCGATCCCGCCACCCGTACTGTGATCTTCGCCAACGCGGGACATCTGCATCCGCTCTTCATCGATGACAACGGTGCGCAGTTCCTGGATACCGAGCGCGGCCTGCCGCTCGGCATCGGCTGCGGAGATTATTCCGAAACCCGCGTAACTCTCTCCAAGGGCTCGCGGCTGGTTTTCTACAGCGATGGCATCACCGAAGCGGTAGACGCGGATGAACAGGAGTACGGCCTTGAACGGCTCGCGGAACACGCGGGTAGCGCCGGGGCTTCTGCCGTCACCATCGTTGACGATGTCCGCGCCTTCGCCAATGGCTCGGGCGTGCGCGACGACGCTACCGTGGTCTTCGTCGGGGTTAGGCGTTAGGTTAGGCGCTAGGGACTCCGTTCGTTTGAGTCGCGCCGCCCGATGCGCAGCGGTCGTCACCACAAACATTCCAGCGCCGTGCCCTTCTCGGTAGCCCTTTCAGGAAATCACGTCTCCTGCCTCCACACCTGTGCGTTCCTGGGAAGAGCTAAGTGGAGCGTTCCGGAACATCGCCATTGTGAGTACGGGGCAGGGTGAAGAGAATGATGAGGCTGATGAGGACCAGGATGGCGACGATGAAGATGCTGCCTTCGGGGCCGGTGGTTCCTCCGCTGAGGATGGGCCTGCCCACGGGGTGCGTGGCCAATAAATGGTGCTGGACCATGGTCCCACTGTCGGCGACACCGTAGAGAAAGGATTCGCTCCAGTCCCATGAAGTGTGGAAGCCGATGGCCCACCAGAGAGAGCCAGTGCGCCAGAGGCTGAAGCAGTAGACCATACCGGCCAGGCCGGCGGAGAGCACTCCAATGGGAGATTCGCCTGGGTTGTTAGTGTGACCGAGGCCGAAGAGGATGGAGAAGATGACAGCCGCGCTCCAGAAACCTAAAGTTGAGCCGTGGCGGGTTTTGAAAGCCCATTGGTACAGACCGGCGAGGCCGCGGGTTAGCGTGTATTGCAGGTAGCCGCGCGTGCTGTATTCCTCGAACAGGCCGACAAGGAGAAAGCAGAGCAACCAGATTGCTCCATAACAGAGAACGTCCCTACCAAAGAGCAGCCGGTTGTCGATGACCAGCAATCCCGTCTTCCACAGCATCAACACGAGGAGGGATAAGCAGCTGACTCCCCAGGCTAGGCCGGCGAAAAAGTAAGCAAAGTTGCGCGTGCCCCCGAAGCCATAGACGGAGTTAGGGCGTCGCTCGATCTTCGACATGATCCAGGTGACGAGCAAGGTGACGAGGAATCCTATGGACTCGGAGACGAATACGGAGTGCGGCGTAGTGGACGTGTCCGAGGCGGTCTTCGCAGTCTTTGCTGCGGCCGGGAAGAGCTTGTGGCCGATCACGTTGACACATACGGCAACGGCCGCGAAGAGGGCGATGAAGATGAGCAGGCTCCAGCCCGCGCGGAGACCGTCTTTGCCGATGAAGATCTTGCGCAGGGCCGAAGGCTGCGTCGGAGGAATTGGCTTGATCGGCGTCGGCGTGCCTTCGTCACCCAAGTTGCAGCCTCGTGTGAAAGCCCATCATAGTCTTGCTGCATCTTCCTGCGGCTTATCGGAATCGCGCCCGATGCTCCTGTAGAATGCAGCGGTCCATCACTACAAATATTCCAGCCCGGCGCGCCTTCTCGGCAGCCTTTTCGTGAATCACGTCTTCCTGCATCCAGATTGCTGGAACTTTCAACTGAATGGCCTGCTCCACAACTTCTTCCACGAACTCCGGCCGCCGGAAAATGTTCACAATGTCGATCTTCTCCGGCACTTCGAGCAATGAATCGTAGGCCGTCTCGCCCAGACAGGTCGTGATCTGCGGATTCACTGGGATGATGCGGTAGCCCTGACTCTGCATGTAGGCCGAGACGCCGTAGCTGGGACGCAGCGGGTTGTCGGATAGTCCGACCACGGCGATGGTTTTTGCCTTTTTCAGTAGGTCGGTTACAGGATCTATCTGCGCGAAAGAACTCATGGATTCCTTTTCTATTTCTTCTTCGCCGAGTCCTGTTTCTGCTTGTACATCTTCAGCGCCAGCGAACGGACCGTCTCGGAAACCTCCTTGTTGGCGGAGATGTTCTTCAAGTCCTGGGGTTGCAGATGCTTCATCAGCCCTAATCCAAGGTCGAGCGGCGTGCGCGGGTTGGCCACCAGATTCCGCACCACGATGTAATTCTTCATGAAGCGCCGTTTCAGGGGAATCTGCCGCAGCACTGCTTCCAGCACATTCTTCTGGAGGGCAAACTTTTCAACTTCTCCGTCGGAAATCTTGGGCGCATCGAGCACCGCCAATGCCACCACCTTGGTACCATCGCGAATCAGAATGGACCGCTCTTCCTTATTGCCTTTCATCGCCAGCTGGATGCGCCCCTTCACATCAAGGCGGTTGATCTTCTGCAGTGTGTTGTCACGCCGGCCCGGTTGAGGTTTCACGCCGAGGACAGGTTTAGTCTTTGCCGCCGCCGCGGAAACCGCGCCGGCAGACTCAGCCGCAGTTTTCTCCGTACTCCCGGCAATCTCTGCCATCTCTTTGTTTTCCGACACCGGGAAAAAATCAGATCCCAGCAAATCCACTACGCCTCCGACCGGCTGGAATGGCTTGTCCTGCTCCGAGGCAATCTCCGTCGCATGTTCGGCCAGGTAAGCAGAAACAGCCTCTTCCGGAACTTCTTCCGCTTCGCCGCTTCCCCCCGGGGCCGTTTCTCCGGCAGGTTCGGCAGCGTTCGCAGCAGCTGCTTCATCAACTTGCGGCCCGCCGCCTGTAGCAGGAACGGAGGGTGCCCCGCTCTTGCCCCCTCCTAGTAGTTCGGCCACCGTGGACGCTTCGCTGCCCGTCAGGTACGGGTTCGATCGGAGAGAATTCAGAACGCCCGCCGAAGCCCGCACCCGCGGGCTCTGCAGCATGGCCGCGATTCCTTCGGGAGATGCGGAGATGGCGAACTTGGCCAACTCACTGTCTGGAACAGACGGATTCTCCAGCAACGCTGGCAGCAGCTTGGGACGAAGATTCTCGGGTGCGACCAGGTAGTCAAGCACTTCGCGTGGGGTCTTCGGATCGGCGGCCGCCGCCAGCGAAGCTTTCTCGTCCCAGCCCGCCAACGTCATGCGGGCGAGGTCGCCGAAAATCTTGTTGTGTTTGGCAAGGTAAACCAGAATCTCAATGTTTTCGTCGGGTGGAACTGACAGCGCGCCCTTGGCCGCAAACTGCATCATGTTCGACGGCAGCTTGGAGGCGCGAATTAGATCAATACTCCGCGGCATAAGTTCACCTCCCGCCACTACCGGCACGGCCCAGCTTCGCTCGGGCTTCGAGTTCCCCCACCGCCAGTTCCAACTCTCGAATCAACCGGTCAGGCTCACTCCGAAGAAATTCCTCCAGCAAAGCCCGATAGTACCAAAGAGTTCCCTCGCGCCCACCGTTGAAGCGTGACCAGATCGACTCTCCGACTTCCCGGTAGTCAGAAAGAATGGAGCGCACATTGTTCAGCTTGTCCGCGGCGGAAACTAATCTGGTCTGCGCATCTGCTCTCTTCAAGTGCCGCATATAAGTTTCCTTGCGCTCCCGCCACGGCGGCTTGGGATCGGTGTCCGAGTCGGTGCAGCCCTCCACAATCTTCGCCACCCGACGCCCAAACCGCCGCCGGACTTCTTTCAGCATGGGCGCGCCGCCGCAGTCTTCCACCACATCGTGCAGCAGCGCCGCAATCGCCAGATCCTCGTCGCCACCGAATTCCAGCACCAGCGAAGCTACCCCCATCAGGTGCGCGATATAGGGAGTGCTTGAGGCCTTGCGTGTCTGCCCGGCATGTTTCTCGGCCGCAAACCGAAACCCGCGCAGGAACCGCGGTCCAAGCTTTACGGCCGATCTTTGCTTCGCTGCCGTTGCTTTTCCCCGCTTCGCGGCCATTATTGTTTCTCTGCGCGCCGCGCCAGCAAATACGCCCGGATGAACGGTTGCAGGTCGCCGTCGAGCACACGGTCCACATCCCCCACCTCGGTCTTGGTGCGGTGATCCTTAATCATGCGGTAAGGCTGCAGCACGTACGAGCGAATCTGCGAGCCGAAGTCGTTGTCGAGCTTTGAGTCCTCAATCTTCTTCGTGGCCGCGCGCTTCTTCTCCATCTCGAATTCGTAGAGCTTGGAGCGCAGCATGCTCATGGCGCGTTCGCGATTCTTGTGCTGCGAGCGTTCATTCTGGCAACTGGCCACCAGCCCGGTGGCCAGGTGCGTGATGCGAACCGCCGAGTCCGTCGTATTGACGTGTTGCCCACCCTTGCCACTCGAACGGTAGGTATCGGTACGAATGTCTTCAGGCTTGATCACGACTTCAATGCTGTCGTCGATCTCGGGGGAAACAAAAACGCTGGCAAATGAAGTATGCCGCCGCTTGGCCTGATCGAACGGTGAAATCCGCACCAGGCGGTGCACTCCGATTTCGCTGCTCAGAAGTCCGAAGGCATACTCGCCGTTCACGGCAAAGGTGGCCGACTTCAGGCCCGCTTCTTCGCCCGGTTGATAGTCGTAAAGCACCGTCTCGAATCCCTCCCGCTCCGCCCACCGCAGATACATCCGCAGCAGCATGTCAGCCCAGTCCTGTGATTCCGTCCCGCCCGCTCCGGGATGAATGGTCACGATCGCATTGAGCGCATCGTTCGGGCCGGAGAGCAGCGTTTCGGTCTCCAGCTTGTCGATAAGTTCGCGCAGCGAGTCGATGTCTCGGCGCAGTTCGGCGTCGACACTTTCGCCCTCCTTGGCCAGCTCGAAATAGGCAGCAATATCATCGCCACGGCGGCCCAAGTCGGTGTCGGTAGCCAGCAAGTGTTCCAGACGCTTCTTCTCGCGCATCACCTGTTGCGATCGTTGCGGATTCGACCACAGATTTGGATCGGCGGCCTGTTTTTCTATTTCGGTTAGTTGCGGACGGAGCTTGTCCGCGTCAAAGATACTCCCGGAGTTCGCGCATCTTCTTGTTCAGTGACCCGTATTCCTGCTCGAACTCTTGATTCATTGGGAGCCTTTTGCCTTCTTGGAAGGTGCGAAGCGCGTGAACAGCGCCCCTGCTGAAATTATCGCACACAGCCACGCGAACCAGTCGCCGTGGCGCGTGTAGAACGTGGTTACGGAGGTGAGGGCATAAGGAGCAACCAGCGCGCCCCGCTCTTTGCGTGGAAACCGCGCCACGGTCCGTCCGTAAGGATCGATCGAAGCCGTTACTCCGGTATCCGTCGCGCTCAAGATCCAGCGATCGTTTTCGATGGCACGCATACGCGTCTGGTTCAAGTGCTGCGCGTAGGCGCCGCTGTCGCCATACCAGCCGTCGTTCGATAGATTCACCAGCACCTGTGCGCCTTGATTCGCAAACTGCCTCACCTCTCCAGGAAAAACGGACTCATAGCAGATGAAGACTCCAAGCCGTGTGCCTCCCGCGTCCAGCGCCGCTCGCGACCCTCCTGCCTCAAACTCTCCAACTTCTTTAGTCAGGCCGCCAGCAAACGCGAACAATCGCGGGAACGGCAGGTATTCTCCGAATGGCACCAGATGCACTTTGTCGTAACGTGCAGTCCAATCCCCCCAGGGACTGATGAGCGCGGCCGAATTGAACACCTGAGAAGTTAAATTCAAAGTGCCGTTCTGCATCGCCGGGGTGGTCCCGATGGCGCCCGTCACTACCCAGCTGTGCGCGTCGCGAGCCATCTGACTCACGGGATCGCGAAACAGCGGATCGCTCGTGAAAAATGGCGCAGGAGATTCGGGCCAGACAATCAGATCAACATTCCCGGGCTTGGCGCCGGACGCAGGAGATGAGCCAGCGGCCGCCCCCTTCACGCTTAGATCAGTCAGCTCATGCAGCGTGCGCTCGAACGTCACTCGCGTCCAGGTTTCGTCCACTGGAACGTTCTCCTGCACCAGCAGCGCCACGTGATCCGCTGAAAACGCAGGGGCGTCCACGAGCCTTCGAGCCTGCAATACTGCTGCCGCTGCCAGCGCCGCCAGTAACAAGGTGGCACGTTTTTTCCTTGGCACCAGGAATGCCGCTGCCACCGCAACATTCACCAGCATGATTTCAAACGACACTCCGTAAACCCCGGTCCACGTAGTGATGCGGCTGAGCGAAATATTATCCACCTGCGCTGTGCCCAGCAGGTTCCACGGGAATCCGGTGACGCGCGTCCGCGCCAACTCCACTGCGACCCACAGAAATGGTATGGCCAATAAAGCTCGCCGATTGTCGCGGCCCGGTCCAACCGATGAACTCAACAACAAACCGAACAGGCCGTGATACAGCCCCAGATAAAGACAGAAGAGAAAAAGAGCCAGCACAGCCACCGGCACGCTCAAGCCACCGTGTTCATGCATGGTGTTATAAATCCAGTAACATGTGCCCGCATACCAGAAGATCCCAGAAATATATGCCAGCAGGAACGCCTGCCCGGGCTTCGCAGCCTGAAGATTGACCGAGCCATCCATCTCCAGCACCCCCGCTGGTCGCGCACGTAAGAGAGCAACGATCAGCGGAGCGAAGGCCACCCACGAAAACATGTACAGCCCGGGCAGAGGGAAAATGATTACCTGCAGGATGGTTGAGAGACCTACCAGCAACCAGGCGCTGAAATGAATTTGCCGCACGGGGAAGGATAACAAACCGGCCGTCAGCCGTCCCCCGTCGAGCGACTGCTGTCACCCTTTGTCATTCCGAAGCGCGTAGCGCAGAGGAATCTGCTTTCGCGTGCAGCGCCATGGACCCTCGCACGAACTCGACAATCTCAGGTGTCACATAAGGTGGGGGCGTAATCCGGAATACCGGACGGTCCGCCACCGGCTTCAACGAAACGCCGTGCCAGACCGATCCCCCGGCATGCGAACCATCGTGAAGAATCACTGCTCCCGCGCGGTCCAGAAATTCCCGCGCCGAAGTCTTGAAGTCTTCGGTACTAGGGTCTAGCACGGTCAGATATAAGTCCGGCCGCAGGAATTTCAACACACTGTTAGACTCCACCATCACGTGGCGTGACCGCTCCAGCCACTGCCGCAATGCCGGCATGGCTTCCGCCAGTCTGCCCTGCTCGGTGCGCACCCACAAAGCGCGTGCCGCCCCCGCCGCCAGAAAGCGTGACGTGTCCGACTCCCCGCTGCGATCTTTTTCCTCCGAAATCGCCCAGCTATGATCGGCAGTCGCGCAGTCGCACGGCGTCCCATCGGCCGAGCAAACGCCATGCCCATACTGCGTAATCTTCACCGCAGTCCAATCGTATTCGCGCATCGCCGAAATCAGTCCGGCAACCACGCTGGTCTTCCCTACGCTTCGCGAATGCCCGCCAATAACCACGATTGCCACATCTACCTCTTCTTTCCCAACCGCGCCAGCGCCGCCAACTGCTTCAGATATTCCCTCACGGGTTGCGCCGGAGTTCCCCAGAAGGCCACTCCCTTGCCCCGCAGCACTTTGTTGGGCAGCACGCCACCCTGCCCGCCCAGCATCACTCCTTCTTCGATGCGTGCATGCTCCCCAATGCCCACCTGTCCTCCGAGCACCACGTCGTTCTCAATCACGATGCTGCCGGAAAGCCCGGTCTGTGCGGCGATCACCACATTCTGCCCGAGACGGCAGTTGTGGCCGATGTGCACCAGGTTGTCGATCTTCGTTCCCCGCCCGATGCGCGTTTCGTCGAGCGCCCCACGGTCGATGGTCGTGCCAGCGCCAATTTCGACATCGTCTTCGATTACCAATCTGCCCACCTGGGGAAATTTCTCGTAGCGACCGCTCTTCGGGTCGCGCACATATCCGAAGCCATCACTTCCCAGAACCGCGCCCGCATGCACAATCACCCGATCACCCAGCGTGGTACCGGCATAAATCGTGACATTCGGATAAATTTCGCACTCCCGCCCAATCTTTGCTCCTCGGCCAATAACGCAACCAGCGCCGATCCGCGTGCTCTCGCCGATTTCTGCATCCGCCCCAACGACTCCGTACTCCTCCACTACCACACCCGTCGCCAGACGAACTGAAGAATGAATCACAGCAGTTGGGTGTATGCCAGCGTTACTCCCCTCGCGATTCCCATGCTGCAAGAAGCGCGCTGCACGAGCGAACGTTAGCTTGGGGTGGCGGCTGATGAGCAACGGCTTACCCGATGACGACGCCGCGAATTCCCCCGCGATCACCGCACCCGCGCCAGATTGTAGTGCTCGCGGAAGATATTTTTCTTCTTCCACAAACACCAGGTCCCACTCCAAAGCCGATCCGATGCTGGCCACGCCTCCAACCTCGACGCTCCCATCCCCTTGCAGGCGGGCTTCAACTGCCTCGGCAATCTGTCGCAGGGAGCGCTTCATGGCTCTCACTCTATAGCAGACCAAGGACATGACGAAAGTGCTGGCCCGACAGCACTGCTGTCTTCCTGCACTCGCCAGCTTACAATCACTCTATGGAAAGGAAAGTCTTCTGGATAACCTTCACGGTGCTCGGCCTGCTGGCGGATTTCTTGCTGCCGCTTTGGTGGGGCCTGGCTGCAACCCTTCCCATTCTCTTTATGTCGTGGTGGGTTGCCTACCGCAGCGACTGGTTCTGAGCAGCACTTCTTCAGGTGGTAGCCATCTGGGTCATCGTGAAACTGCCGCCCGTGGCGTTGCATCCGGTGCCGCCAGTCAGCGTCCAAGTGCCGGAGATCGTGGCGCCGGAAAGCGTAGTCGCATTATTCACTGCCGTCCCGGTCACATTTCCGTTGACCGTAAGGGTGTTGCCGTTTGCCGTTACGACGAACGTAATGGTGCCAGTCACGGTGTCGTTCGAATTGACCAACACGTTGACCGAACCGGTCACTGTTCCTCCAGAAATAGGGAAGCAGGATTCCTGCGTAAGGAATTGAAAGCTCGAAATGCTCAACGAGTTGCCATTCACCGTGAACTGCGTCACGAAGCTGGGGTCCGACGCGTTCCCGATGCCCCCGAACAGCTCCGCTTGCCAGGTCCCACCCACCCCAGCCTGCACCGAATTCGTACTGCTGCCGCAACCGTTGAGCAAGAGCGCTAGCAGCAGCAGAATTGCAACTTCCTTCATGAATTGTCCTTAAGCCTCGAATCTGATCCTAAATTGCTCAGTCAAGATTACAGAGATGCGGGCGGGCGGGTCAATGGATGTAAGCGTCGCGGCGATTCGCCTGACAGGTCGGAGCCGCCCGCCCTGCCGTTCGCCCCTTCCCTGCAGCGATCTATATCCCTAGCCCTCCTCTCGTTTTCGGCTCCGCCAGCAAACGCTCAACGTGGGAACTGCCCTCGGAGGTCGGGCGGCGGCTATGCTAGTGTACTGGTGTGAAACGGATACCTTCTCTCGATGGCTTGCGCGCCATTTCCATCTCGATGGTGGTCGCGGGCCATTTTGCGGGCGAAGGTTTTGCCCCTCAATTTCTGAAGCCCTATGCCTTTATTGGCGTGCGGATGTTCTTCGTTATCTCCGGCTACCTGATCTCTGCCATCCTGTTGAGGGAGCATCATCGGACCTCCGCGATCAGCTTGCGGAAGTTCTATCTCCGGCGGGCTTACCGGATTTTCCCCGCCGCACTTTTCTTCATGTTGACTATCTTTGGCGCACTCTGCGCTGGTATGACATGACGATAGCCTTATTGTACGTCGTGAACTATTTCCCGCTGCCCTGGGTGATCGGGCATTTGTGGTCGCTCAGCGTGGAGGAGCAGTTCTATTTCCTGTGGCCGAGCGTGCTAAAGAAGTGGCATCGGCACCGCGTTGCCATTCTTATCAGTGTGGTGGCGTTCAGTCCCATCTACACCGCGGCCCTGTATTACTCGAAATTGATCCACATAGTAGGCCTTCGCACACTGCCGACCGTGGCAGAGGACTTGGCTGTGGGATGTTTGGCAGCGGTGTTTGCGACGCGTTGGCCCAAGATTCGGTGGCCCGTTTTTGCCGCGCTCATCCTGGCCGTGATCGTGATTCCGCTATATGACGCCAGTAGTGCCTTGCGGACTCTCCTGCTGCTGTTCATCCTGAATCCGATACTGACCGCCGCCATTGCCGGAATCCTGATTCATGTCGTACAGAATCCCTACCGGATTCTGAACATGGCGCCTGTGGTGTGGGTAGGCCAAATCAGTTACAGCCTCTACTTGTGGCAGCAGTCGTTCATGAACCCCCGCTCGCCTCTGCGCTACGGCATTTTCGCGGCCTTCGGAATGGCATGCCTGTCGTACTACCTCGTGGAGCGACCATTCTTGCGGTATCGCGATGGCCAGGTGCGAGCCTTATCTGAACCCCAGATCGAAAGGGCGGCAGCTTGAACGGTGGAGACGAATCGATCAGGCTGACGGTCTGTCTGAGCGGCTGAATGGTCCAGGGCTAGCCCGGAGCGCTCTTCCGTGGTGTTGTAGGTCCTCCGCCTATTGACGGCGGCCGTTGTGCCTTTGTTTGTAGATTGGCGCGACTCGCGGTTCTGCTGCGGCGATTCCTCCGGCACCTCGATCTGCTCGACTTACAAGCGCGCTACTGTTGACAGCGAGTGGCGACACGCGCATAGCCACTACAGCTTCCCCTCGGGCCCTACTGTCGAGAATGTGGCGCGTTTTGATGGAGTTGCGCCGTCAGCGAACTCGATCAGTCGCCCATGCTAGTGTAGCGGGATGGAACGGATACCTTTCCCTATAAGTGAATCAGGCCTGAAGGCATTCTTCCGCATTCTCGCGATTGCTCTGGGCTCCGCAGAAACGACCTCGGCGCGCAACTCTATGGGGCCGGACGGCCGTTCTTACCTCGAGGTCGCGCGCGCCTACTTGCACCATGACTGGCCAATGGCGATCAACGCCTATTGGGGTCCGCTCTATTCTTGGCTCTCAGCGGTGGTGCTCGGGGTGATACGTCCGACATGGCGGTGGGAATACCCAACGATCCATGCCATGAACTTTGTCATCTACCTGGCAGCCATTGCCGCATTTGAGTTCTTTTGGAAAGGAATTCAGCGTAATGAATCCGGGTTGCCGAACCTCACTCTGCGGGTTTTCGGTTACTCGCTCTTCCTATGGCTTACGGTCGGCCATTTATGGGTAGTGACCCCGGATCTGTGCGTGGAAACGATAGTGCTTCTGATCGCTGGCCTGGTGGCGCGGATCAGGCGCAACGCGGAGACGAAGCACTTCATCTGGCTTGGAGTCGCCTTGGCCTTCGGATACTTTGCCAAAGCAGTGCTTTTCCCAATGGCATTTGTGTTCCTGATGATTCTGCTCATCGCACACGCGCCGCCGAAGAAAATTGTCTGGTCGGCAGCGATCTTTCTCGCAATTTCAGCGCCGCAGATCCTGTTGCTATCGCACGCTAAACGGCATCTCACGTTCTCCGAGAGCGGGCCACTTACACTCGTGTGGAGCAATTGGAATGTGCCAGTTAGGAACTGGCAGGGGCAGCCCCCGGGCAATGGGACACCGGCTCATCCGACGCGGCAGATCCATCAGCATCCTACGGTCTTCGAGTTCAATGGGCCCATCAGGGCCAGCTACCCTCCGTGGTATGACCCTTCCTACTGGAATGAGGGGCTGCGATTTCACTTTGTGCCTGGCGTTGTGCTGGGGCATGTGGCGCAGAACCTAACGCGGACGCTGTCGCACTTTTTGCATCCAAGAGTATGGGGCTTGGCAATGCTCGTTCTGGCAGCGCTTAGCGCCCGCCCCAGCTTTGCTGGAATCGCGGCTAATTGGTTCCTTCTTTTGCCGGCAGTCGCGGCCTTAGCTATGTACTCGCTGACGTTCGCGGAATCTCGTTACATGCCGGCCTGGCAGATATTGACGTGGGCCGCGTTCCTGTTCGGCTTGCGGATTTGTGGACAATCTCGCAAACGAATTCTGCCGTGGCTAGCAGGCGTTACGGCTGCTGTAATGCTGTTGGCTTCCGCCAACGGCATTCGTGCCGAGTTCGTTTATGGCCGTCACGACGATGCCACCGCTGACTACCGAATCGTGGAAGAGCTGCAGCAGTTGGGGGTGCATGATGGCGAAAAGGTCGCCGCAATCGGGTTCAACAACGACGCACATTGGGCCTACCTCGCGCGGCTTTCCGTCATTGCGGAAATCGATTTAGATCAGACTTGCGAATTCTGGTCGACCCCTCCTGCCACGCAACAGGAAGTCCTGGACCAACTAAAGCGGGCTGGCGCTGCGCTCGTAGTGGCGCGCGTGAAGGGCGGAATGCGGTCCACCAGCTATACGACTGCGCCCGACGTAGCAGCTTGCACTCATCCGGGTCCAGACTGGGAGAAACTGCCCGACAGCGATCTCGTGTACTTCGTGCAGTAGGTCTTTCCTGGGACTCTGCCCATATCTTCGCCTGAGAGAACTACAGACCGGCTTCGATGCGGGAGCGGGGATCGAGGTAGTCACGCAGCGCGTCGCCGATGAAGTTGAACGACAGCACCGCGAGCATCACGGCGAGCGCAGGAAATAGGACGAGGTGCGGCGCGTCGAACAGGTGAGCGCGCCCGTCGTTGAGCATCGTTCCCCAACTTGCTGTCGGTGGAGGCACGCCGAGGCCGAGGAAGCTCATGGTAGCTTCGGCGAGGATGGCTCCAGCCATGCCGATCGCCGCCTGAACGATCACGGGCTGAATGATGTTGGGCAGAATGTGGCGGACGATGATGCGCAGGTCATTGGCGCCGAGGGCGCGGGCAGCCTCGACGAATTCGCGCTCGCGCGCGGCGAGGACTTGTCCGCGGACCAGGCGCGCGTAGCCGACCCAGCCTCCTAGTGAGAGCGCCAGGACCAGATTGAAGATGCCGGGGCCGCGGAAGGCTACGAAAGCAATGGCGAGCAGGATGCCGGGGAACGAGAGGAAGGCGTTCATGAGGACTACGTTGACGAAGCGGTCGATGCCTCCGCCATAGTAGCCGGCGATGGAGCCGATGATGAGGCCGAGGGCGAGCGACGTGGCGACTACGCAGCTTCCCACCAGCATCGAAATGCGCGCGCCGTAGATGATGCGGGAGAGAATGTCGCGGCCGAGTTCGTCGGTGCCAAACCAGTGGGCGTGGGATGGAGGGTCGAGACGCGAGGGGAGATTGATGGCGGCGGGATCTTGCGGCGCGATCCAGGGAGCGAACAGGGCGAAGATCACGAAGATTACAACTAACACGACGCCTGTAGCTGCCAGCGGATTATGGCGTGCATTTCCGGCGACTCGGCGGCGGAACGAGATGGCGGCAGTGGACAAGTTAGTCTCTGGAATTCTACTCGTAATAAATCTGCTCGAAGCTAGCTCGGAAGCGCTGTGTGTAATGCGATTGTCGCTGGTTTCGGGGTATCCCCCCTCCCCCCTACCCTTTGAAAGTCTTGCTGGGCGCGGGGTTTGCAAAAAGTATCTGCAAAATCTTGATGGCAAATAGCTTAGAGGTCAAAATCTTGAGGTCACTGGGTTTACGCCAGTCTTGCTCCTCGCTGGCTGTACTGCCTCCGCCTCGACCATGATGGGCTAATTGCGGATGGATGGCAAGGTTAGATGTCACAATGGGGCTGTGGAAGACTAACAATCCCGAGCTTGAGATCGGTCACGAGTTGTGTTTCCATTAGGGAGTGCCGGAATCGTATCTGCGTCCGGCATTCGCGCCGTAAACTCCACCTCTAGCCAACATTCCCAAGGAGGAAAAATCATGAGTAAAGTCTCGTACATTCCCAAGGACTACAACTCCGTCACTCCCTACCTAATCATCAAGGGCGCTGCCCAAGCCATTGAGTATTACAAGAAAGTTTTCGGGGCGACCGAAACCGTTCGCATGAATGGCCCGGACGGCAAGGTCGGTCACGCCGAGTTGAAGATTGGCGACTCGCACATCATGCTGGCCGACGAAAATCCCAGCATGGGGGAGGGACATACCAGCGCGACCACCGTGGGCGGAAGCCCCGTGAGCCTGTACGTATACCTTCCCGACGTCGATAGCGTGGTTAAGAAGGCGGTGGCCGAGGGCGCGAAAATCCTCAAGCCGGTGCAGGACCAGTTCTACGGAGACCGCAACGGTTTCATTCGAGATCCATTCGGACACCTGTGGGGCGTTGCTACACATATTGAAGATGTGTCGCCTCAAGAGATGAAAGAACGGATGAAGAAGATGATGCCGGCTGCGTAGTTTGGGTGGGCAAGAGGCGGGGCAGCCATGCCCCGCCTTTACTGTTTCTATTGCTTCTCTCGCGCATTGCCCCTCGCGGCTCTCGAAGCCAAAATCCCCACCCTGTCGCATAGAACGCGACAAGGATGGGGCAGCCGGTCGAAGTCGAAGTTCATTGTCGTATTCTCGGGTTCGCCACCGAATACAGCACGTCCGTCAGGAAGTTCACCGCGACATACGTCAATCCGATCGCCAGGATGCAGCCTTGTACTAGGTAGTAATCGCGATTCGAGATGGCTTGGATGGTCAGGCGGCCTATGCCGGGCCAGCTGAAGATCGTCTCGGTCACGATTGCGCCTGCTAGTAATGCGCCGAATTGCAGGCCCAGGACGGTAATGATGGGGATCATGGCGTTGCGCAGGGCGTGTCTATAGACTACCGTGCGCTCCGGTAGGCCTTTGGCGCGGGCGGTGCGGATGTAGTCCTGGCTTAGCTCTTCTAGCATGGAGGTGCGGACCATGCGGGTCAGGATGGCGGCTAGGGCTCCGCCCATGGTGATGGCGGGCAGGATTAGGTTCGCGAACGAGCCGGCGCCGGAGACGGGGAGCCATCCGAGCTTGATGGCGAAGAGAAGAATCAGGATTGGGCCTAGCGCGAAGTTGGGGAACGAGAGGCCGAAGAGGCTGACTACGCTGAGGAGGCGGTCGTCCCAGCGGTTGCGGCGCTGGGCGGAGCGCACGCCGGCGGGGATGGACAGGATTATTGCCACGAACAGCGACGCCAGCGTTAGTTGCAGCGTGTAGGGATAGCGCTGGGCCAGCAGACGCGTCACGCTTTGGTTGTAGCGGAACGAGGGGCCGAGGTCGCCGTGGAGGATGCCTTTCCAGTAGTGGAGGTATTGCTCGCCCAGCGGGGCGTCGAGGCCGTAGGCGTGGCGGATGGCTGCGAGGTCGGCGGGCGGGGCGCCTTCGCCTAGCATTTGCTGAATGGGGTCTCCGGGGACTAAGTGGATTAGCAGGAAGACCAGGCTTACTACCAGCCAGATTACTGGCAGGGTGTAGAGGACGCGTTGGAGTAGGGCCTTCGGCATCGAGTCAGTGGCCAGCGATCAGTGGAGCGATCAGTGGCCGGTGGTCAGTCCCCGAATCGAGCTGCGCTCGAATGGACAGCCGAGGGCGGCTGTCCCCACACAATACAGCATCCTCGGTAATCAATCTCCCGCGTGCTTGGCTTCTGCTTTGTCTTCTACGTTTTCTACTTTTTCGATCTTTACCTTCGCGATGCGGTGACCTTCCATCTCTTCTACCGCGTAGCGGTGGCCTTCGTATTCGAAGGATTCCCCCAGGTACGGGATGCGTTGCAGGCGGGCCAGCACGAATCCGGCGAGGGTTTCGAAGCCGGCGTCGCGGGGCAGGAGCAAGCCATGCTGAGTTTCTAAGTCGCGGATATTTACTGAGCCTTCCAGCACCAGGACAGACTCGTCTTCGAGCGCAGGCTCGGGCACGGAGACGTCGAATTCATCTTCGATGTCGCCGACCAGTTGCTCGAGGATGTCCTCGACCGTGATTACGCCAGCCGTTGAGCCAAACTCATCGACTACTACAGCGAGGTGACGGCGGCGCTCTTTGAATTCGGCCAGTAGTTCCGCCAGGACTTTGGTTTCCGGAACAACCAAGACATCGTGCATGATCTGGCCGATCTGGGTTCGGGCAATGCGTGAAGCTAGAGGCGTTCCAAGATTTATCAGCCGGAGCCGCACCCAGCGGACTAGCTCCTTGTAATAAAGGACGCCCACGATGTGCTCGGGGCCGCGCTGCGGGTCGTATACGGGAATGCGCGAGTGCTGGCCTTCGACCACCCGGTTCAGGGCTTCGTCGACGGCAAGGTCGGAGGGCAGGGAGAAAATGTCGGGGCGGGCGACCATGACTTCGCGGACGGTGATGCTGTCGAGCTCGATGGCGTTGTGGATCATTTCCTCTTGCGACTGGGGGATCTGGCCGAACTGGCGGCTGGCGGTGACGATGAGCTTGAGTTCGTCGGGGGAGTGGATGGCGCCGCCGCGGCGGGCGTCGCGCGCGCCGAAGAGCCGCAGCACCAGGCCACCGGAGCGACGCATGAAAAACAGCACGGGACGGGTGAGGGTGAGGAAGGCTTCCATGGGAGCAGCTACGGCTAGGGCAATCTGTTCGGAGCGCTGCAGGGCCAGAGTCTTCGGAACGAGCTCGCCCAGCAGGACGTGCAGGTAGGTGATGAGGCTGAAAGCGACTGCGATGGCGATGCCGTGGGCATAAACCGCCGCATGCGGAACCTCGTGCACAAAACGGAGGCCTTCCACCAGGCGGGCTACCATGGGTTCGCCGATCCATCCCAGGGTGAGGCTGACCATGGTGATGCCGAGTTGGACGCCGTTGACTACTTCGTCGAGATGCTGGTGGAGGCGCTGGACGATGCGGGCACCGGTGCGTCCCGATTCAATGAGCTGCTGAATACGGGTGTCCCGAATGCTGATCAGGGCGAACTCCGCAGCCGCGAAAAACGCATTCGCCGCCACCAGGAGAAGGATCAGGAGCACGCGGAGCAGCACAAAGGCGATCATTTAGGGCTAGTTCTGATGGGGCAATTCTAACATTCCAAAGGGGCTGGCGGGTTGTGGCGAAACTCGAAGGGGCAGCTCGGTCGCGAGCGGGATTGGTTAAGGAGTCACCCTTTTGGCGGTGGAGTTTCGAAGAATTCTAGTCCCCAAAGGCTACCTTTTTTCTATGACCGGGGTCTAACCGGGCAGGTGGCTCGTCGTTTACGCCGCTGTTGCATTCTGGCTTCGACTCGAAATCCCTGGAACAAAAGCAATTCCGGCTGCGTACAAGATAATGAGAGCGCGGGACGGCTCCTTCACCATGCATTTCCAGCGGGCATTCAGGAGGCGGTTGTGAACGGAAACGGAAATAATAAGAAGAAACGTCGCAGACTGTTTGTTTGGGGCGGCATTGGGGTGGGGATTGTCCTGCTGATCGCGGTGGGCGTAATCGCCGCCAAGAGTGGCGGCACGAAGATTGATCCCTCGAAGCTGGCGAAGGTGGAAAAGGGCGACTTGGCTAAGAGCGTGGTGGCTACCGGCAAGGTGACGCCCATCACCAAGGTCGAGGTGAAGTCCAAGGCCAGCGGCATCGTGAAGAAGCTGTTGGTGGACTACGGCGATACCGTTAAGAAGGGGCAGTTGCTGGCGCAGCTCGACAAGTTGGAGATCGAAGCGCAGGTCGCGCAGTCGCGTGCCGCTCTGGACGCGGCTGATGCTAACCTGAACAGCTCGCAGGCCGACTTCGAGCGTGCCAAGGTGGACGCGGAAGGTCCGGATGTGCCGCTGCTGAAACGCGCCTATGACCGTGCGGAGGGCATGGCGAAGGACGGCGTGGTTTCCGCGTCGGCGCTGGACGATGCCGAAAAGAATTATGAAATGGCTCTGAACAAGCAGAACGTGTCCAAGGCGCAAGTGACGGTGCTGAAGGCAAAGATCGCGCAGTCCAAGGCACAAGTGGCGCAAGACCAAGCCAACCTTACGCAGTTGGAAGAGCAGTTGAGCTATACCGACATTGTTTCCCCGATCGATGGCATCGTGCTCTCGCGCGATGTGGAAATGGGCGACGCGGTGAGTTCGATCCTGGTGCTGGGATCTTCGGCAACTCTGGTGATGACGCTCGGCGACACCAGCGAAGTCTATGTGAAAGGCAAAGTGGATGAGAGCGACATCGGCAAGGTTTATCTGGGCCAGCCGGCGCGCATCAAGGTGGAATCGTTCAAGGATAAAACCTTTACCGGTAAGGTTACCAAGATTTCTCCGATGGGCGTGGAGAAGGACAACGTCACCACATTTGAAGTGCGGGTTTCGATCCAGAATCCGGGCGGCGAACTCAAGGCCGAGATGACGGCCAATGCCGAAATCATTCTCGAGGAGCACAAGAACGTGCTGCAGATTCCCGAAGGCGCGATCCTTTACGACAAGGACAAGAAGGCCTCGGTGGAGATCCCCGATCCGAAAGGCAAGGAAGGCAAGGATAAGATCGCGGTCAACATCGGGATCTCGAACGGCGCGAAGACGGAAGTGCTCAGCGGATTGAAGGAAGGCGATCAGGTCGTGCTGCAGTGAGGGCTTCAGCTTCTGGAACTCTTGTGTGGAGTCACTACGACATGAATAACCAACGAATGCGCATTCCGGCTTCTATTTCAGCTCGATCCTCATTCCTAGCGATCGGGCTGGTCGTGCTGCTGATGTCCACCTTTGCGGCCGCTTCGACGCCGCAGGGACATTTCGAGCAAACCTTCCAGGTCAGCGGGCCGGTGAATCTCGAGGTGCAAACCCACTCTGGCGACATTATTGTGCGGAGCGGACCGGCGGGTTCGGTTGTGGTGCGCGGCAAGATCTACGTCAGCGACCGTTGGAACATCTTGCCAGGGGTTGGATTCGGCGGACGGAAGGAGGGAGTCAGTGAAATTGAACAGCACCCTCAGCTGCGGCAGGAAGCGAACAGTATCCACATCGATTATGTGAACATCCACGACATTTCGGTGGACTACGAGATCACGGTGCCGGCCGACACGACCGTTCGCGCCCACACCGGGTCGGGAGATCAGACTATTGAAGACATTCATGGCAACGCCGATCTGCAGAGTGGATCGGGCGACATGAAACTCTCGCGGCTGACGGGAGAGATTCATCTGCAGACTGGGTCGGGCGATGTGCGGGCGCGCGAAATTGCAGGACCGGTGCGAGGAGGCGCGGGCAGCGGCGACCTTGAGGTGGAAGAAACCGGAGCGGGGGATGTTGATCTGCATACCGGTTCCGGGAACATTACGGTTCGGGGCATTCAAGGCGCATTTCGCGCCGAGGCGGGCAGCGGCGACATTACGGCAGAGGGTACGCAGGCGGGCGCGTGGGAGATCCGCACGGGATCGGGCAATGTGCACGTCCGGTTACCCGCGAATGCCGCTTTTGACGCAAATATTTCCACCAGTTCGGGCACGTTGGACGTAGATGCGCCGATCACCATGACGGTGCAAGGGCGGGTGGAGGAGATGCGCAAATCGATTGTCGGCAAGGTGCGCGGCGGCGGGCCGTTGCTCACTCTGCGTACGGGATCGGGCGACGTCCACATCGAGTAGCAGTGGTCAGCGATCAGTGGTCAGTGACCTCAGACCGAGGCACGGTTTTGCTGGCCACTGGCCGCTGATCACTGATCACTGGCCACTTTCCTCAGTTGTTACCTCCGTGTCTTGACTCTGCAGTCGCCAGCAGTTAGTTTCGACATTCTGGGAGCACTTCGTTTCCCCCGCGAGGAGAACCTTGGCCCGTCCGATCATTACTCTCACCACCGACTTCGGCAGCAACGACCATTTCGTAGGCACCATGAAGGGTGTCATCCTGGACATCGTGCCGGAAGCGCAGATTGTCGATATCTGCCACGCCGTGCAGGCCTTCGACGTGCTGGATGGAGCGCTCACCATTTCGCAGGCGTATTCCTATTTCCCTACACGAACGATCCACGTCGTGGTCGTCGATCCGGGCGTGGGTACGGCACGGCGGCCGATCCTGGCCTCGTGTGACAAATATCATTTCATTGCGCCTGACAACGGTGTGCTGTCGCTGGTGTACGCGCGCGAAGAGCGCATGCACGTGCGGCACATCACTTCCGAGCACTACTTTCTGCAGCCAGTGAGCAACACCTTTCATGCGCGCGATATTTTTGCTCCTGTGGCCGCGTGGCTGGCAAAAGAGGTGGACTCGCAAAAGTTTGGGGAAGAGATTGAAGACTACGTTCGCTTTAATGCCCCCAAGCCGAAAGCAGTCGGCGAAAACCGCCTGCGCGGGGTTGTGCTGAAGGCTGATCGGTTCGGAAACCTCGTTACCAACATCACTCCGCAAGACGCTCCCATGCTGTTCGGGGGGGAAGCCAAGGGGTTCAAGATCGTTGTCGGCAGCCGCGAGATCACCGAAATCCGGAATGCCTATTCCGAGGGCGCTCCGGGAGAGGTGTTCGGCATTCTAGGAAGCATGGGTTTCCTGGAGATTGCCGCCAACCGCGCAGCTGCGGCCCAGCTAACCGGGGCCGGCAAGGGAAACGAAGTGAGCATCGTCCTCGGCGAGGGTGCCGCCGCGGGCAAGAGCGCGTAAGGCAGTGGCCAGTGGTCAGTGGTCAGTGACCAGTTTCCAGTGAAAAAGAGACAGCTACCCCGCGACGGATTTTACTGATCACTGACGACTGCTTAACTTTTCGGCTTAGGGTGAGCGTAATGGTCCATCTCGCCTGTCCACTTCAGAAAACGCCATAGACTGGTGCGCTCCCCCCACAAAAATTCCCAAAACTCAAGAAAACCGATCTGCGTCATCTTGACGCCGCAGTAGGTCTCGATGCGCCACAGCAGATAGGGGCTACGCCACGGAGCCAGGCGATGGCCCCGGGTGGCGTTCCAGAGAAAGCGAAGGCGGTAGCGCATGCGAGCATCATAACCACAAGCGGCACTCCTCGACTATGCGCAGAGCAGGTTCCGCCGCAGGCAAACACCAGGGTCCCTCGCGTTGCTCGGGATGACAGTTCGTGGGGAGGTGCGTGTTAGAATCCTGACTCCGCCGGGGATTTCCTTTCATGTCCGACGCTGACACCCGCCAGAAGGCCGAAGACCACTACTATGCCGCGCTTGACTTGATGGCGGATGGGAAGCTGGAAGAGGCCGTCGTCGCTTACCGGGAATCGCTGGCTGTCGATCCCGCCTTTACCGAAGCAATGCACGGGCTGGCGCGTGCGCTTCAAGACCTGCAGCGCTACGATGAGGCGATCGCCGTGGCGCAGAAGATGGCGGAATTGGATCCGGACGACGTGCTCGCCCATACCAGTCTGTCGGTGCTTTATCAGAAAAAGGGAATGATCCCCGAGGCTGAGGCCGAGGGAGCTAAGGCACGGGTGCTGGGGTGGAAGCAGCAGTTGAAGAAGAGCTAGCTGAGAGCTACAGTTCGTACTTCTTCATCAAGTGCCGGAATGAGCGGTAGGAGATGCCGAGCAGGTCGGCGGCTTTGGTCTGCACGCCGTTCGAGCGGTCCAGAGCATTCTGCAGCAGCGTGCGTTCTATGTTGGCCACGTAGACCTCCATACCCACACCCTCGGGAAGGACGGCACCCGGCGCTACCTCAGACGTGCCTCCCGCAACACCCACACCCGCTGCCGCGGCGCGGGCTTTAGGGCGTTCCGCGGGCAACTCGACGTGCAGTTCATCCGTCGTCTCCAGGGCGACAGCGCGCTCGACTGTGTTCTCCAACTGGCGGACATTACCCGGCCATTCGTAATCACAAAGAGCATCGAGCGAGTTCTTGTTGACGCGCAGAATGCTTCGGTTGGCGGCCGCCGCGTACTTCTTCAGGAAGTGATTAGCTAACAACAGGATGTCTTCGCGGCGCTCGCGCAAGTTTGGCACGCGGATGGGAATGACATTAAGACGGTAGTAGAGATCTTCGCGGAACAGGTTTTCGGCAACGGCTTTGTCGAGATCGCGATTGGTGGCAGCGATGACCCGGACGTCGATGGGAATTTCGCTGGTGCCGCCGACCGGCCGCACGGTGCGCTCCTGCAGCACGCGGAGCAGTTTCACCTGCATGGCGAGAGTCATTTCGCTGATTTCGTCGAGGAAGATGGTGCCGCCGCCGGCGACTTCGAATAGTCCCCGCTTGTTCTGGTTGGCCCCGGTGAAAGCTCCCTTGAGATAGCCGAAGAGTTCGCTCTCCAACAGGGTTTCGGGGAAGGCTCCGCAGTTTACCGAGACGAAGGGCTCGGTGGCGCGGGGGGAACAAATGTGGACGGCGCGCGCTACCAACTCCTTACCCGTACCGCTCTCGCCGTGAATCAGGACCGTGCTGGCGGTGGAAGCGACGGTGCGCAGCGTCTGTTTCAGCTTCTCCATGGCCGCACTGGAGCCGATGATGTTGTCGAGCGAGTTGTGGGAAGCAGCGTCCCGGCGCAGGGCAAAGTTCTGTTTGCTCAGGGACAGTTTTTCGAGGACGCGGTTGATGGCGAGCTTGATTTCGTCCATCAGGCCGGGGCTTTTGCGAATGTAGTCCGACGCTCCTCCGGCTTTTACGGCTTCCACCGCGGCTTCGTAGTCGTCGACGGCAGTAATGAGGATGACCGGGGAATCGGGCGAAACGCGATGGGCATGACGCAGCACTTCGATGCCGTCGATGTTCGGCATCTTGATGTCGGTGATGATCAGGTCGTAGAGAGCGCCATCAATCTTGTTCTTGGCTGCCTGGCCGGATTGCACGGTCTCGACGCGGTGTCCGTCGCGGCGCAGGGCGATGTCGAGCATTTCGCAGATAGAGCGCTCATCGTCGCAAACCAGGATGTTAGCCACGCAGCCTCCCTTCCGCCGCGGCGGCTGCGAGTTGTGCGGGCACAGCCGATTGCAGCGTGGGTGCGGCGAAGCTTTCAGGTGAGGTCGCGCGGGTTGCCTGACGTTCTGGGTCGAGCTTTCCAGCGACGAGCTTTCCTGCGTCGAGCCGTTCTGCGTCCAGCCGGCGCAGCCGCAGGACGAACGTCGTCCCCTGCCCTGGTTTGGACCGTGCCCAAACTTTGCCTTCGTGGGCTTGTACGATCTGGTAGACCACCGCCAGGCCAAGTCCAGTGCCGCCTTCAAAGTTTGACTGGAAGGGCTCGAAAATCTTCTCGGTTTGCTGCGGAGTCATTCCGGTTCCGGTATCGGCAAAACTAACCTGCCAGTCGTCTCCCAGGCGCTCGATGGATACCCTCAGGGTGCCCCCGTCGCGCATGGCGCGGACCGCATTCTCCCCAAAGTTCCAGAAAACCTGCTTGATTTTGTCTCCGTCGGCGAGCACCCAGGCCTCGGGAACGGCAAAGCGGCTCTCAATGGTGATGCCGGTGTTTTCCGCGGTCATGCGGTTTCGCATGAGGGTGAGTGTGTCTTGCAGCAATCGCACCAGGTCGGCCTTGTCGAAGTGATACTGCTTGCCGCGGGAGTAAGCCAGAAAATCGGTGATGATCCCGTTCAGGCGCTGCGATTCCCGGGTCACGATTTCAAGGAGGTGCCGGTGCTCCTCGCTCATTTCGGGTATGCCGGAAAGCATGCTGACCGAACCGGCGATGGAGGTAAGTGGATTGCGGATCTCATGGGCGATGGCCGCCGCCAGCCGGCCCACGGCTGCCAGGCGGTCCTGCATGCGGACTTCGCGCTCCAGCCGGCGGATCTCGGTGAGATCATCCAGCGCGTAGACGTAGCCCAGGGCACCGCGCTCCGAGCCGTGCAGGGCGGCGACTCTTACTCGGACCGTTTTGCGGAAGGTTCCCACCGGGTCGAAGCGAACTTCGGCGTGGGTCTGCGACTCGGCATTAGGCAGGGCATCGAGAAATATATCCTTGACCGCCTTTCCCAGCAACTGGTCCGGGGTGCGCTCCAGAAGTTTCAGCGCAGCATTGTTGACCAGCGTAATGCGCCCATCCAGACCGGTGGTGATCAATCCACTGCTGATGGACTGAATAATGTTTTCGTGGAGGATCTGAAGATCTTCCAGCGCTCCGCTGGTGTCTTTCAACTCCACTCGCGCCTCGCGCAACTTGGCGACCAGGAGGCCAGCCAGGTAGGCCACGGCGAGATATGCAAACAGGTTGACGAAAATGATTCCCTGCAGGACCTTCAGTTCGGGATGGGTCGTGCAGTAGGAATGCACGAGTCCGTAATAGTTGAGTTCGAGGACCGTACCGTACAGAATGAAGGCGAGTGCCGCGACCAGTTGCGCCCACACCCGGGGCAGCAGAATGCCGGCCACGATGATGGCCAGAGGGTAGAGAAAGTTCAAGGAACTATCCCAACCTCCCGTCTCATGCACGACGAGGCTGACCAGGATCAGGTCAGTCAGGACCTGCAAGGATGCCTGCAACCGGTGTTCGTGCCAGAAGGAGAGCAGAATCAGATAGAAGAGGGAGACGGTATACCACAGAAGCATGGTGCTGAGGAAGAGGCGCAGGGGCAGACGCGTGGGCGTCAACTCCGCGACCGCCAACTGGATTACGAGCAGGAAGGTGAGGATCAGAATCCGTACTTTGACCAGCCAGGCCAGCCAATTCCGCTCGTCGAATGTCGATTGCATCGAGGTTCCAAATGGCTTCGAGGAAACGTCGGCAGGCAGCTCCGAAACCGGGCCGCCGTGCCAATCGAATCGTTTTCCTAGCCCGCCAACTTTGCGATCATGGCGAATAGCGGCATGTAGAGCGAAATCACGATGCCGCCGACCGTTATGCCGAGCACGCCGATGATGACGGGCTCCAGCATGGCCAGCATGTCCTTGGTGGCTGCGTCGACTTCTTCTTCGTAGAAGTCGGCGATCTTCTGCAACATGTTATCCATAGCGCCAGTGGCTTCGCCGACGCCAATCATCTGGGTTACCATGTTGGGAAACACTCCACATTCTCTGAGCGGATCCACGATGGTACGGCCTTCTTCTATGGCTTTCCGCACTTTCATCAGCGCTTCTTCCAGCACGGCGTTGCCGGAGGTCCTGGCGGTAATGGCCAAGCCTTCCAGAATGGGGACACCGGAAGTGATCAAAGTGCCCAAAGTGCGCGTAAACCGGCCCACGGCGATCTTGCGCAGCAGCGAGCCGACGATTGGCAGTTTGAGCAGGGTTTTGTCGAAGTAGTAGCGCCCGCGAGGGTGTTTGCGGATCTGCTTAAGACCGAACACCACACCAACCACGGCCGCGATCACGACCCACCAGAAACTCTGCACGAACCCGCTCAGCCCCATCACGATACGGGTGGGAAGAGGGAGGGCGACTCCCAAGCCGGCGAAAAGGTTGGAAAAGATGGGCACCACCCATTTGAGCAGGGCGCCGACAATCAGCGTGGCCAAGCTTATGACGGCGACGGGATAAATCAACGCCGACTTCACGGCGGCCTTCAGGCGAACTGCCTTTTCCACGTAGGTGGCCAGGCGCTGCAGGATGATATCCAGAATACCGCCGGTTTCACCCGCCTCGATCATGTTGGTGGTCAGGTCGTCGAAGACGTTGGGATAGCCCCGCATGGCATTGGCCAGCGTGGCGCCACCTTCCACCGTGGTGCGGACGCCGGTCAGGGTCTTCTGGAACGCCTGGTTCTCCTGGTTGGACGCCAGGATTTCCAGACACTGCACCAGCGGAAGCCCGGCGTCGATCATGACCGAGAACTGGCGGAAGAATATTGCGATGTCTTTGACCTTGACTTTGCTCGATCCGAAGGTGGGCATCGCAAACTCTTTGCCCTTTTCCCGGATTGCACCCGGTGTGATGCGCTCGCGCCGCAGTTGCTGGCCCAGCGCCTGCTTGTTTGGTGCTACACGCTCTCCGGAAATTTTCTGTCCGGAGGCATCCTTGCCGGAAAATGTGAAAACTGGCATGGTCTTAGCCTCTCCTCAGTGTCGTGGCTGATTCCTGAATTTCTTGCGGCTCAAACTTGTTGTGCCCTGACCGTCGCGCCAGCCGCCCGGCGCGATGTGGTTCAAAATGTTCTAGCCTTTCGACGCGGCTCCTCGCGCTGCTGACCCGGGCGCGCCGCCCCGGTTCAACAAGCTGGCGCCGCGGTTAATCATTTCCTGGAGCTCTTCCTGGTTGCTGGAGCGTGCCAGGGCCACTTCCAGGGAAATCTGTTTCTGGAAGTACGCCGTGGCTAACGCCTGGTTGAACGTCTGCATGCCGAACTTGTCTTGTCCGGACTGCATGGCCGAATAAACCTGGTGGATCTTGTCCTCGCGGATGAGATTGCGCACCGCGGGATTGGGGATCAGGATTTCCATAATCATGGAACGGCCCTTGCCGCTTATGGTCTGCAGCAGGCTTTGGCACATGATGCCTTCGAGCACCAGCGAAAGCTGGGCACGAATCTGCGGCTGCTGGTGCGCCGGGAAAACGTCGATGATGCGGTTGATGGTGGAAGTTGCCGAATTGGTGTGCAGCGTGCCGAAGGTCAAGTGACCGGTTTCGGCGATACGCAGGGCCGACTCGATGGTTTCCAGGTCGCGCATTTCGCCGATCAGCACGACGTCCGGGTCTTCACGAAGCGCGGCTCGCAGCGCATCGGAAAAGCTCTTGGTGTCGGCGTGCAGTTCGCGCTGGTTGACCACGCAGTTCTTGTTCATGTGCACGAACTCGATGGGATCCTCGATGGTGAGGATGTGGTCGTGGCGCTCGCTGTTGATCTTGTCGATCATGGCCGCCAGGGTTGTGGATTTGCCGGAGCCGGTTGGTCCGGTCACCAGCACCAGACCGCGCGGCTTGTCGCACAGCTTGCTCACGACAGCCGGCAAGCCGAGCTGGTTAAAAGACTTGATCTCGAAGGGAATCAGACGAAACACGGCAGCCGTGGCGCCACGCTGGTTGAACACGTTGGCACGGAAGCGGGCCAGCCCTTTCAATCCGAAAGAGAAGTCGAGTTCGAGGCTTTCCTCGAAGCGGTGCTTCTGAGAGTCCGTCATGACGCTGTAGGCCAGTTGCTTGGTCTCGGCGGGCGTCATCTGCGGAAGATCCAGCGGCACCAGGTGCCCGTGGACACGGATCTGGGGCGGCGAATTGGTGGTGATGTGGAGATCGCTGCCATTCATCTCCAGCATCCGCTTCAGCAAATCACTTAGTGACAAACCCATAATCGTCCCTTCCTTACGTCTTAAATCTTTGCGAACTTAGTGAATGGTCTCGCGGGCAACTTCTTCCAGGGTCGTGATGCCCGCCGCCACTTTGATCAGACCGCTGCGCCGGAGCGTGATCATGCCGCGCTCGATGGCTTTCTTTTTCAATTCGACTGCCGAAGCGCCTACCAGCACGAGCTCCCTGATTTCATCGTCTACTTCCATGACTTCATACAAACCGCAGCGGCCCTTGTATCCTGTGTTGTTGCAAACGCCGCAGCCCTTGCCTTTCTGGATCTTGATCGTCTTGGCCTCCTCCGGCGAAAATCCTTCTTCGATCAAGGTTTGAACCGGAACTTCCACAGTCTCAGAACAGTCCTTGCAAATCCTCCGAATCAGGCGCTGGGCGCAGATCAGGTGAACCGAGGTCGCCACCAGGAAGGGTTCAATACCCATGTTCATCAAGCGCGTAATGGTCTCAGGCGCGCCGTTGGTGTGCAGAGTGGAAAGCACAAGGTGGCCGGTGAGAGCGGCCTTAATGGCGATTTCCGCGGTTTCGAAGTCGCGGATTTCGCCGACCAGGATGATGTTGGGGTCCTGCCGCAGGAAAGAACGAAGGGCCGCGGCAAAATTCAACCCAATCTGCTCCTTCATCTGCACCTGGTTGACGCCGCCCAACTGAAATTCGACTGGATCTTCGGCCGTCATGATGTTGGTGTCGGGCTGGTTGAGGCGTGAGATGGAGGAATAGAGCGTGTTGGTCTTACCAGACCCTGTGGGACCAGTGACCAGCACCATGCCGTAAGGCTTGAGAATGGCTTTTTCAAACTTGACCAGGGATTCCGGCTCGAAACCCAGCTTGGTCATGTCGAGCCGCAGATTTTCCTTGTCCAGCAACCGGAGCACGATTTTCTCGCCCCACAGCGTGGGCAGGGTGCTGACACGGAAGTCGAGCTGCTTCTTGCGGCCGCCGATATTCATTTTCAGCATGATGCGGCCGTCCTGCGGCAGCCGCTTCTCGCTGATGTCGAGCTTGGCCATGATTTTCAGGCGGGAGGTAATGGCGTCCTTTAGCTTCATCGGCGGGGACATGATCGCCTGCAGTACGCCGTCAATACGGAAACGCACCCGGAATTCTTTTTCGTAGGGCTCGATGTGAATGTCGCTGGCCCCCCGCTTTACTGCGTCGGTGAGCACCAGATTTACCAGCTTGACCACGGGAGCTTCGTCCGCAGCTTTCTCCAGCTGCGACAGCTCCATCTCCTGCTCTTCCGCCTGCACTTCGATGTCGCTGTCGTTCATCTCCGACATCGACTGCATCACGGTTTCGAGATCTTCGCCTTCCTTGCCCCCGTAGGCCTTATCGATGCCCGCAAGGATGGAGCTCTCCGAAGCCACGACCGGCTCGATGTTGAAACCGGTCATAAACTTGATATCGTCCATCGCGAAGACGTTGGTCGGATCGACCATCGCGATGGTGAGCGATGCGCCCACGCGGCTTAGCGGAAGAATCTGATAACGCTTGGCGGTTTCAAAAGGGATCAGCTTGACCACGGCCGGATCAATTTCAAAATACGAGAGGTTGATGGCCGGGACGCCATACTGCCGGGAGAGGAAATTGGTGACGTCCTCATCCGTGAGGAAGCCGAGCTTGACCAAGGCAGACCCCAGGCGGCAGTTCTGCTCCTTCTGGGCCTTAGTGGCTTGTTCCAACTGCTCTGGGGTGATGATCTTCTCTTTGACGAGAAGGTCGCCCAGCCGTTGAGACATACGTCGATCTCCTATCCACGTAGTGGAACGATGCCGGGCAACATCGCCGGCATTTACACAAATCGCTGCTCTTACTGTGGGAGAAGAGCAGTGTCTTTGTGGTGACATAAATTGTCACAGCAAGTCGATTACCGTACCAGTTACCGTGGTACTTGGACTTGTCGCCGTCCCCTGCGGACTGCAAGCTAAATCTCAGAAGCCGCGCCAGATGAGCTTTTTCGCCGCAAAAATCAAACCTCGGGACTGGGGTACATGCACTTTGGTAAGCGCCGGCAAGGTTCGGTGAGATCGGTGCGGTCCTGCTTGCGGCCGGCGTACACTCAACCGTGAGGGATCCTCAATTTTGCTGGTGGACGCAAGAAAACATCAGATTCGAACGTACTACCGCGCTTTGTTTCAAGCGTGGGGACCGCAGCATTGGTGGCCGGCGCAGTCGCGGTTTGAGGTGATCGTTGGCGCCTATCTCACACAGAACACGGCTTGGACGAATGTGGAAAGAGCTTTAGCGAATCTTCGCGCGGCTCGCTTGCTCAATGTGAGAGCGATCCGCCGGGCATCGCTGGCTGAACTCGAGCGCCTGATTCGCCCGGCTGGGTATTTCCGTCAGAAAGCTAAACGAGTGAAACTTTTCGTCGCGTTTCTGGACGAGCGGTACGAAGGCTCTCTGGCCAAGTTGTTTGCCCGTCCCACGGAGGAACTTCGCCAAGAACTCCTCGGTCTGCACGGCGTCGGCCCCGAAACTGCCGATTCCATCCTGCTCTACGCCGGCAACCATCCGGTCTTTGTGGTGGACGCTTATACGCGGCGAATTCTTGCTCGCCACGAGATTTTGCCCGAAAGAACTGCCTATGAAGAGATTCGGGAACTGTTTGAGCGAGCGCTGCCGCCTTTGGCGGAGACCGTTGCCGATTCCGACGTTGGGAATCTACACTCGGCAGCGCGTTTCGCCGGCGCTGGGCACTCCCCACCGGCGATGAGCATGGCCAAGCGCACGGCTCTGTCGCAGGTCTACAACGAGATGCACAGCCTCATCGTCGGAGTAGGAAAGAATTACTGCAGAAAATCACAGGCGCGGTGTGACGAGTGCCCTTTACAGAAGTTCCTGCCTCGGTCTAACTAGAGGAGGCCTTCATTCCCGGGAAGATTCGTTGTTTAAACATTGTTGGCGGTCGGCAATTCTGGCGGCGGTGATGGCTGCTGTCTGGTGCGCTCAATCTCTGCGGCAGGAAGCGGAAAACGCAGGACTGCTCATCGGTACTGCCGTACGCCCTTCTCAACTTTCGGAGACTGCCTACGCCTCCACCTTGGCTCGCGAGTTCAGCATGGTGGAAGCGGAAGATGCCATGAAGTGGCGGGTGCTGCGGCCGGATCGAGCCGCCTATAAATTTCGCCAGGGCGACGAAGTGGTTTGCTTCGCTCAGACCCATCAAATGAAGGTCCGCGGCCATTGCCTGGTCTGGGGGCGCGACAACCCGGATTGGCTGACGCAAGGTCACTTCTCGACCCGGCAACTATCGCGGCTTCTCAGCGAACACATCAACCGCGTGATGAAGCACTACTCAGGTGAGGTATTTGCGTGGGATGTGGTCAACGAAGCCCTGGATGAGAATGGGGATGTACGCGATTCGCTCTGGTATAACCAGCCTGGCATTGGATTATCGGGAAAAGGGACAGCCTACATCGAGCAGGTGTTTCGGTGGGCACACAGGGCTGACCCGCAGGCGCTCCTGTTTTACAACGAAGCTGAAGGCGAGGGACTGAACCGCAAGTCGGACGCGATCTACGCCATGGTCAAGGATTTCAAGCGCCGGGGAGTTCCGATCGACGGCGTCGGACTGCAGATGCACATACCCGGGCTCGATTCGAACATGCCCGCGATCGCCGCCGACATCTCCTCGAACATCGCCCGCCTCACGGCGCTAGGTGTGCAGGTTCATATCACGGAGATGGACGTCCCTGTGCCGGTGGATTCGGATGGCGGGCCTCGGGCCGAGGACTTGACGCGCCAAGCCGAGGTGTATCGCAGCATCGTAAGGGCGTGCTTGAACAGTCTGGGATGCACCGCAATCCAGACCTGGGGATTTACCGACAAGTACTCCTGGATCGGATCCCATTCGCACGGCGCCCGCGGGCACGCTCTGCCTTTTGATCGAGCGTATCAGCCCAAGTCCGCTTACCGCGCGGTTTGGGAAGAGCTCTCAGCGGGACGCTCGTCCACTCATTGACGGTCTGGCATTGAACACCTCGGGAGCCATTCAGGCGTCTCCAGCGGCCGCGTCTGCATCTATAATGTCTTCCGGTCCATTCACCGCTTGCGAACAGTGATTGACGTGCGGCGGCTGGACCGCTGGATTCGCGTGGTGCAGACCATTCCAACTCGCCCCCCCAAGATTTCCAAGCGCAAGCGGGTCATTATCCTTCTGGCGATTGCGGTTTTTCTCCTGTTCGCCATCCTGGTTTCGCAGACGGCGTTTAACCAAACCATCCTGCGCCCCGACACCAACCAGCAGGCAGTGGTTTTTTACGCTCTCTCACTGCTGATTTCGCTCTTGTTCGTCGCCCTCACTTTTGTGCTGGCGCGCAACCTGCTCAAGCTGTTTGCCGAGCGCCGCCTGGGCGTGCTGGGGTCGAAGTTCCGCACGCGAATGGTAGTAGGAGCTCTGCTGCTTTCGTTCGTTCCCGTTATGGTGATGTATTGGTTTGCTTACGGACTGATGAACCGCTCGATCAACATATGGTTTTCTACTCCCGTCGAGGAAGTCCGAGCCGATACTGATGCCATGGCTTCGCTGCTGGCCAATTATGCGGCGCAGAACGCGCGTGCAGAGGCGGGTTCCATCGCAGCCTCGCCGGAGGTGCAGCGATCCTTCGACGGCCACGGGTTCTCCTCGGCAGTCGCGGAATTTCGCAGCTACGAGCCCGCCTTGCAGGGCGGATTTGCCCTTGCAATAGAAAATGGAGTTCCCGAGGCCAGCCTTGGGGTTCCTGCCCCCTGGCCGGTGTTGAAGGAGCAGTTGCCGCTGGCGCAGGCGGCCGCGGGCCAGCCGGCGCGTTTCACGTGGGAGAAGACCGAGTACACATTGGGCAGCGCCCCGGTGGGGAAGGACGGTTTGATCCTGGTCGCCCTGCCATTGCCGCCAGAGTTTTCTAAGACGGTCAAGCAGATCGAAGCCAGCCAGCAGCGTTATCTTCAGCTCAGCCGTGAGCGCAAACACGTGCGTCAAACCTATATGGGCCTGCTGCTGTTGCTCACGATGATGGTGTTGTTCGTGACCACTTGGCTGGCGCTGTTTCTTTCGAAGCTGGTGACTCGTCCGTTGGCTGCGTTGGCCGAGGCGACGCAGGAGATTTCCCGCGGGCGCCTTGATTACCGCATCGACGTAAGAGCTGCCGATGAAATTGGGGATCTGGTGCGCTCCTTCAACCGCATGGCGGGGGAACTGGAAACCAGCCGGCACCAGATCGAAGCCTCCAGCCGCGATG
>JBAUVZ010000390.1:0-30819 GCA_049583505.1 Candidatus Sulfotelmatobacter sp.
CTCCCGCCAGCGCGAGCAGTGTCAGCAAAATCCGCTTCAGCCCCAGCTCGCGACCGTTGCTGTCGAACCATTCCTGCAAGGTATGGGCTCCGCCGCCCGAGCCTCCGCCGCCGATGGCAACGGCCTCCAGCCCCAGCGAGAGCGGAATATTCGCATCAGTCGACGCCCGCTGCACCTGCGCCGCGTTGTTCAACTGCGTATCCACCGCGCGAATCACATGCAGGATCCGCGCCCCCGCCGTCAGCTCTCCCGCCGGACGGTTCCCGATCGCCACTACTTCGCAATTCACTCCCGAAGGCCGCTTCTGCACTGGCGACCGCATCTCCGCCGCCAGCGTTTCATCTTCCACCGCGCGATTCAGTGCCAGCCGCAGCGCCTGCTCCAGCCGCTCCATCTCGGCCATCGAGGTCGAGCGGATATCCACCTTCATGCTGGCCGACTCGGGGATAGAATTCACTGACGTTCCGCCGCGAATCACCCCGATGTTGAACGTAGTCTTCGGCGCAGTGGGCACCGGCGTCGCCGTAAACGTATCGACGGCCCGCGACAGGATCACAATTGGATTAGGCGCGCCAAAGTCGCTCCACGAATGCCCACCGGGACCGCGCACAATCACTTCAAATCTGCGGCTGCCCAAAGCCTCGGCCACAATAGTGTCCGCGCCCGCACCGTCGAGCACCACACTGTAGGCAAT
Source organism: Candidatus Sulfotelmatobacter sp. (assembly GCA_049583505.1). Classification (GTDB taxonomy): domain Bacteria; phylum Acidobacteriota; class Terriglobia; order Terriglobales; family Acidobacteriaceae; genus Sulfotelmatobacter. Next base: position 695 of record JBAUVZ010000390.1, read on the forward strand.
GGAATCCTTCCAGCGCGGCGTGGAGAAAATGTGCCGCATGCCACGCAGGTCGCCCTCGCCCTCTTCGCCTACGTTGCCGATAAACACAAAAGGCAACGCATGCCGCAGGCGCACCGCACGCAACAGTGCGGCAATCCCAAGCATCGCCGTCACGCCCGCGCCGTTGTCGGACACCCCTGGCCCATACAGCCGGCTACCCTGTTGCCGGATGTTCAGCGGCGTATTCGCCGGAAACACAGTATCGATGTGCGCGCTCAGTGCCAAATATCGCTGCCCAAATCCAGGATGCACGCCAAACACGTTGCCCACGTCGTCAATGCGAACATCGTCGAGCCCGACTTCGCGAAAGCGCTCCGCCAGCCACGCCCCGCGCGCCGACTCCCCAAACGGAGGCGCCGGAATCCGCGCCATCTCCATCTGCCACTGCGCCAGTTGCGGCTCCTGCGTGCGCAGCCAGTTGTACGCCGAGCGCACCTCGGGCGACGCCGCCAGACGTGCCACGTCCTGCTGCACCGTAGGGGCAACGTCCGGCAGGTCGGCACGTGGGGGAACGGGGCTCATGGGTGGTTATGGGCTCATATTACAACGCGTGGGAAAGAAAGGGGATTACCTTGGGCGGGAACCGGACAGTGCCGGCGGCATAGATGAATCAGCCGGCTGGCTTGACGGTAAATGGACGTTCGTAACGCTCACGACTTCGTCACTGAATAGGGCGCATCGCCCGCTCCTGTGACGTAAAACTACGAAATCTGGGTGCCCCATTTCTCGCGTCCTTTGCGAGAAGTGGGGTTCCCCTGCTGCCGATCCTAACCGCATCAACTCTTCTGCCGTGCCTCAGCCCCCGCCAGCCACCCACGTCGTAGCCTCTCAGCCGGTATGCTGGAAAGCAAGGGCTTGATATCAAGAATAGCCGTCCTATCCAGCATATCCAACCCGCGAACATGCAACTCGACGCCCTCGCGCCGAATCAGTTCGACGATAGTCAATGCAATCGGGTTCGGACGCCGCGGCGACCGCGTCGCAAACACCCCATGCGGCCGATCATCGGAGGGCGGCGTGCCCAGCAGTTCGAACCCCTGCGCCCGGTCGAACTCCCAGAGAACGATCAAATGCGAGAAGCCCTCAATATCAGTAAGCCCCAGCTCAAACTCAGGCAGGATCTTGAGCACACCATCCGCCTCGTGCTTGGCACCAAGCCCCTTGGGAACCTCACTCGTGTCCTTGTAAGGCCCACTCACAAATCCAATCGGCCGCGACGTAAACATTTAAGAATGTCTCCATTTCCCGCACGCATCTGAGTCGCGAAGCGACGCCATTCATTAGCCCAGCACGTAAGTGCTGGGAAAGCGGGAGTGAGACGAATCGAGTCCCACCGGGACGGCACAGGCACGCTGGCTCACGCTTTCTTCCACAGCCCCTTTGTGACATCCAACCTTGCCCCCGCTAATCAATCGCGAGATGATGGTCGAGGCGGACGCAGTGCCCGTACCGCGTACCAACTGGCTTATTCTTTGACAACCGAAGTTCCATCGGCTAACTCCTTGGCCGACAATATTTTACGAGAAACTCCTTTGCTGCCAAGGCTTTAGGACGGCCCGGCGAGGGTCTGCGGGCAACTGCGACTGATTCCAAAGGACTTAGCGAAGACAGCACATCGCTAAGTTATTGATTGCAGAGATTTTACAAGCAAGCCCTTTACAATCAATATTCTAGAAAACCTCCGGGTATCGAAATCTTGCCAAGTGATTGATTCAAGAGATTTTATCAACAATGATCTGTGCTTTTCTTGATCCAGATCCCTACGCCAGCCGGCTCTCCACGAACCCCGCTCGCTGCTCGACTGCAGCAACGAGTTTCTGAGTCGCCGGAACCTCAATCCCATGCCGCCGAGCGCCGCGGAGGATCGGCCCAGCAATGGCCTCCAGCTCCGGAGTCCTATGATGCTCCACGTCCTTCTGCATGGAGCTGCGCATGTTTCCCGGCATCTTCATCACGCCAGCAATCACAGCATCTGCGTCAATTTTTGCGCCCTCGGCGACGGCGACGGCACACGCTTCCCGCAGACAGGCTAATCCCAGCTGCCTCCAATCGGGATCAGCGAGGATCTCGCCGGTGGTTTTATCGGAGGCGGTTGTGGTCAACGCGAACGGCGCAAGAAAGACCAGCTTTCCCCACATCAGCGTCGGCTCATCACCGACGAACCGGCAGTCGAAACCGATTTGTTGCAGTTGATCAACGGTCCTTCCCAGCAGATCGCGTCCCGCTGACAGCACATTCAACCGCGCAAAAGGTGAGCGATGAATGATGTGTCCGGGACTGACGCGCTCGGTCTCAACCGCAATCGTAGCGGGGATTACCCGGCCAGAGCCGTACCGGGCACGTAGCAGCGAGATATGGTCAATGCCATTAAGCAGTGGAACGATTGCTCGCACTGCAGCAGGATTCTTGAGAGCGGCGAGTGCCGGCTCCAACTGCGTGGCCTTCACAGTAATCCAGAGCGCATCAACGGGAGGCACCTCCGCAGCGCAGGCAACCTCCACGTCGAAATTGCCGAAAGCACTTTCGAGCCGAAGCTGTCTGGGATACTGCGCCAGCGCCTCGGGCCTGACCACCAGCGTGACCGAATCTCCCGCGTGCGCTAGGCATGCTCCTACGAGCCCGCCAACGCCGCCGGCACCGAGAATCGCATGTCGCATCGGATCAGGCATTCCGAACTCACTCTACTTCAGTTCTGCTTCACACCTGCCGCCGGCAGGCACTCCACGACCTCGGCATCGCTCAGCGTGTGATCGCTGGCCTTGGCCCGTTGGTAGATGCGCTCGACCAAATCGTCCGTCGCTGGAATGCCGCGCCGCTCCAGCCAGAACAGCACATTCGACTTCCCGCTCATGGGCCCGATGTCGATAATCTGCTCCAATCCAAACACATGCGACGGCACGCCCGAATAAACCGTGTTGGCGAGCACCACATCGTTCTTGTGATACGCCTTGATGATCGCCGCCGCATGCACGCCCGTGGCTGTGCGAAAGGCATCGTCGCCGACCACCGGATAGTTCGCTGGAATCGGAACGCCGGTAGCTCGCGAAACCGCTTGGCAATAATGCTTCAGCTTGGTGAGGTCCTGCTCGGCCCACGGTTTAATGCCCATCAGCTTCAGATTCACCAGCATCTGATCCATCTGCGTGTTGCCCACCCGCTCGCCAAGGCCGATGGCGCACCCGTGAACGCAGTTTGCACCGGCGATCACCGCTGCCATCGAGTTGGCAATGGCTAGCCCGCGGTCGCTGTGCCCGTGCCAGTCCACGCGAATCTTCTCGCCGGAAGGTTTCACCACTTCCTCAATCACAAACCGCACCAGCGCCAGCGCGCCCATAGGCGTGGCGTGCCCGGCGGTATCGCAAATCACGATGGCCCGCGCCCCGCAATTAATCGCCGTCGAATACAGCCGCTTCACCGTTTCCGGATCGCAGCGCGACGTATCTTCAGTAACGTACATCGAGTCGAGTCCGAGTGAAACCGCATATTTCACAGCCTTCTCGGTGGTCTGCAAAAGAAAATCGTCAGACCAGCCTTCCGTAAAACGCCGGATGGGACTCGATCCAATAAACGTGGCAGCCTCAATGCGCAAACCAGTTTTCTGCACGATCTCCGCAATGGGACGAATATCGTTCTCATGCGTCCGCGCCGCGCAGTTGGCGCGAATCTTCATCTTGTGCGCAACGATTTCCCGCGCCAGCGCCGTCACGTGTTCGACTGCGCGCGCTCCCGCGCCTGGCAATCCCAGATCGAGCGAGTCGATCCCAAGCGCCTCCATCAGATGAAGTATTTCGATTTTCTCGGCAACCGAAGGATCGCGCACCGAAGGCGACTGCAACCCATCGCGCAGGCTCTCATCATTCAGCAGCACCGGCCCCCGCGGCTTCAGTCCCGGAGGATGATTCTTGTTCCAGTCGTAGATGAGTTCGGAAGTGTTCATGAAGAACAGCTGCTAGCTTCTAGCTCCTAGCGAATCCTTCGGCGGAGAGAGACCAGATGTATCTGCCCGGCTAGGAGCCAGAAGCTAGCAGCTAGAAGCTGATTCACTTCTCTTTCGGTGGCAACGTCAGCCCGAAGACTGAAATCATTCCCTGACCGGCAACATTCACCTTGGCTTCCGCCGGATTCGGCAGATACAGCGTCTGGCAGTGCTCGCAGCGGTAGACCTCGGCATCCGGTCCCCAGGCTTCTTCGGCGTCGCCGCAGGCCTGCTCGACGACGTCTTGGGAGTAGAACCAGCGTTTCAAATGGCCGCCGCAGAACTTACCCTTCTCGTTCTTTTCGTTGCAGGCGCGCTGCCCGGTCTTCTTGATTTTGACCTTGTGATGGAGAAGCTGGGGAGGAGTTTGCGTGCCCGGAGTAGTAATTTCGCCAGTCGCCAAAGGACTTACCCTCATTCGCGCGGCGCTCGCGCCGCCGGATTTGGCATTACGAACGTCATTGTACTCGAAGGCTAAAGGCAAAGGCTAAGACGCCCAATGTCGTATGCTAGGCCTATTCTCGTGACCGGCGATCCAGCCAGAATGAGCGTCCGATGAACCGTAAGTCGCTTCCCGCGAAAAATGTCTTCCTGAGGTGCGCAGCGATTCTTGCCCCGCTCGCCCTCCTGTTCGGCTCAACCAGCGCCCAGACCGCGCATAAGAACGATGCTCCGAATGACACCCGAAGTATCCAACTGGAATTGGTGCGTACAGAAACGGGCTTTTTCGAAGCCTGGAAGACGAACGACCAAGCCTATTTCCGCGAGCACATGCCGGAGAACGCAATCTTCTGGGGTGAGAACGGCACGTTCTCCCGCGACCAGCAACTCGCCGACCAGCAAGCCTCGGCGAAAACCTGCACCGTGGAAGGCTACGGCCTCTCCGAGTTCGGAGCGCTTCCGCTCGCTACCGGCGCGTATCTACTCACCTACAAAGCCGAGAAGTATGCCACTTGTAATGGAGAAAAAGTACCGGTTCACATCAACGGCAGTTCGATCTACATCTTCAAAGCCGGCCGCTGGCAGGCCATGTACCGCGCCGAAGTGCCGTTGAAGAATCCGAGTTAAGGGCTGGATGGTTACGCTTGTTCCGCGACCGTCTCGTTCGAGGGTGCGACGGGAAGATCTGGCACGCTGTAGTTCAGATACAGGGACGAAAAAAGAATCGTCAGCAGAATATTTATTGGCAGTGTGATGTCCCAAGATCGTTGGTAAAGCAACTTGAGTTCAGATCGCAGAATGAGTGACGCCGCGAACCACAGTGTAAAAACACCCACCGCAATCGCAATAAAAACGGCCGCCGCAGCCGGGGAGGGGTATCGATCAGGCACCTTCGCAGCGAGCAGTCCCAAAATCCAAACCGCGATAAAGGCCAGGTAACACCAGAGAGCCACGCTGCGTCCCTGCCTCGTCCGCACCCAATAGGCCAGGTAAATCCCTAAGGGCAGGAATAGAGTACCCGCACAGGATAGCGCGAGAACGACTGTCCATCCCAAACTGAGTCGAATCGTCCATGGCATCCCTCTGTCATCAAAGATCATGCCGACCTCCCTCGCACGTGCGACCGAGGGTCGCCCGCTGAAGCTGTACTTCTAGAACTCGCGCTTCGGCGGGGTCTGCTCCGCGCCTACGCGACCGATCACGATCTCAGCCTGGTAGTAATTCTCGGCCTTCACCGGTTCTCCCGCCAGGCGTCGCAGTATTGCTATCTGGCCGACGTGAGTGAGCGCATCGGCAATCGGCCCTTGAAAGAGCTTTTCTACGGGTGCCTGCAAGGGCTCTGCGGAAGCGAGATAATCATCGAACTTCTTCAGCGCGGCGAAAAAGCGCTCGACTTCCTTCTCCCACGCCAGCGGCTTGGAGTCATGCCATTCACGCTTTCCGTTCGCCATCGAGAGTCCCCAATCCATCAGGTCACCAATGTGCGCCAGAATTTGTCCAGGAGCGCGCACACCCTCGTCGACGTGAAACGGGGCAAACCCCTCGGGCGCGTTGCGGATCGCCTTGCCTCCGCGATAAGCCAGCGTCGCCAGAGTGTGACGAAGCAACTCGCGTTTCGGATCTGCACTTGAAGGATTGCTCATGAAGTGCCTTTCTGTTTCTAGTTTCTAGTTTCTAGTTTCTAGTTTCTAGTTTCTAGTTTCTAGTGCTTGGTATTCGCAAAGTCACAACTTCTTGCGCATCACCACGCCTGCGGCGCGCAGTGCCCCAGTCACGCGTTTTTCTAACCCTCGGGCAAATTGGAAATCTAGAAAGCCTTCCATCTGGCGCGAGAAACCTGCGCCGTAACCGTACCACCAGACTTTCTTCATGCCGGGCATCCGGTCCACGTCCAGATACTTCAGCCGCACCATTTCTTCGAGGCCGAAGCGTCCATGAGCACGGCCTACGCCGCTCGACTTCACCCCGCCGTGCGGCGCTTCGCTGATGCCGAAGCAGGAAACCACGTCGTTCACCATGACGGCACCCGCCTGAATGCGACGCGCCAGGCGTTCGCCACGCTCCCGGTTGCGGGTCCACACACTCGCCGCCAGACCATATTCCGAATCGTTAGCCAGCTCCACTGCTTCGTCATCGCCATCGAATGCCATGACTGGAAGCACCGGGCCGAAGGTTTCCTCGCGCATGACGCGCATTTCATGGGTCACATCGGCAAGCACGGTGGGATGGTAGAAGTTCGCACCCATCTCAGGAAATCGTGAGCCTCCAGCCAAAACCCGAGCTCCGCGGGCTTTCGCGTCCTCGACATGTTCTTCGACGAGCATCAATTGCAGCTGGTGAATCAACGGCCCAACATCGGCGTTGTGGTTAAGTCCGTGGGTCACGATCAGTTTCTTCGTTTTCTCAACACACGCCTTTAAGAATTCTTCATACAAACTGCGCTGCACGTAACAGCGCTCTACCGACAAACAGGTCTGACCGGCATTCACAAACGCTCCCCACACCGCCGCGCTCGAAGCCACGTCCACATCGGCATCATCAAGCACCAGCATGGGATCCTTGCCGCCCAACTCCAGTACCACGGGCAGCAATCGCTCGGCCGCAGCCGCCGCAATGCGCTTGCCAGTAGTTACGCTTCCGGTGAAGACCAGCTTGTCGATCCCAAGCCTACCCCGTGAATGAATCAGCGCCGCTCCCGTTGCACCGTCGCCGACCACGACCTGAAAGACATCCTGGGGTACACCCGCGGCGTGCAGCAGCGACTTCAATTCCAGCGCCACCAGGGAAGTAAACTCTGACGGCTTCAGCACTACCGCATTTCCCGCCACCAGAGCCGCTAGCGTCTCCGTCGCAGGAATTGAAAACGGATAATTCCACGGCGAAATGATCCCCACCACGCCGTAGGGTTCGCGCACCAACCATCCGCTCTTGAGCTTGGTGGCAAGGTTACCGTGAGGAACCGGCTCATCGCGGAGCAGGCAATACGCGTTGTCGATCAGGAACCGCACCGCATCCAGCACCACGAGCACTTCTGTGGTCAGAGCTTCGGCCACAGGCTTGCCAGCTTCTCGCGTGATGGCTTCAGCGATCTGGGATTTCTTCTCGTGCAGCTTGCCCTGAAACTCGCGTAGCACCGCGATCCGCTTCCGCACGCCGAGATCGCCCCAAGCCGTCTGCGCCGCATGTGCCCGCGCCACCGCCGCAAGAACTTCGCTCTCGCTCGTGCACTCCAGCTCGCGCAGAATTTCGCCCGTTGCCGGATTCACCGACGAAACCTTGCGCGCCGCGATTTGTAGGTCAGCAGGCATGAGTCGGTTCAGTACTCCACATTCACCAGATACAGCCCGCTCGCCGACGCCGTCGCGCCCGCGGCTGAGCGATTGTGCGCCTTCAGTATTCGCGTCAGATCCTCGGCCTGCAGCGTCCCTTTGCCCACAAGAATAAACGTCCCTACCAGATTTCTCACCATGTGGTGGAGAAATCCCGATCCTCTCACCGTGTAGACGAACTCGTCTCCATTCCGCTCCCAGCCCGAAGAAAAGATCCGCCGCAGATTAGACGCCGGCACACCTTCGTGTCCCCGCTCCGGATCCACCGTAGCAAACGAAGTAAAGTCGTGCTCGCCCTCGACCCGCCTGGCGGCCCGAACCATCGCAGCCTCATCCAACGGAAACGGATAGTGCCAGACATACCTCGCCAGAAACGGGGGACAGATTGCCGCCCGATAAATCCGGTACCGGTAAGTCTTCGCCTGAGCCGATTTGCGCGCATGAAAGTCCGCCGCAACCTCTTCTACTTCCAAAACTCGCACCGACTCCGGCAAGACATCGTTCAGCACTTTGACAAAGTTTCCCGTGGGAACTGAAGACTCCGTGACAAATGTGACGACCTGCGCCAGCGCATGCACTCCCGCGTCCGTCCTCCCCGAGCCCTGCGGCAATACCTTTTCGCTCGTAACTCGTCCAATGGCTGAGGCCAATGTGCCCTGCACCGTCACCGCATCGGGCTGCACCTGCCATCCGGCGAATTCCGTTCCGTCATAGGAGAGAATCAGTTTGAGATTGCGCATGCGAACTTTCGAGTCCCCCGGCCGCGCCGGTTCATCCAAACCAATTCATGCGTCAGGTTTCCTCCCAAGGCTGACTGATCCGTTCCGGGGAGGCGCTCGACCATCGCCAGCACTTTATCAGTTTCGACTCCCGGGAGCGCTCCAATAGAGAGAAAGAGAAGCGGAGGTGTCGGATATACTGATGGCTTCACCAAACTTTCGTCTCGCTCGCGTTTTTCAGGAGCTTTTCGGGAACCTCGGTACCGCTGGTTGCGTATCAATGACTGGAATAGCGCTTTTGTTTTGAGTAAATCCGGCTGCCTCACGTTACAACCATTTTTCTTTGTTGCAAGGTCTTAATCAACTGGTCTTAAACAATGGAGATAAGTAGATGCCATTCGCACGCTTAACCTCGACCATCCGGCTGGCCACTGCCGCAGTTTTATTCGGAACCTTGACGATCTCAGGCTCGGCCCAGGACGCCCCCGCCGCGCCCGTCCCGCAAAACACGCCAGAAACGTGGCCGCTTCCTGTTCTCAATTATTCCAAGCCGGTGTCGCATTTTCCCAACCCGATTGCGCCTTACACCGCACGGCACCTGGCGGCGCCGAACCTGGGAAACACCGCCCGCATTGACCAGCTCATGCATGATGGCAAGCTGTATCTCTCGCTCAACGACGCCATCGCCCTGACGTTGGAGAACAATCTCGACATCGCCATCGCACGTTACAACCTGAACATCGCCGACACCGACGTGCTGCGTGCCAAAGCCGGCGCCTCGACCCTCGGCGTGAATACCGGAGTGGTGCAGAACACCCCCGGCGGCGGCGTCGGCGGACTCGGTGGCCAGGTCGGCTCCGGCACCGGAGGCACGACCCTGGGCGCAGGCGGCGCCGGCGCGGGTGCGGGCGGTTTGGTCGGCTCCACGCTCGGTTTCGGATCACTCATCACCAGCTTCGATCCGGTTCTCACCGGCACGCTCCAGGAGGACCGTTTCCATATCCTCCCTTCCAGCACTTTTACTCCCGAATCGCCTCAGAACACCACCACTGGAAGCTTTTCTTACCAGCAGGGGTTCTCCTGGGGAACCAATCTCCTGGTGGGATTTAATAACACCCGCATCGCAACCGGAGACGCCCCTTTCACTACGTTAAGTCCGCAACTCAACTCAAGTTTCAAGTTTCAGCTCACCCAGCACCTGCTCCAGGGATTCGGTCTTGGTGCTAATAATCGTTTCATCAGTATCGCCAAGAATGATCGTGAGCTTTCCGACGTGGCCTTCCGCCTGCAAGTTATCACCACGGTGAACCAGATTCAGACCATGTACTGGGACCTGGTCTACGCCTATGAGAACGTGCGCGTGCAAAAAGAGTCGCTGGCCTTTGCCGAGAAGACACTCTCAGATACCAAGAAGCAGGTGGAAATCGGCAGCCTCGCGCCCATCGAAGTCGTCCGCGCGCAAAGTACTGTCGCCCAGGACCACCAAGCCTTGACTGTGGCTCTAACCAACCTGCAGTTGGAGCAGTTGCTCATGAAGAACGCGCTCAGCCGCACCCTCCGCGATCAGATTCTCGCAGGAGCCGAAGTCATCCCCACTTCGACCATGGAATTGCCGGAGAACGAACCGGTGCAGCCCACGCAAGACCTGATTGCCGACGCGTTGCGCCATCGTGCCGATCTGGTGGAGTCCCGTATCCAGCTCAACACTACTGAGATCAGCAACAAAGCCGTGCGCAACGCCCTGCTGCCCACGCTGGACCTGTTCGCCTACTACGGTGGCACGGGATTGGGTGGAGTGCAGAACCCAACCAATCTTTGCGCGAATCAGCCGATAGGCGAGCAGGCAGAAGGGTTTTGCGCTGGACCAAACAATTCCCCCCAGGGCATGGGCCAGACCTTCATCCCCATCGCTCCGACCACCAGCTACGGCGAGACTCTCAACCAACTCATCAACTCCACCGGATCCGACAAAGGGGTTGGCGTACAGTTGAACATTCCCCTGCGCAATCGCGCCGCACAGGCCGTGCAGATTCGCTCGGAACTCGAATTCCAGCAGGCCCAGATGCGCTTGCAGCAAATCGAAAACCAGGTCAGCATCGAAGTCCGCAACGCCCAGTTCGGAGTCGAACAGAACCGCGCCAGCGTGGCCTCGGCGCAGGCTGCCGTTGACTATGCCAGGCAGTCGCTGGATGCTGAACAAAAGAAATATCGATTCGGTACCTCCACTACAACCGCGGTTCTGCAAACCCAGAGCGCGCTGGCCACGGCGGAGTCCACTCTGATGTCGGCCATGGCGGCCTACGAGAAGTCGCGCGTCGAGCTCGACCGCGCCACCGGCGTAACGCTCGACCAGGCTGGCATCAGCATTGATGATGCCGCAAAAGGTCAGGTCACGCGCATGCCCAACGTGCCCTACATCGCGCCGCGCAAGGATGCACCGGCCACGGCCCAGCCGGCGCCCGCTTCGCAGCAGCCTCAGTAATTCATCGAGCAGAAACAGGCGCGGTTCTAAACCGCGCCTCGTTTTTCTTCCTCACAATTCTTTACAATCTGCGCCCACTTCCCTCGCCCCCTCCCGCTAAGATGGAGTGACGCTTTTATGTTCTCCGCGCACCCTACTCTTGGAATCTATATTGTCATTTCAACCCGATCCACGACCGTTCTTACTCAAGGAGACGAACCATGTCTTTGCTTTCGCCCCGAATGACAGCGGCCAACTGGCGGCCAACCCTCCCAGTGATGTTGACAGCCTTTGCCATCCTGGCCAGCGCGCAGCTACCCCCGCTCATGCACGCGCAGGATGTCCCCGCCGCGCCAGTACCGCAGACCGTGCCGGCTTACGCCCAACCCCAGGCGGTTCATTTGCAGGATTACTCCAAGCCGCGTTCTGCCTTTCCGCATTTCCTGCAGCCCTACCGGCCGCAAGATGTGGCGCAGCCGAATCTGGGAAACTCGCCGCGCATCGACTCGCTCCTGCACGACGGCAAAGTTTATCTTTCGATCGACGACGCCGTCGCCCTCGCTCTTGAGAACAATCTCGATATCGACATTGCCCGCTACAACCTGAACATCGCCGACACCGATTACCTGCGCGCCAAGTCGGGCGCCAACATCCTCGGCGTTAACGCCGGTATTGTGCAGAACACTCCGGGAGGCGGCGTGGGCGGCCTCGGCGGAACGGTCGGCTCCGGCACCGGAGGCACTACGGTCGCCCCCAGCGGCGTGGGTACCGGAACCAACGGGCTGGTTAGCTCCACCCTCGGCATTGGCTCAACCATCACCAGCTTCGACCCTGTCGTCACCAGCACATTGCAGCTCGACAAAAACGATACCGAATCCGTCAGTGTTTTTAGCCCAGTCCCAGTCGTGGGGCAGAACACCTACACCGCCAACTTCACCTACACTCAGGGTTTCCAATGGGGCGCCAGCATCGCTGCCGGATTCAACAATAGCCACGTCACCACCAACAACCCTACCAGCTTGCTGACTCCAGACCTGAGCTCAAATTTCCAGTTCAAGATCACGCAAAACCTATTGCAAGGCTTCGGTTCCCTTCCCAACCTGCGCTTCATCAGCATCGCCAAGAATAACCGCGAGATTTCCGACGTCGCCTTTCGCCTGCAAATCATCACCACCGTGGACCAGATTGAAAACATCTACTGGGACCTGGTTTACGCCTATGAAAATGTGCGCGTGCAGCAGGAAGCCCTCACCTACGCTCAGAAAGCGCTGACTGATTCCAAACAGCAGGCGCAAGTCGGAACTGTGCCTCCGATTCAGGTCGTGAGCGCCCAGAGCACAGTGGCGACGAACCAGCAAAACCTGATTCTGGCGCAGAACAACCTGCAGCTTGAAGAGTTGCTGATGAAGAACGCACTCAGCCGCAGCATCGAGGATCCTGTGCTCGCCGAAGCCGACGTGACTCCCACCTCCACCATGCAGATTCCGCAGGAGGAAGCAGTCGTCCCTACCCAGGATCTGATCAATCAGGCCCTCGATCAGCGTGCTGAACTGGTCGAATCCCGCATTGATCTCAATTCTCGCGACCTCAGCAGTAAGGCGGTTCGTAACGCTATGCTGCCCACGCTGGATGCCTTCGCATACTACGGCGGATCCGGAGTTGGAGGAAATATCAATCCCCTCGTTCCTGCATGTTCAGCCGCTCCAGGTGTGAAGTATTGCTACACCCCAAGCGAAAACCCGCCGCCGTTTCAGAACTCAACCGCAGTAGGTTACGGCGGCACGTTGAACCAACTGGTCAACTCCACAGCGCCCGACAAGGGCATCGGACTCACGCTCTCGATTCCCCTGCGCAATCGCGAAGCCCAGGCCAACCAAGTCCGCGCGGAACTCGAATACCGCCAGGCGCAAGTGCGGCTGCACCAGTTGGAGAATCAAGTGCGCATCGAAGTACGCAATGCGCAATTCGACGTGAAACAAAACCGCGCCGCCGTCCAGGCAGCCCAGTATGCTCTTGATTTTGCTCGCCAGACGCTCGACGCCGATCAGCAAAAACTGAAAGTCGGACTTACTACGACAACCGCGATCCTGCAGGACGCTTCCATCCTCACGACCTCTGAGTCGAATCTGGTTTCAGCCAAGGCAGCCTACGAGAAATCGCGCATCGAACTGGATCGCGCCACGGGCCTGCTGCTCGATCATTCCGGCATTGACGTCGCCGACGCCACTCGCGGCCAGGTCACGCACCTGCCCAAAGTGCCCTACGCCGCGCCGCGGCAAGACATTGTCCCCGGAGCACAGCCGGCGCCGCTGCAGCCGCCAGCAGGCAAACCCTAGAACTCGCGACTGGTCTTGTCGGGACCGCCGCCGCAGCGGTCCCGCGGGCGTCTGCCCTGAACGAGGCCGAAGTGGCGAAGCCTGGCGCCAAGCGTCTGCTTAGACCTGATAAACTCCCTCGTAATGGTACGACCGAGCCTGCCTGCCATCCCCCGATCTGTGCTTTGGATGGGGCTGCTGTCGTTTATTCTCCAGGTGGCGGCGATCGGAGTTTTCCGCCAATACCACACTCGCAGCGGAGAAGATAACTTCGGATTTGGCTTTGAGATGGGCCGCGTGGGTCGTTCCATCGCCCTGGGTCAGGGTTTTAGCAATCCTTACGGAGGAAATACAGGCCCCACCGCCTGGGAACCGCCGCTGTATCCCTATCTGATTGGCGGAGTCTTCAAGGTTTTTGGCGTCTACACCTACGCTTCCGCTTGGGTTCTGCTCTCGATCAACAGCCTCTTCTCGGCGCTCACCACGCTTCCGATTTTTCTGATCGCGCACCGAACCTTCGGGCCGCGCGTCGCAATCTGGTCGGCGCGGGCCTGGGCGCTCAATCCCTACGTCTGGTACTGGTCCGTTCATTGGATATGGGACACGACTTTCACTCCGCTAATGCTGGCGCTGATCTTCCTGCTTTCGCTCGAAATGGCTTCCGTGGAAATGGAGCAGCGGCCAGGTTGGACAAGATGGGTACTCTTTGGTGCGTTGTGGGGCGTCGGAGCCCTCGCCAATCCGTCGATGCTTTCGTTTCTCCCGTTCTGCGGCCTGTGGGTATGGCGGCAGAAATACCGGCACAGCCTGCCGTCGCTCGCCGGCGTCGTGCTTGGCTCTTTTGTGTTCTTTCTAGTGCTTTCCCCTTGGCTGGTGCGAAACTATGAGGTTTTCGGGCGTTTTGTCTTTATTCGTGACGATTTCGGACTTCAGCTTCGTCTCGGCAACAACAAGATGGCCGACGGCATGCTGATTGCCACCCTGCAGCCCAATCTCAACAAACTGGAGCTTGAGAAGTTTCAGCGCCTGGGCGAAATTGCCTATGAGGCCGACTGCAAGCGGCAGGCGTTCGATTGGATCCGCTTGCACCCGGAGCGCTTCGCAGTGATCAGCATGAAACGCTTCTTTTATTACTGGAACGGCGTGCCCCGACCCACAGACAGCGTTGCTCCCTGGGATTTCCGGAGTTCTCTGTTCCTGGCGTCCTCGGTGCTCGCGATCTGGGGACTCGGTCGTGCGCTACGGCAAAAGCGGCCCGGGGCCTGGCTTTTCGCCGGACTCGTCGCGACTTATCCCACGGTGTATTACTTCGTCTTTCCACATGCCCGCTATCGCCATCCGATTGAACCTGAGTTGTTTATCCTGGCGGTATTCCTGTTGTGCGAAGCTCGCGGTGGCACCACGCGAGGCATTGCTGATTCTTGACGCTTCCTTGATGATTGAAGGTTGACGATTGAAAAAGCTGCTCGACCTGGGTTGCAATCAGCAATCAACAATAAGCAACTCACTATGACCATTTCTGTGGCCATCGTGGCGATGGATGAAGAGACCAACATCGGCCGCACCCTGGCTAGCGTGCGGTGGGCCGATGAAATCGTGCTCGTCGATTCTGGCTCCAAAGATCGCACCTGCGAGATCGCGCGGGAACTCGGAGCGCGGGTCACGGTTGAACCCTGGCGCGGCTATGTGGCTCAGAAGCAGTATGCCATCGACCTGTGCACCAAGGACTGGGTGCTGCTGCTGGACGCTGACGAGGAGGTGAGCCCGGGTCTGGCCGAAGAGATTCGCGCCGCCATCGCCCACCCGAACGCTGTGAGCGGCTATAAACTTCCGCGCAAAAACTTGTTCCTGGGCCGATGGATTCGTCACGGCGGTTTCTACCCAGACCCCAAGCTGCGACTGTTTAGGCGTGGGCAGGGATTCGTCACCGGCCACGACCCGCATGACCGCTGCGAACTAAAGCCGGGAGCAGCGAAGGAACCGCCGCAACCGACGCAGCAGTTCAACAATGCACTCATTCACTACACCTACCCCAATCTCGCTCTCTACCTTAGCCACATGAACCGTTATTCATCTCTGGGAGCGCAGGGGGCGATTGCCAAAGGCCACCGCAACTTCAGCTTCGTCAATATCGTCCTGCGCCCTCTGGGAACGTTCGTTTACAACTACTTCTTTCGCCTCGGATTTCTCGACGGCCGCGAAGGCCTGCTGCTGCACCTCTACCACGCCAGCTACGTCTCGTGGAAATACGCCAAGGCGTGGGAACTCTCGCGCCAGCCGACGAAATGACGCACGGTCGAACACTGACCGACCGGTCGTCCTGACGCAGACATCCGCCTTGCCCGTCGGCGCACGCTTCCCTATCATCAGAACAGAACACTGGGGTTATCATGCCGGATAAGAAGCCGCCTAAGCCGCAAGTTGCCGAAAGCCCCATCGCCGACGTTTTTCAAAATCGCCACCCCTCCGCTGCCGAGAAGAACTGGGCGGAGAGGACGCTCGCGCCTTCACTTGAGAAATCTCCCGAGCAGCCGATTGGCGCGCCCACCGGTGTGAATCTCGACGAACACGGGCACGCCCGCTTTACCACGATTTCTGGTGTCCCGGTGCGCCGCCTGTACACGCATGCCGATCTTCCCGAGGATTGGAGCGAGGAAAAGTACTTGGGTTATCCCGGCGGCCCTCCATTCACCCGCGGCATTCATGCCACGGGCTATCGCGGCAAGCTCTACACCATGCGGCAGTTCTCCGGATTCGCGTCGCCCGAGGAGACCAACCAGCGCTACAAGTATTTGCTCGAGCATGGCGGTGGCGGGCTCTCGGTCGCATTCGACTTGCCCACGCTGATGGGCTATGACTCCGATCACGCCGCCAGCGAAGGCGAAGTGGGCAAGTGCGGCGTGGCCATCGACTCCCTCGAAGATATGGAGATTCTCTTTGGTGGCATCGATCTCGAAAAGACCACGGTCTCGATGACGATCAATTCGCCCGCATCGGTGTTATGGGCAATGTATCTGGTGGTGGCGGAGAAGCAAGGCGCGGACTGGAAAAAGATTTCGGGCACCATCCAGAACGATATTCTCAAGGAGTACATCGCGCAGAAGGAATATATCTATCCTCCCGCGCCCTCAATGCGACTGGTGATCGACACTTTCGAGTTCGGATCGAAATTCACGCCGCGCTTCAACACCATTTCTATCAGCGGTTACCACATTCGCGAAGCTGGCTCGACCGCGCTGCAGGAACTGGCGTTCACGTTGTACGACGGCATCGAGTATGTGGAGTGGGCGCAGCGGCGCGGACTCGATGTGGACGATTTCGGTCCGCGGCTCAGCTTCTTCTTCAACGCGCACAACGATTTCTTCGAGGAGATCTCCAAGTACCGCGCTGCCCGCAAGATTTGGGGCCAGGTCATGAAAGAGCGGTTCAGTGCGAAGAACCAACGCACCTGGCTGATGCGTTTTCACACCCAAACAGCAGGAGTGTCGCTGCCGGCGCAACAGCCCATGAACAACATAGCGCGCGTAGCTCTCCAGGCTTTGGCCGCCGTGCTCGGCGGGACGCAGTCGCTCCACTGCGACTCCTACGATGAGGCCCTGGCATTGCCTACGGAAGAAGCCGCCCGCATCGCGCTGCGCACGCAGCAAATCATTGCTTACGAATCAGGAGTGACCCAGACCGTCGATCCTCTTGGTGGGTCGTACTTTCTGGAAAATCTGACACTCGAAATGGAAAGAGGCGCCTTCGACTACTTCGCCAAGCTCGACGCGATGGGGGGCATGGTAAAGGCCATCGAGCGCGGCTATCCGCAGAAGGAAATTGCCGAGTCCTCCTACCAGTACCAGCGCGCCGCCGAAGCGAAAGAGAAGATCATCGTGGGCGTGAACGAATTCGCGATCGAGGAAGAGTCACTACACATCCTCTACATTGACGAAAGTGTCGCCCGGCAACAATCGGTCAAGCTGAAAGCGCTGCGGGCGCGGCGTTCGAATGACGAAGTGCGGCGTACGCTCGACGCACTGAAGAAAGCCGCGGGCCAGGAGCCTGAGACTGGCATGAACGGAAATATCTCTTCAGCGAATACGATGCCCTACATCGTCGATGCTGTACGGGCCTATGCGACTGTCGGCGAAATCTGCGAAGCGCTCCGCGAGGTGTATGGAACTTATACGGAAATAAGCATCACGTAATGAAGAGGATTGGCACCCGCGACATCAAACCAAGGTGGAATCACGCATCTTAATTCTCCGCCATCAGCGGATCATCCTCGACGTCGACTTTGCGGAACTTCACGGTGTGCCGGTGAAGCGGCTCAACGAACAACTGAAACGAAATCAAGAGCGGTTCCCTTCTGATTTCATGTTCCAGCTTACCAGCAAAGAGCAGGCCGCTTAGAGGTCGCAATTTGCGACCTCAAACAAAAGCCGCGGTGGGCGCCGGTACACGCCGTACGCTTTCACCGAGCACGGTGCGATCATGGCCGCCCCCGTGCTCAACTCTGAGCGGGCTGCCCAGATGAGCGTTTTTGTAGTCCGCGCCTTTGTACGGTTACGCGAAATGCTGGCCACAAACCGGCGTCTCGCTGGAAAGATCGACGAACTGGAGAATCGCTTAGACACGCACGATTCCGTGATTCACGAACTGATCAATGCCATCAAGGAGCTTATGACACCCGAAGAGCCGCCCCGCGTCCGCATTGGGTTCCAGCTCCCAGCCGGCACGGCCAAGGCATAGCCCTCACCGCCCAAAATAAACCCAAGCAAAAAGAGTCTGAAGAGCACGTTACAATCCTTCCTTGACCCAGCCGAGCCAACCTGCTGTTCCCGTCGGCATCCAAAGCCCGCTCGACGGACGCCTGCGTGCCCTGGCCGTGCTGTTCCTCAAACTGGGAGCGATCAGCTTTGGCGGTCCGGCGGCACATATCGCGTTGATGGAAGACGAAGTTGTGCGCAAGCGGCAATGGCTAACGCGGCAACAGTATCTCGATATCCTGGGTCTGACCAACCTGATCCCAGGACCAAACTCCACCGAGATGGCGATCAACGTGGGGTTCCTGCGCGCCGGGTGGGCCGGGCTGGCGGTAGCTGGCGCAAGCTTCATTCTTCCCGCAGCGCTGATCACGGCGGCAGTGGCGTGGGCTTATGTTCGTTTCGGCACTGTGCCGCTGGCGGAGTCGCTGCTGGCGGGAGTAAAACCTGCGGTAATCGCCGTGATAGTAATTGCCGTATGGCGACTCGGAAAGATTGCGGTTCACGATGGGTGGTTGGCCGTGCTGGGAGTCGCGGCGCTCGCTGCGTTCCTGGTGAAGCTGAGTCCGCTGCTGATCCTGGCGGGCGGCGGCGTGTTCGGGATGTTCATACAGCGGATGAACAAGCTACGACGTAGGATATCCTCCGGTTCAAGCAAGCTCTCCGCTGGACTGATTCTTTTGAAGAAGTCCTTTCTTCTGCCAGGCCTTCTACCTGGTGTGATGTTAGCAGCCGTCGGCCTTCCCGTGACCAAGCGCGTGCCGCTGGCGCGTCTAGGCTGGTTCTTCCTCAAGGTGGGCGCGGTACTTTACGGGGGCGGGTATGTGCTGTTTGCGTTCGTCGACCAGGGGTTAGTCCGGGATCTTCACTGGCTGACCCAGCAACAGGTGCTGGATGCGATCGCGATTGGCCAGTTCACGCCCGGGCCAGTGCTCTCCACAGCGACCTTTATCGGATATCTCCTCGGCGGCGTGAAGGGCGCGGTGGTTGCGACTGTAGCGATCTTTCTGCCGTCGTTTTTCTACGTGGCGGCGCTGGGGCCCATTTTGCCCAAGCTTCGCCGATCCGCGTGGGTGGCGGCATTTCTCGATTCCGTAAACGTGTGTGCGGTAGCGCTGATGGCGGGCGTAACGGTAAGGCTGTCAGGCGATGCTTTGCGTGGCTGGCCGATGTGGGCCATCGCGGTAGCGGCGCTGGCAGTGTTATGGAGATGGAAGATCAATCCGGCGTGGGTGGTGCTGGGCGGAGGAATAGCAGGACTAGCGCTGGCCGCCGTTCGTTGAGAACTTGGTCGTCCTTATTCGTTTTTTGTTCGCCTTTAGACCAGCCTTGTGATAAATATAAATCCATGCGGAAAGCTGTCAACCATCTCAAAAAGTCCGATCCCGTAATGCGGGCGATCATCGAGCGCCTTGGGCCGTGCCGCATGCAGTTTGGGCCGCCGGAGTTTCACAGCCTGGCTGAGGCCATCGTCTACCAGCAACTGAACGGCAAGGCCGCGGAGACTATCTTCAAGCGCTTTGCCGCGCTGACGGGCGAACCGCTGACGCCGGAAGGCATTCTCAAGCTGAGCGATGAACAAATGCGCGGCGCGGGATTATCGAAACAGAAGTCGGCGTATTTGAAAGACCTGGCGGCAAAGACGACGAGCGGGCTGGTGGATTTCGCGCGGCTGCCCGAGCTGCCGGATGCGGAAGTGATCGAGCATCTGACTCAGGTGAAAGGCATCGGCGTATGGACTGCGCAGATGTTTCTCATGTTCACGCTGAAGCGCCAGAACGTTCTGCCCACAGGCGATTTCGGTGTCCGCCTGGCGATCTACAAACACTATCTCGATAGGCCGCGCAGGAAGGCAGGGAAGAAGTCTGCGGCCACAAGAAAAGGCCGCAAGCGGAAGATCAAGCTGCCACGTCCGGAGCAGATGGAGAAGATCGCCAAGCGCTGGGAGCCTTACCGCAGCGTGGCCTGCTGGTATTTGTGGAAGAGCCTCGATACAAAAACCCTTTAACCACAAAAGGGACAGGGAACGCAGCCCCTGTGCTGCCCTGTGGCCGCTGTGGTTAAATGAATGTGATGGCTGATCTCAAGATTCGTGTGCTGGTGGCCAAGCCGGGGCTCGACGGACACGACCGCGGCGCCAAAGTGATTGCCCGCGCGTTGCGGGATGCCGGCATGGAAGTGATTTACACAGGGTTGCGGCAGACTCCCGAGATGATTGTGAGCGCCGCGCTGCAGGAAGATGTGCAGGTGATCGGGCTGTCGATTCTCTCGGGCGCGCACAACGCCATCGTGCCGCGCGTGATGGACCTGCTCAAGCAAAACAAAATGGATGACGTTCTGGTGCTGGTGGGCGGAATTATTCCCGATCAGGATATCGATGCTCTCAAGAAGCGCGGCGTGGCGGCGATCTTCCAGCCGGGTACAGCGATGGATGACATCGTGAAGTTCATCCGCGCAAATGTGAAGGGCGCAGGCGTTCCCACCGCAGGCTGATCGTGCCCACCCCGAATCTAGCCAGCATCCGGCAACAACTCGAGCGCAGCGTTGGTCCTGCGCCATGGTATTGGAAGACCTTTCCTGCATTTCGTTCCGCGGCGGGGAAAAAGTTTGACTGGACCCATCATGGCGAGCAGGGGCCGGTTGGATATGTGGTCTCTCTCGCGCTGGAGCAGGAACCGGACAAGCCTCGTCTGGCGTTGAACACCTATTGCCGGCCATTTCTTGCCGCGCCGGGTCGCCTCGGGATCTGGTGTCCGGAGGGGCGGAACATCCGGCTTGCCTGTTTTGATCCGGATCAGCTTCAGGCGTTCGACCTGGCTGAGATTGCCGGGTGGTTCAAGCAGTCTTCCGACCGCATCTACGCCAAGACCGCGCCAGTCGCGGAGTTCGAGGTTCCGCTCACGCTCGGACCGGGCATGCACAACATTGATGTGCCACAGGAACTGGCGACGGTCGACGAGTTGATCGTGCCCACCAGCTATAAGGCGCTGTCGAATGACGATCCGGCGTTCGCTTTGTTTGTTCTCTATCTGCAAGCGGGGTTGGTGGAAGTGCTGCCGCAGAAATGGTTCACCGCGGCGCAGTATCAGGTGGGGAAGCAATGGATTTCGCGCGCGGGGCGCGATCAGGAATCGCATCGCATTTTCGGGGAGTGTTTTGGCGCGGGAACGTTTCTTCTGGAGGAAGACGGGTGCCGGCTGGCGGAGTGGATTTAGGCTTCGGGCTTCGGCCGCAGCGCCGGAACAATCGCTCTAATGTTCCAGTCGGAACATATAAGCGATTTGCGGTTGTACGTACAAAATGTTCCAGTCGGAACATTAGAGCGATTTTACCGGAACACTGTTGAAATCTCGGAAAACTCGGAAAACCACCTTAAAGCTATATTTGGTTGGCGGCAAGCGGCTGAGGCGGATGGAGTTGGACAAGTGCCGAAATGGCGGCATGAAAAGCGTGGGGCGAAGGAAAAGCGGCGAAAATCGGTGATCGGAGCTGGCACTCGTGGGTGGTGAGTGCTAATTACATAGACTTGCCGACAAGGGCTCTGTTTTCTTCACGTGGCAGCGAAAGATATGAGTAGCCAGCTTTGCGCTAGGGTAGACCGAGAGGTGGAAGCGATTGGACGATCTTTACGGTTTCGAGGCTGACGGTGATTACCTGGCCGATGAGGCGGAGGATGTATTGCGGGTCGTCGGCGCGATTGGGGTCGTTGGTGATGCCGCTGCGCTTGTCAGTCGAGATTTGGTATTGATCGATTACCCATTCGAGGGCTGAGCGGTTACCGAGGCGGTATTCGTAGGTTTCCTTCGGGATACCGCTGAGGGTTAGGAATTGGTTGTAGGTGAGCGTGGTTTTTTCTTTGTTCAACTTCATCTTGGTGACGCGGTAGTCGAGTTTCTCGCCGTTCTTCTCCACTTTTGTGACAGCAGATTCCTCACTGGGCTTACAGCCCTGTTCGGGATGACAAGACTCTGCGACTGGATTGGCGAGGCAGATAGCAGGGCAGGGGAAGGGATTCGGAGCCTTCCAGCTTTGCTTCCCAGGCTTTACGAAGCAGTTTTGCCCTCTCCTGCGTAAAGGCCTGAGATCAAAGCTGGAATGCCATGAATCCTCCCCCGGTGAACCTGCTTGCCGACTCCGGCCGGAGGTTATTGACCGAAAAAAATGAGCCGGCAACTTTGAAGTGCGGTGCTTGCGAAGCACGGAGACATGGAAAGACGCCTGGGAGAAAAGTGGCCCCCACCACCACGTTCGTGCTCTTCCAAGCCCTCGCAAGGCTCGAATAGACTTCTCGCCGAACGGACTCCCAGGATCTCAACTGCGTGATGCGTGGGTAATGTGCAGCAGGCTCGGCCTGGAAGTCCTTAGCAAACCTGATTTTTTTGTGAAGATTTTCTTAGGGTCTTTCTTAGGGCCTATGGATAGAGCAGTAAGGCGCGTTTACGAGTTCGGTCCTTTTGTGTTGGACCCCGGCGAGCGTCTGCTCCGCCATGGTGCGACGCGCATGGAACTTCCGCCTCGGGCCTTCGATATTTTGTTGGTGTTAGTGGAGAACAGCGGCCGTCTGCTGGAAAAAGACGCGCTGATGCAAACCGTGTGGCGCGATACGGTGGTGGAGGAGAACAACCTGAGCCAGGTGGTTTACCTGGTGCGCAAGGCGCTGCGGGATGGGGAAGACGGAGCGCGCTACATTGAGACGGTACCGAAGCGCGGCTACCGCTTCGTCGGCGAGGTTCGGGAATTCGAGCCCGGCAAGGGAAATGACGATGGCCGCAACGGGGGCACCAGCTTGAGCTCTCCGTCTTCTTCTTCAGGTAACTACAGGGGGGCATCGGCTTCCCCGGCAGTGGGCACGGCTAGTTCGGAATCTGAGGTGGATTTCCCTCCGGCTTGGGGCGCTGGCGCGAACGGTTTCGAAACTCCAGCTCCGAACTCAGCAGCATGGCGCGGCTGGATGCTGTGGGTGGTGGGCGGGCTGGCCGTCGTAGCCGTCGCGGCGTTGCTGCAAAGGACGGCATGGAAGCAGCGGCTATTCGGGGAAGTGGATGCCGGTCCGATTCGCTCGGTCGCCGTGCTGCCGTTGCAGAATCTGTCGAACGATCCTAATCAGGAATATTTTGTCGACGGGATGACCGACGAGCTCATCACCGATCTGGCGCAAATTCGCGAACTCAAGGTCGTATCCAAGACTTCGATCATGCAATACAAAGGGACGCGCACACTGCTTCCGCAGATTGGGCGTGAGTTGGGAGTGGACGCCGTGGTGGAAGGCTCGGTGCAGCGTTCGGGTGATCGGGTAAGGATCACGGCGCAGTTGATCCGAACCGCGACCGATCGGCACATCTGGGCAAGAGCCTACGACGGCGACCTGAAAGACGTGCTTTCGCTGCAGGCGCGAGTGGCCGAGGCGATTACCAACCAGGTGAAACTCAACTTGAGCCCCGAGGAGAGTGGACGCCTGCGCGGGGCGCGGGCCGTAAACCCGGAGGCTTTCGATCTCTATCTACGTGGCCGTTACTCCTGGAACGAAAGAAACGTGGAAGGATTCCGAAAGGCGATCGCGTATTTCAACCAGGCCATCGAAAAAGATCCCGACTTCGCGCTAGCCTATTCCGGCCTGGCCGATTGCCACACGCTGCTTACGCTTTACGGAGATGGCGTGGCCAACATGACAGAGGCCCAGGCAGCGGCCAAGAAGGCGCTGCAACTCGACGGCACGCTGGCCGAGGCGCATACGTCCCTGGCGGCGGTTGAGATTCTTCATGATTGGGATTGGGAGGGGGCCGAGCAGGAGTTCCACCGGGCGCTGGAACTGAATCCCAATTTCGCCCAGGCACACCATTGGTATGGAAATCTGTTGCTGGGGCCGGAAGGGCGTCATGAAGAAGCGATCGCGGAATTGCAGCGCGCCCGGGATCTGGATCCGCTCTCTTTGATCATCAACGCTGACACGGGGTTTGCGTATTATCTGGCTGGGCGTTACGAGCCGGCGCTGCAAGCGTACCAGAAGGTTGTGGCCGCGAACCCCAACTTCTTGCCGGTGCACTTCTATCTTGCGAAATACTATCGTCAGACCGGGCAATATGACCTTTGGCTCAAGGAAAGCGTCGAGGATGACCGTCTCGCCGGCCTCTCTGGCCGGGGCCAATCTCTGCAACAGCAATATGCTCGGGGCGGGTTCCGGGCTGCAATGGAGGAGATGGCTGGGCCGCCGGGTGCAGACAATCTGGCGAACTACAAACCCTCGCGAATGGATTCTTGCGGCGCGGCGGAGGCTGATGCCGCGCTTGGCAGAAATGCACTGGCGCTAAACGCGCTCGAGGATTGCTATCGGTGGTCCGAACCGGTTCTGGTCTATCTCAAGGTCGATCCGGTTTGGACGAGGCTCCGCCCGGAGCCGCGCTTTCAGGATCTGTTGGGCCGTCTCCATCTGCAGTGACTCAACAATCGAAACGTCCTGCAAACGCCTTTCCCCTCCGTGCATGCGCGTCCCTGCAATGGTGTACGGTGCGTTGCGCGCTCCCGCGGGAGTGGTATACCGTAAACAGTCCGAATCTCTTCACCCATGGCTGATCGCAGCGAAGCTCCCCCAGATCACTCGTTGAAGACGTCCAACGTCCTGACGACGAAGGTCGATCCCACGTCGGCACGATTCGAAGCCAACATGCGCTTTCTGGCTGACCTGATGTCTCAGGTGCGCAACGAGAGCGAGAAGATCAGCGAGGGTGGCGGCGCCAAGGCTGCCGAAAACCAGCATGCCAAGGGACGTCTGACCGCACGCGAACGAATTGAATTGCTGGTCGACCCCGGAACTTTCTTCGAGCTGGGAATCTACGCGGCTCATGGCATGTATGAAGAGTGGGGCGGCGCGCCGGCCGCGGGAGTGATCACGGGCCTGGCGCGCATTCACACGCGCATGGTGATGATCATCGCGAACGATGCCACGGTGAAAGCGGGCGCATTTTTCCCCATGACTTCCAAGAAAGTGATTCGCGCCCAGAACATTGCAATCGAGAACCGCATTCCGACCATGTATCTGGTGGATTCCGCGGGCGTGTTCCTGCCGTTGCAGGAAGATGTATTTCCGGACACGGACGATTTCGGCCGCGTCTTCCGCAACAACGCCGTCATGTCAGCCCTGGGCATTCCGCAGATCGCAGCCATCATGGGCATGTGCGTGGCCGGCGGCGGATATCTGCCGGTGATGTGCGATCACGTTCTGATGACCGACGGCAGCGGCCTGTTTCTGGCCGGGCCGGCGCTCGTGCAGGCGGCGATCGGACAGAAAGTTTCGGCGGAAGATCTGGGCGGGGCGGCCATGCACGCGGGCATTAGCGGCACGGTGGACTTTCGCGAACCGGACGATCCGGCCTGCCTGGCGCGCATACGCTCCATCGTTGAAAAGTGGGGATACCGCCGGCAGTCTCCCTGGGACCGGAAGAAACCTGTCGATCCGATGCTGGCGGCTGAGGAGATTTACGGCATTTACGATTCATCTCCGGCGCGCCCTTACGACATGAAAGAGATTCTGGCGCGCGTGCTCGATGGCAGCCGCTTTGACGAGTACAAGGCGGAATACGGCAAGACGCTGATCTGCGGCTACGGGCGCATCGGTGGGTTCGCCGTGGGAATTGTGGCCAACCAGAAGCTGCATGCCCAGGCTACCGACCACGAGGGTCATAAGCGGATCGAGTTTGGCGGGGTAATCTACACAGAATCTGCCGAGAAGGCCGCGCGCTTCATCATGGACTGTAATCAGAACCTGATCCCGCTGATTTTCTTCCACGACGTGAACGGCTTCATGGTGGGCCGCGACGCGGAGTGGAGCGGCATCATCAAAGCGGGCGCGAAGATGGTGAATGCGGTATCGAATTCCGTGGTGCCGAAGATTGCCGTGATTGTGGGTGGGTCGTTCGGCGCGGGACATTATGCGATGTGCGGTAAGGCGTTCGATCCGCGGTTCGTTTTTGCCTGGCCGACGGCGCGCTACGCCGTGATGAGCGGTGATTCAGCGGCAGGGACCCTGGTTGAAATCAAGGTGAAGCAACTGGAGCGTGGTGGCACGAAGCTGAGCGAGGAAGACAAGAAAGAGCTGTACGAATCCGTGAAACGCACCTACGACGAGCAGACCGATCCGCGCTATGGCGCAGCCAGGTTATGGATCGACAAGATCATCGATCCAATCGAGACGCGTGACGCCATTACTCAGGCCCTGGAAGCAGCGGCGCTGAATCCGGAAGTGGCGGAGTTCAAGGTGGGAGTGCTGCAAACATAAGCGATTGAGTCATTGAGCGATTGCGTGATTGAGTCATTGACCCCATGTTGCTCCGGGTTCTTGGCAATCACTCAATGACTCAATCGCTCAATGACTCAATATGGCTGATTCTGTGAAGCTGGTCGAATGTCCGCGCGACGCCTGGCAGGGGCTGAAGGGTCAGATTCCGTCTGACATCAAGCGGGCGTACCTGCAGGCATTGATCAGCGCGGGGTTCAAGCACATTGATGCTGTCTCGTTCGTATCGCCGAAGGCTGTGCCGCAGATGGCGGACTCGGAAGAAGTGTTGAAGGAACTCGATCCGCCCGACGACGTGGAGATTATCGGCATTGTGGTCAACGAAAAGGGAGCGCAGCGGGCCATCGAGACACAGGCGGTGCATACTCTGGGATTTCCCTATTCGATTTCGGAGACTTTCTTGCGCAAGAATCAGAACCAGTCCGCTGAAGAGGCGCTCGAAGAACTGGAGAAGATCCAGAAGAAGGCCGATGATGCTGCGCTCGATGTGGTTGTTTATATCTCAATGGCATTTGGCAATCCCTATGGCGATCTGTGGAATGTGGACGAAGTGATTGAAGCTATTTCGCTTATGGAAGTTGACAGCCTGCGCATGATTTCGCTCGCGGACACGGTTGGCATGGCTGCTCCAAAAGAGGTCAGCGAACTGGTGGGGGCGGTGATGGCGAAGTACGATTACCTGGAGATCGGGGTACACCTGCACAGCCGACCGGAGCATGGCGCGGCAAAGATTCTCGCAGCCTACGACGCGGGCTGCCGTCGCTTTGATTCCGCCATTGGCGGTCTGGGTGGCTGTCCGTTCGCGCAAGATGCGCTGGTCGGCAACATCGCTACGGAGAAAGTAATTGACGCGCTAAAGCAGCGTGGCGCGGAGTTGCCGCCTCTGAAGCCGCTGGATGCGCTGCTGCGCGCCTCGGCTGAGATTGGGGCGAGGTATACGAATTCCATTGGCGACGATTAGCCGGTCTTAGATATGAGCTATAAAACGATCCAACTCGCATTCGATTCGGGCATTGCGACAATCACGCTGAACCGTCCCGACAAGCGCAATGCCATCAGCTTCGAGCTGATTGACGATCTGTTGCATACGCTGCAGGAAGTGGGAGCGTCCGACGCGCTGGTGCTCATCTTGACGGGCGCAGGCAAGGCTTTTTCCTCGGGTATGGACTTGGACAATTTGAAAGCGCTGATTGGCCGCTCACCGGAGCAGAACCTGAAAGATTCTGAGACGATGGTCCGTCTGTTCCGTACGCTTTACGAATTTCCCAAGGTCACGATTGCGGCGGTGAATGGAGCGGCCATCGCCGGCGGCACCGGACTGGCTTTGCTGTGTGACTTCACGCTGGCTGTGCCGGAAGCCAAGTTCGGCTACACCGAGGTGCGAATCGGCTTTGTGCCTGCTATTGTTTCCACGTTTCTGGTGCGGCAGGTGGGAGAGAAGCAGGCGCGCGATCTGTTGCTGACCGGGAGGATTATCGGAGCTGACGAAGCGGCTCGGATGGGATTGATCAACGAAATCGTTCCGCCGGAGAACCTGATTGCGCGGGCCCGGGAATTGGCGGCGCTGCTGATGCAGAACAGTCCGGCTTCGTTGCGGGCAACCAAGAAACTGCTCAGCGATTATGCCCGCGCCGACCTGGATTTACAGATTGAAGCTGCAGTGCGGGAGAATGCGGCGATCCGCTCGACCGCCGACTTCCGCGAAGGGATTGTGTCATTTCTCGAAAAACGCAAGCCGGTGTGGAGCGGGAAATGAGTTCGAATCGGCAGCAGGCAGTCAATGAAACCCGGCTGCGTGTGCGCTACGCCGAGACCGATCAGATGGGCGTGGTTTATCATTCCAATCATTTCATCTGGTTCGAGGTGGGACGCGTCGAGTTGCTGCGTCAGTTGGGCTTTTCCTATCGAGACATGGAGAGCCAGGACAACCGGTTCATCGCCGTGGCCGAGGCCAAGTGCCGCTATCGCGCTCCGGTGCGTTATGACGAGGAGGTTCTGGTGCGTACGCAGTTGTTGAATGTGCGCGACTCGGTGGTCCACTTTGGTTATGAATTGCGGCGCGCGGAAGACGGTACGCTGCTGGCGGAAGGCGAGACCACGCATATCGTCACCGATGCGGAAATGAAAATTGCCGCCCTGCCGGAGAAGTATTTGAAAGTATTTCGCGCGGCTTTAGGAAAACAGGATGGGAAATTCTCTTGAACGCACTCCACATTAACGGCAACGATCTCACGCTGGAAAGCGTGCGCGAAGTCGCGGCCGAGCGCCGTCCCGTGCTTTTGTCAGCCGATGCGCGCGAAGCTGTGGATCGGGCGCGCGCCGTGGTCGACGAGATTGTCGCCAGCAACAAAGTCGCCTACGCCATCACCACGGGCGTGGGCAAGCTCAGCGATGTGCGCATTGTTGGCGACCAGATTCGCGAGTTGCAAGTCAACCTGGTGCGCTCGCACGCCGCGGGCGTTGGGGAACCGCTATCCGTAGCGGAAACGCGAGCCATGATGCTCTTGCGCGCCAATTCCCTGGCTAAGGGCTACTCTGGCGTGCGTGGGGTGGTCATCGACACCTTGTGTGAATTGCTGAACCGCGGGGTCACGCCCTTCGTGCCGTCGCAGGGAAGCGTGGGTGCGAGCGGCGATCTGGCTCCGCTGGCGCACCTGGCACTGGCGCTGATCGGCGAGGGTGAATGCTTCGACGCGGCGGGTGCGCGCATTTCCAGCGGCGACGCGCTGAAGCGGGCGCAGATCAAGCCGCTGGTGCTGGAAGCGAAAGAATCCATCTCTCTCATCAATGGGACCCAAGGCATGCTGGCCGTGGGTACGCTGGCACTGCTGGCCGCGGAGACGCTGGTGGATTCAGCCGACGTGCTGGGTGGGCTCTGCTGTGACGCGCTGAAAGGCACTGACGCGGCTTTCGATGAGCGCATCCACAAAGCGCGGCCGCACAGCGGACAGATGAAGACCGCGGCGAATCTGCGGCGGATGCTTGAAGGCAGCCAGATTCGCGAATCGCACCGCGAGTGCGGCCGGGTGCAGGACGCCTACTCGCTGCGCTGCATCCCGCAGGTGCACGGAGCGGTGCGCGATACTCTGGCGCACTGCCGCGAGGTGTTTGAGATCGAGGCGAACTCGGCAGTGGACAATCCTCTGGTGTTCATCACTGACGCCAGGAATTTCAGGGGCGACGTCATCTCGGGAGGAAACTTTCACGGCGAGCCTCTGGCGTTTGTTTTGGATTTCCTGGGCATCGCCCTGAGCGCGCTCGCCGGGATCAGCGAGCGGAGGATCGAGCGATTGGTGAACCCCGCGCTGAGCGAGGGTTTGCCGCCGTTCCTGGCACAGGGCGCGGGACTGAATTCCGGTTTCATGATGCCGCAGGTCACGGCGGCGGCCCTGGTCAGCGAGAACAAGGTGCTGGCGCATCCGGCGTCGGTGGATTCAATTACGACCTCCGGCAATAAGGAAGATTACGTCTCCATGGGGATGACGGCGGCGATCAAACTCAAGCGCATTGTCGAAAACACGCGCAACGTACTGGCAATTGAAGCCATGGCCGTGGCCCAGGCAATCGACTTTCTGGCTCCGCTGAAGACTTCAAAGCGCGGACAGGCAGCGCATGCGGCAATCCGCTCGGTGTGTCCTACGGTGGAGAAAGATCGCGTGATGTACAAAGACTTCGCGCGGCTAGCCGAGCTGATCGCCAGCGGCAAGGTGGCGGAGGCGTTACGGTAGGGTCTAGTCTCTGCGAACCTTGGAAGCAAGCAGGTTCCGGAACTGTTCGACCGCTTCTGAACTCGGGAAAGCTCTTTTT
>JBAUVZ010000391.1:0-11788 GCA_049583505.1 Candidatus Sulfotelmatobacter sp.
GGAGAAAGAATGGCTAGTCCAGTGAAGCTGCCGGTGGGTAGCGGCACCGCATCGATCTGCTCTTTTTCCAGAATGTAGCCGTTGGTGGTGTCAACGGCGTTCATTAAGGGTTCCGCCTGCACCTCAACGACCGTGCCCACTTTGCCCACAGGCAGCGTGACGTTGACTGTGGCAGTTCGATCGGCCTGCACCGTTATGGAAGGAATCTTTTCGCTTTGAAAACCTTCGTGAGTGAAGGTGAGTGTGTAGCTGCCGATGGGCAGGTTGACGAAATCATAACTGCCATTCACGTTGGTCTTTTGAGTGCGCGTCAGGCTTGTCTGGTCACCCACGATTGTCACAACGGTGTCCGGCAGAACGCTGCCGGTCTTGTCTGTGACTGTACCGGTGATGCCGCCGAGGGTTTGCTGAGCCTGAGCGCACGGTGTAAATGCACGCGGCATCCACAGGGATGACACGACTAGGAATGTGGCGAGTCCAATCCTTTGTGCCTTAAGCATAAGTGACCTCGCGCAAGTCTGTAAGCAGGCTTGTGCGGACAGCCTGTTGACTGCCAACCACCACTTGTGTTGTTCAAACGATATTCGCAGCAGAGATGGTTTGCTCCGCCGTCCGCACCCAAAATGACTGACCGAATTTACACCAGTTTGGTACGGAAAGAAAGCGTTCCGTTAGTCAAACTTTCTTTGACCCAGATTAGATATTCTTATGGCGGCGGTGAAAGCTGGAGGATCGGCGGTCCTGGCCCGTTCCCCGATCGATTGCCAACTCAACACTGCGGTCATCGTCCTAGCTCAATCGCCCGCGTGGGGTGCATCTAGTTCCCGGCCTCGGCATCTTTCCTGCGCCCGCGAAATACGAACCACAGCAGTCCGGCCATCAAATAGGCAAGGTAGACGTAGGGCAACTTGCCATACGGTCCCTCGGGCACGGGGTAGAAATTTCCAACCAACGCGAGCAGCATGGCGAGGCCCGCCAGCCAGGGAACGATCTGCGCTCCTTGGCGAAAGACACCATGCTCGCGCAAGTAGCGTGGCAGTGCGAGGCAGACCAACCCATAGGCCACGATGAAACCGTAGGTCGCCAGTGAACCCAGCCAGCCATAAACATCCAAACCGCTGGCGCCGCGCGCGGCCAGCACTGCCACCGGAAGCAGCGCGGCAATTCCAGTGATGACAACGGTCCGGCTTGGCGTTTGATTCCGCACGTGCGTCTTGCGCAGGGAGCCGTGGGCTAGCCCGTTGTGCGCCATCAGCAGCAACACCCGCGCTGCCGCCGTAATGCACGCCAGCGTTCCGGCAAACAGGCTTACCAGTGCGCCGATATCAATCAGCAGGCCCAGCACCGGGGCACCGGCGACTCGGGCTAGAACATACATTGGAGCCTGGCTGGCGCCAAGATCCTGGCCCGCAGTGTGGAAACCCAGCACTTCCGCGTAGGCGCAAACCGTGAAGAAGCCCCCAGCAAGAATGGCACTTTGGATGACTGCGCGTGGGATCGCCTTCAAGGGGTTGCGCGCCTCAGACCCCAGTGTGGTCGCGCTCTCGAAGCCAACAAAGCTGAACAGCGCCAGCACCAACCCCAACCGAAGTCCGCTGCCGGTCATACCACGGAGACGGAGTTCATCCCAGTCCCAGTGCCAGCCATGTCGTACCAGCAGCAGCGCCACCACGGTCACAATCACCGTGACTGACGACGCCTCGATCCACAGCATCAGGCGCGCGGAGATCTTTACGTCACGGTAGGCAATCCATATCGAGACGCCGGTGACCAATGTCGCCAGCAATACCGCAGAGTAGACATGGCCGGTAGCATCCCGCAACAGCAAGTTCGCGTAGTGATAGAAACCACCGATCACACTGGATCCCGTGGCTACATAAGCGAGCAACAGACTCCACGCTACGGTCGCGCCAAGCCACGGGGGCAAGGTCATCGAAGCGTAAGTGTAGAGCGAACCGGGCGAGGCCGAATGGCGGGCGTAGCGGCCGATGCACAACGCGACAAGCAACACCGCCACTGTTGCCAGCACATACGCTAGCCAGGTGCCATTACCGGCAAGCGCGCAAACCAGCGGGATGGTGGCTGCGGGTGTTGTCGTGGGAGCCATCGTGGAGACGGACTGGGCGAGCGTTTCCATCGGAGAGAGAATCTCGCGGCGCAAACCATAGTCGGCGCTCAGGGAATACTCTTGTGCCGCCCGCTCCATGCAGTGCCGATCCCTCCACAAATCAGACTGGGGTGGGATTGTACAACACGAACCGCGCGGGTATGGAGGGAGAGAATCTGATCCGAGAATTGTTGTATTATCTTGCCACGTTGCACCTGCCATGAAACTTGACAAGCAGTTGTTGCAGAGCCTTCCCAAAGTCCTTTTGCACGAGCACCTGGATGGTGTACTACGGCCGCAAACCGTTATTGACTTGGCAACAGATGCCAAGTACACAGGCCTTCCAACTAACGATCCTGATGCACTTTCTCAGTGGTTCTTCCGCGGAGCGAATCAAGGCAGTCTCGCAAAATACCTGGAAGGCTTTGCGCACACGATTGCAGTGATGCAGACGGAAGAAGCATTGCAGCGCGTGGCGTATGAACAAGCCGAGGATTTAAGTCGAGATGGAGTCGTCTATTTTGAGACACGCTTTGCGCCAATCTTTCATACCCAGAAAGGATTGACCCATCAGCAGATTGTGACGTCGGTATTGAAAGGACTGGAACGAGGACGGAAAGACTTCGGAATTTCATCCGGTTTGATCATTTGCGCCATGCGCAACATGAATACTTCGCTCGAAATGGCGGAGCTTGCAGTCGATTTCCGCGCTCGCGGGGTTGTCGGCTTCGATCTGGCGGGGGAAGAAGGCGGTTATCCCGCGAAGAAGCATGTGGACGCTTTTCATTACATCCAGCGCGAAAACTTCAACATCACGATTCACGCTGGCGAAGGCTATGGAAAAGAATCGATCTGGCAAGCCATTCAGTATTGTGGCGCACACCGCATCGGGCACGGGACGCGGCTGATCGATGATATTGCCGTGGTGGACGGCAAGGCAGTGAAGTTGGGCGATCTGGCGCAATACGTTCTGGACAAGCGCATCCCGCTGGAGATTTGCCTGCTGAGCAACGTTCACACCGGCGCCACGCCGAGTTTGGCCGACCATCCTTTCCGGATTCTTTATCAGGAGAAATTTCGCGTCACGCTCAACACCGACAACCGACTGATGAGCGGTACAACCATGACGAAAGAATTCGAAGCCGCGGCCGAGACCTTTGGCTTGACTCCGGATGATTTCGAGAAGATTACGATCAATGCGATGAAGAGCGCCTTCTTGCCCTACAAAGAGCGCATTCATTTCATCTATTCCGCCATCAAGCCTGGCTACGCGAAGATTCGCGAATCAATCAAAGCCAAGTGAGCTAACAGAGCCCCTCAAAATCGTGCCGCAAATACGTCAGGCGGACAGGGCAGCCAGAGTTTCGCCAAGCACCAATGTTCCTCGGACGATGTCCTCCGGGGCTGCGTATTCATCGGGGCGGTGGCTGTATCCCTTGCGGCAGGGGATGAACAACATTGCGACCGGAGCAATACGTGCGATAAACAGCGAGTCATGGTAAGCCCGACTGACCATGGGAAGAAAGTTTATTTCGTTATTACGGCAGGATTGAGAAAGCGCTTCAATGATTGCGGGATCACAATCGGCCGGCGCGTCGGCGTTCAGCAACTCGTTGTGGATTGAAACTTCCCGCTCGGTTGAAATCGAATGGCATGTGGTCTCAATCGTGAGCATTACGACGTCGCGCCGTTGAAGGTCTGTGTCGCGGACATCCACGCTGAGGCGCACCCGGCTGGGAATGCTGTTGATCGCGCCAGGAAACACATCGCAGATACCTACTGTTGCAACCGTGTCGATCGCTCCGCTGGTGCGCGCCGCGTTCTCAATCGCTAGAACCAGCTCGGCCGCCGCGCAGAGGGCATCCTTGCGGTCGGGCATCAAAACACCACCGGCGTGTCCGCCCGAGCCCTCGATCAAAACCCGAAGACTTGCCGGTGCAGCGATTTTCGTGACAATTCCCAGAGGTGTCTGCTGGCGCTCCAATAGCGGCCCCTGCTCAATGTGCAACTCGACGAATGCCTTGTAGTAGCTGCTGGGCAACCGGACTTGTTCGAGGTCTCCTGAAACACCAGCTCCACGGCGAACCTCGTCGAGCGTGGCGCCGTCGTTGTCCGTTAACTTTCTCGCCGCGTCTACCGAGAGCGTGCCAGACAGCATCCTGCTCCCGATGCAACCGACTCCAAAACGGGTCGGTTCTTCAGATGTGAAAATAAGCAACTCAATCGAATGCCTTGGGCGAAATCCACCCTGCCGCAACCCTCGTATCGCTTCCAAGCCTCCCAACACTCCCACCACGCCATCGTATTTTCCTGCGTTCGGGATGGCATCGATATGCGAGCCGGTGCCAACAACCGGGGCGGTCGGGTCAGAACCATTCCAGCGCGCGAAGGCATTTCCGACGGCATCTTGACGCACTGTCAGCCCTGCTTCCTCGCAACGCTTTTTCATCCATGCACGAGCCTTGAGATCTGTCGGTGTGAAAACAATTCGCGTCACCGCCGGAGCTTCGGCATCGGAGATTGACGCCAGCGCATCGATTTCGGACAGCAAGCGATCTCCGTTGATAGTAAGACTCATCGCTATAGGCCTGCCAAGGGATGCCGGTTCCAGTCTTTATAGATAAGATATTTTGCCGGCACGTTGCCGATCGCTCCGAACCACTGCGGACACCACGGTCCCATCCAGATGAAGTCTCCCGCTGTTACCGGATACCACGAATTGTCGAGCCGGTAAATTCCGCCGCCTTCGAGCATGATGAGCCCGTGTTCCATCACATGCATTTCCACGACGCTCAGCGACGCTCCCGGCTGATAGACCATCGTATTCACCGCGAAATCGAAGCTCATCTCGTCCGGGAGCAGACATTTGACCTGCAAGCTGGGATCGTCCTCGAGCGGATGCGAGGAGACCGTATCTTCGTTCGAAACAATCAAATGCGGTCGCTCGACCGCATCGAGAACCTGATAGGGTTTCTCGATGACGGCGACACGGCTTGGTTTCGTAGCCGTCACTCGATGATGCAGTCCTTGGGGGAGATAAGCGTAACCTCGCTCGCCCAGCTCGTTCGTCTTTCGGTCAACCTCCAAGTTCACGCCACCCTCGATCACGAAAATGAGACGCTGCGCACGAGTACTCCCAAGTTCTCCCCCTGCTTCAAACACGGCGGTGTACTCTGTGAACTTGGCGCCCAATGCCGGGCTGACATGCACAACTGCGGAGCAAGCCTTCATTCCCGGCAACGTTGTGCGCACAAAGGTGTCTGCAGTCAGGAGCAAATGAGTCGGTTGGTGGGAACTTCGTGTCAGGCCGAGATTATGCACGGTTTGTCCTTTTCTGAAATTCGGGCGAAGAACCCAGCTGGTCGAGAAGGTGCATTCCGCACTCGATAGCCTTCTCTACATCCTCAACCTCAACCGATTCCGCAGGATCGTGGCTGATTCCACCGGGAGTCCGCAGAAAAATCATCGCGGCGGGACCTTTCTCCGCCAGAATCATGGCGTCGTGTCCCGCGCCGCTCACTATCCGATGCGGCTCGCATCCTGTTTTCACGATTGCCTGTTCTATCTCCGCTTTAAGGAATGGATCCATCGCGACTGCCCGCTGGCTCAACAGCGTACTCTCGTGCACAGATAGTCCGCGGCGAGCGGCGATTTCTTGAGCCCGGCGCGTGATATCTCCGACAGTGCGAGTTCGAATGTCGTTGGAACTATGACGAACGTCGAGGGTCAGGCGTGCCTCCGCCGCGATCACGTTCGCCGTTCCGGGCTTGGCTTCGACCTTTCCCACAGTCGCGACCAAGCCAGGGACTCCTTGAGCTGTGCGCTCTACTGCGCCGATCCACTCTGCGGCACCCGCAATGGCATCACATCGAAGGTTCATTGGTGTGGTGCCCGCGTGGTTGGCGCGGCCGCAAAATGTGAACTCCAACCGGCTCTGACCGGCAATAGCGTCCACCGCTGCGAGTGGCTGATTCAGTCTCTCCAAAACCGGTCCTTGTTCTATGTGAAACTCTAGGTAGCCCAGAGTATCGTTTCCCAACTCGGCTTGAGGAATTTCCGCGGGATTCAGACCAAAGTCTTCGATCGCCTTTCGCACGGAGATGCCTTGTGCATCCTGAGTATCCAAGAGTTCCTTATCCAGCCTGCCAACCAGCGCACGGCTGCCGATGAACGGAGTGCCGAAGCGTACTCCTTCCTCTTCGGAAAAGCCAAGCACTTCGATGCCGAAAGGAAATCTCCGTCCCTGCAACTCTTCCAACAACGCGACGGCAAGAACAACTCCGAGGATGCCATCGTAAGCCCCGGCGTTAGGAACTGTATCGAGGTGTGAACCGAGCAGCAGGCGCGGAGCGTTCTGCCGCGCGGCTGGATAAACTGCGCGGAAATTTCCGGCAGCATCAACTCGCACGCGGGCCCCCAGCGGTTCCATCCATCCCGCAATTTCCCGGTGGCAATCACGCATGGGTGGGGACAAGAATGTCCGGCGCGTGCTGCCCGGGTCTTCCGTGAAAGATGCTAACGTTTGGCAGCGGGCGATAACCTCTGCTGCTCGACTTGTCGTTCCCGTGGTCCGCACAAGACTCCAGTCCGGCGACTTATGCCTGCTGCATGCAAGGTTAGGCGTCCCGTATAAGCTTCGCCGCCACCCAGCCGAGGAGAACGAGGCCGACAAGCACCTCCCAACCGTATGTGTTCCCGTAAGTCGCGACTGGAAAGTGATTGCTGATCATGATAAAGACAACAGGAACCGCGATGAATGTGTTGTGTTTGGAGCGCAGCTTGGCTTGAGCGCCGAGAGACAAATCGAACTTCGCACCCGCTGCCGCCGCTGCGATCATTTTTCTCTGGGAGGGAAGAATTCGAAACCAAACGTTGGCGGTCATGATCGTCCCGAGCACGGCCCCGACGTGGATGTAAGCAGCGCGCCCGCTGAACACATGCGTTAATCCCCAAGCGAGCGCGGCAATCATCAGCAGAGAGAATACGGCGAACATGGCTTCCGACCTGCCCAGAGGTGATAGTGCTGCCTGGTCGTAGATGATCCACCCGCCAGCCAGCACAGCTAGTCCCATGGCAATGCCAGTCCCTTGAGAAATGGTCGCCACGTCAGTGTCAATGAGTCCACTGCTGGAGTAATAGACGAGAAAAAGCAGCACCATTCCGCTCAGCCAAGTCATTAACGCTTCCCAGCGGAACCATTGAACCTGATCGGGTCCGACCTTCAGAGATTTCTGTTTATCGACCGTGTAGAAACCGCCACTGTGGACCATCCATACCGACGAGCTCGCAGCGCCTCCGGTGGCATTCTTCGCAAGCTTGCCAAATTGGCCGTCCAGCCAGGTGAAATAGTATGTCTGGCCGACCCACATGATCGCCGCAAAAACGTGGAACCAGCGCACAATCAGGTTCAGCCATTCCCGGATTGACGAGGTCACTTTGTCAACTCCATCTTAGAACGCCGCTTAAGCTCAGCTTCCCCGGTAGGTCGTATATCCGTTCGGACTCAGGAGCAGAGGAATGTGAAAATGGGCCTCGCCCGCTCGCGCCTGAAACATAACTTCAACCACCGGATACAGTGCGTCGATTTCTTGCAGAGCGTAGTAAGTCCCAGTGTGAAAAACCAATCGATAGACTCCCGGGGACAGATTCTCACCTTCCGGTAGCAACTGGTCACATCGGCCATTTTGATCGGTGCGCGCCGAAGTCAGCAGTCGCCAATCTCCAGGGGTGTTTTCTTTCTCCAGCCGAACAGATACGTCCTTGGCGGGCTTGCCATGAGCAATGTCCAGAATGTGGGTCGAAATGCGGTTCATCCTTGAAGCCATTTCTTTAGCCGGATCTCCGTAATCTGCCGTTGCTGCTCCGCTGCTTCATGAAGTTCAGTTTCCGCGTCATTCCTGAGTCGTCGCCGAAGGATCTCCAGGATCTCCGGCGCGGATTTATCGGTGGCGCACACGATAAATATGTGATTGAAGCGCCGCTCGTATTCCCGATTTGCATCTGCCAGAGCGATCTTCACGGCCGCGTCTGAGTCCCCTACCCTCCGTTGCTCACGCGCCGACCATTCTACAGACTGATCCAGCGAAGATAAGACTGGCAAAGACTGGGGTTCGAAAGAAGATGGTCGCGACTCCCCGATTCGGGGATGACTTTGGAACGCTTCCATCCAGTCCGATCGTGTCAGCTTGCGCCACGTTTCATTCGACGCAGCCAGTAGCGCAGCTTCGTCCGCAAGCGGTCTTCGAGCCACCATGCCTTGCGCCCAGGCCCTGGATCCGCAACAAGGCAGAATCGCTCTCGTGGCGTCCTCGATAAGAAGGAGATTCCATCGCGCCAGAGCATCCTTTATATTCCCGTGTCCCGCGCCCGCCGGCGCCGAACTCAGCCGATTCAAGAACTCAACCACAAGATTGCCGGTCACTGCTGCACGATACCTTGCCGTGGATCGAATATCGTCAATCGGCCGGATTTCAGCACCAGCGGCCTTTCGCGCTAAAAGCAAGAGAGTGGAATCAATAACCTTTCCCCGCACCGCTCGCTCCGTGTCCATCAAACGAAGCGGAACGGGCGCCACACTGCCCAGAGCAATGCGAACATCTTCAACCACACCATCTGCAAGACGTCCCAGAGCGGCGATACACACTTTGGAGATCGCCTGTGCATTGCGTGCTCCCACCTTGCGGGCATGGCTGTAGTATCCCGAGAATCGCCGTGGCAGGCACACTGCTTGAACGAGCTCATTGGCCGCCAGCAGCGTCTTCTTGTAGCTGGTGTGAAAGCTTAGATACGGCAGCCGACGCTCACCTCGGACCGACACTAGAATCAATTCCGCCTCGTACACGAGCAGCGCAGGCAACGAGTCCGCGGCAGGCGACGCGTTAACGATATTGCCGCCAATCGTTCCCCGATTCTGGTTCGCGATTCCGCCGGTCCAGCGAGCGGCACTATGCAAGAGAGGAAATTCGCGTCTGACAGTCTCATCCCTACCGAGGTCGGTATAAGTGCATCCTGCACCGATCCGAATCTCACCAGCCGTGACTTCAATGCGCCGCAACTCCGGGAGATTCCAAATGCTGATCAGTTTTCGCGCTGGAAGCTTCCCGGCAGCATATTGCACCATCACATCGGTGCCTCCGGCGATCGGAACCCACACGCCCGGTTCCCTTGCCAGGAGCGAGACAACCGCATGCAAGCTGCCGGGCGCGACCATTTCGTAATCGGAGGGATTCGATCTCATGCCGCCCTCCTACGACGTGCGGCTTCCGCTACGGCTTCGACAATCTGGCTGTAACCCGTGCAGCGGCAGAGATTGCCGGAAAGTCCCTCCCGGATTTCTGCCGTCGTAAGTTCAGTTTTTCCGTTCAACAAATGGAAGGCCGCGAGAATCATCCCAGGCGTGCAGATGCCGCACTGCGCGCCGCCGCATTCCAGAAAAGCCTCCTGCACGACGTGCAGCGTCTCTCCCGCCGCAAGTCCCTCGATTGTAACCACACTTGAGCCTTCCGCCTGAAGAACCGGTACGAGGCAGCTATTCACGAGCATGCCGTCCATCAACACGGAGCACGAACCGCACTCGCCTTCTCCGCAACCTTCTTTCGTGCCGGTCAATCGGAGCTCTTGCCGTAACACGTCAAGGAGGCGCTCCATCGGGTGCGCACGCACCGTCTTCGGCTCGCCGTTGACTGTGAATGAAATCTCCGCTTTAGCCCGGATCTTGGGAGAATCGGTCATCAGATCCCGCCTCTGGAACCAACGCCGCCGTCGCCGCACTGCGGCGACACCGCGATCTCATCGCTCATCAGTCGATCCATGATGTCTTCCGGAAGCAGAGGAACGGAATCAAAGGAAACTCCGAGCGCGTCTTCCACCGCATTGACAATTGCCGGGGCCGGGCCGTCCATTGGGAGTTCGCCGATTCCCTTCGCGCCATACGCTCCATAGATATTCCCCAGCTCTTCGAAGAACACGCGAATGGGAGGCAGGTCGCTCGAAGTCGGCATGATGTAATTGGTCATCTGGCTGTTCTGCATGCGTCCACTTTGCCAAACGACCTTCTCATAAAGGCTGAATCCAATCCCTTGGGCAATCCCACCGATGATTTGGCCCTTTGCCAGAAGCGGATGCAGAACTTTGCCAACTTCCTGCAGCGCCACGAAGTCATCCACCGATACGCTGTACGTTGTCAGATCAACTGTAACTTCCGCGACGTAAACCGCCCAGGCAAACGCTGCGTAGGCTTCTCCTCGATACTTTTGATCATCCCAGAAGATGTCGCTGGGCGGCTCGTATCGAGACCAGGAACGGAATTGGCCATGGGCTGCAACATACTGCTGGCAGGCAGCACGAAACTCTTCAGCGGTATAGGTCTCGCGGAGCAGATTGGACGAAATCAGCGTCTGTTTAATTCCCAACGCCGCAGACTGAACCAATTTCCCAACCACCATGACTGTCCGTGACGCCACCGTTGGGCCGCTGTTGGGCACTTCCACTGTATCGGGCTGAGCCATGCTGACTCTCTCGTAGGGTAGGTCGAGAGCTTCAGCTGCAATCTGGCTAAGAACAGTTTTCGTTCCCTGGCCAAACTCCGTGCTCGACACCAGCACTCGCACACTGCCGTCGGCACAGCCTTCTACACCGACTACGGAGCTAAGATAGCGCTCGCCTGACCCTGTAAATCCCGCGCCGTGCAGAAACGCGGCAATGCCCATGCCCTTCCGAGTGCTGCCAAACTGATTCTCCTTTGCGAAGCGCAGTTTCTTGGAGTGATAGTCAGAAACTTCAAGCCCGCGGTCGAGCAACTTTTCGAGATTGATCGGTTCGCGCACCACCTGTTCTGTGGTGGTGGTCTGTCCGGGCTGCAGAAAATTCCGGCGGCGGATCTCAACGGGAGAAAGACCTACTTCTCGCGCGATGCGATCCATGTGCCGCTCCATAGCGAACAGACTTTGGGGCGCTCCAAAGCCTCGAAAAGCGCCGTGGGGCGGCGCGTTCGTGGCGATCGCCTTCGCGCGGATCCGAACACTCGGCCAATGGTACGGTCCCCCAGCGTGAATTGCGCCGCGGGAAAGCACCACCGGTGACAAAGTAAGGTACGCTCCACCGTCAATCGTGAAGTCGATCTCTCCGCCCAAGATCTTGCCGTCCCTGCTGACAGCTGTCCGGTGGCGAGTGCGCGAGGGATGCCGCTTAGTGGTTGCGGCCATGTCTTCCATGCGATCATAAATGATCTTCACTGGTTTTCCCGACTTCATCGCCAGCAGCGCAGCATGTGCGGCGATCATCGATGGATATTCTTCCTTCCCGCCGAAAGCGCCTCCCGTCTCCATCTGTACCACGCGAACCTTTTCCGCGGGCAAGTTGCACAGACCGATTAACGCCTTGTGAATGTAATAAGGACACTGGAGTGAGCCCCATACGGTGATTCCCTGCACCGCGTCAAAGGACGCAATCATCCCATTGTTTTCAATGTAAAGCTGCTCCTGTGCGCCCGTCGTATACTCACCTTCCACGATGTGGTCGGCTTTCTCCCAGATGCGATCGACATAGCCTTTTTCGATCAAGTAGGTTTTGAAGACGTTGTCCTCGCCCCAGATAATTTCGGAGCCGCGCTCACTTTCTTCAATGGTGAAGATAGCAGGCAAAGGGTCGTAGTCGATTGATACCGATTCAACGGCCTTCTGG
>JBAUVZ010000392.1:0-9660 GCA_049583505.1 Candidatus Sulfotelmatobacter sp.
GGATGAAGATCGCTGCCACGGGAGCACTGGTGAGCGAGACCAACGAGGGTGGGCAGAACGTGACGGTGTGGAAGAGCGACGCTCCGCAAACCGTCGCGGGTTTCAACTTTGGCAAATTCAAAGAGGAAGAAGTCAAGCTGACAAAACCGGAATACCTGGTGCAGTCTTTCGCAAACCAGGAACCGCCGAGCTGGGTGCAGGGCCTGCAAAATGCGGTCGCCGGCGAGGTACCCACGCAGGGATCCCACATGGGGACCGGCATGGCCCTGGGCACGATGAGTACGACCAGCCTCATCAAAAAGGCGCTGGCCGAGGGAGAACTCGCGACTGAGATCTACACCGAGTACTTCGGGCCCTCTTCATTTAAGCGCCTAGCCATCACCCAGCAAACCGCGTGCAACTATGGGCAATCCTGGCCTGAACTGGTGTGGATTCCCATGTGCTATTTCTTCGACACCACGGTTCGCCACCAACTCGGCATGGATTTCGGCGACCGCGGGTACTGGAAGGTGGTCACACCGCACGAAGTGGCGCACCAGTGGTGGGGCCACACCGTTGGGTTTGATTCCTACCGCGACCAGTGGATGAGTGAAGGCTTTGCCGAAATGTCGGCGTCCATCTACCTCGCGGCGATCGAGAAAAGCCAGCAGAAGTTCATTGCTTTCTGGAACGATGAGCGCGAGCTGCTACTGGAGCGCAATGCGCAGGGCTTCCGCGCCATTGATGCCGGCCCAGTCACAATGGGATACCGCATGAGCAACTCGCGGACGGGTTTTGACGTGACCCGGCGCCTCATCTATCCCAAGGGTGCCTACAT
The DNA here is from genome assembly GCA_049583505.1 of Candidatus Sulfotelmatobacter sp. GTDB lineage: Bacteria > Acidobacteriota > Terriglobia > Terriglobales > Acidobacteriaceae > Sulfotelmatobacter. The sequence goes on from JBAUVZ010000392.1 coordinate 818, forward strand.
TCTGCATATGATCCGCATGATGATGCACGACAACCGCACCGGCGACCAACGCTTCAAGGAGATGATGCAGGATTTTGTAAGAACCTATGGCGACAAGTCCGCCACCACTGAAGACTTCAAAGCCATGGTGGAAAAGCACATGACACGCGACATGGACCTGGAGGGGAACCAGAAGATGGATTGGTTCTTCAACGAATACGTCTATGGCACGCAGTTGCCCACCTACAAGCTCGATTACTCGTTCGATACTGGAGCGGACGGTGACGTCGTCCTCAACTTAAAGGTTACGCAGTCCAACGTGAAGGACGATTTCCACATGCCCGTGCCGATTTACCTGGAACTGGCCGAAGGGGGCATGTTTTTTCTGGGGCGCGCGAGGCTTACCGGGAACACTTCGGTCGAGCAGAAGGTTCCGCTAAAAGGCTTGAAGGCGAAGCCACGCCGAGCCGTGCTCAATTACTACGACGACGTGCTGGCTTCGCCCAACTAGAGCGGACTGTGCTCTGAAACAACGTAAAGATTAAAGATAGAGATAGGGAGCACAATGTGTGCTCCCTGGGTTGGGTAGTGTGCCGCAGTTACTTGCTTGAACCTGCCTGCATCCCGTCGCTGGCTTCACCCAGCTCGAGGGCAAATCTCTTGCCCTGGAAGCGGACGCCAGCCAGTGAACTGGGTCCGCTGTCGTTCTTTCGGGTTACGGCAGCATTGTTAGCCGCTGGCGTTGGCAGATCAACCACGCGCGCGGGCACCTTTGCCACCACGGTCTTGCCTTGCATGATGCTCAATTCCACGCTGGGACCGCTGCCCTCCCACTCCAGTTTGTAATCCCCTGGCTTGATCGTGGTTCCGTTGACGATCACCGGATTGCTAAGCTCCAAACTGGCTTTGGTTCCGGCAAAGGCGCTCGAGGCCAACAGCAACGCCAACCCCAGCACTAAACTCTTCGACACTGTCGCGAACTTCATGATTGCTCCTTTTTCTTCCCCGAATCTCGTCGGGGAACGGTTGGGGCGGCCCGGTTCACGACTGGCGCGAGAAAACCTTTGCGTTTTACCGCGAATCGCCTACAATGCAGCCGTTGGGGTTCAGCCCGGCGAGCCGAAAGGCCGGTCGCGCTGTGCAACGGGGGTTTTCTCATCTGGGCCGCCAAACCGAGCGTGAGAGAATCCCCTACCCCGCGAGAACCTACTTCGAAAAGTCCTGCCAGCTTCACCTCTCCGCCGGCTGACTGCTGCTACTACTACGGAGCCGCTTCACCGAAAGTTCCACAGTTCCGATCACACGTGTATGGACGAGGAGTGCGCCCTTCCGGTAGCAAGAAAAAACGAAGTGAATAATGAAGGTGAATGTGCTCTCAAAACGATGGAACAGCTGCGGTGTGTTCTGTCTGGCTGGAACCCGGGAACTATCGCGGCGCTGTCTTCGTATTCTCTGGTGTCGATGTCTTACGTGTGTCGATAAGCGGCGATCACAGAGAGCGGTGTGTGTGTCGAAGGCATGCTGCCCGGGAGGTTTTCTGCACGCTGCCAGCAAAGCCGGCAACTGACCCCCATCACAAGAGCTTAATCCGCGTCGCCGTGCTGGCGTTCGACCGACCAGATGCTCGCCTGATCTTTTTCGAACGGGTAGACATGGACCATCCAGTTGAAGATTACGGGATGGAAGGTTCCGCCCGCGGCGTCGCAGGCTTCCTGGGTGGTGATCGATCCTCTTAAACCGAACTGCGGATGCGGCGCGCGCATCTCCTGCCTGCGATCGGGCGGCGGGGCGCAGAAGTTCACGTGTTCGTGCCATTGTGCGACGCTCAGTGGGATGCGCTGGTCCAGTTCCTCTTCGCCCAGGCGTTTGGGCGCGGTGTACATTACGCCAATCAGTTTGTAGTCGTCGCCATGCTTTTCATAGAGCAGCGAGGTCGGGTGCTCGGGATTGAAATGCATAAACGCTTCCATCGCGTATCTGTAGTTGGTGAAGTGATACATCTTCTGCGGAATCTCGGGATGGAAAATCTGGTAGCCTTCGGCCAGTGCGACGCGGTAGTCGATGTATTTCTCTGAGGCTTTGCGCGCAGACTCGGCCACTTCCTTGGCGCGGTCGACATCGCCCGGCTTCGCCGGACGCAGGGCCGTCATTTTCATGTGCGGGCCCATATCCATGTGGCCTTCCATCGAATGCATGGCATGGGCGCTGGCGTCGCTGTCTTTGTCACCCATCGGCATATCTTTCATGTTCATGTTCGACATGTCGTGACCGGGCATGTCCATGCCCGGCATGCTCTGCTGAGCATTGGCAGGGACACTGCTTCCGGCGGGTTGCTGCTGGCTCCAGGTCAGACTGGACAACAGGAAGAGCGAAATCAGAATGACGATTCGGTCGCGCATGGAAATCTCTCCAGGTTCAATGGTATTAACACTGGCGCAGTGGAGTTGTTTCTGCAAGAGGACTGTGGTTACCCCCGATTACAGAGGTAACGGTGGCCGGGAAACGTAGCGTTCGATTCAGCGGCTCTACTGCAAGGGCATAGAGACGTGTTCGTGAACGATCATCCACTTGCCGTCCAGATTCTCGAAAACCACGGTCCAGCGCATGTTGCCCATATCAATCTTGCCGGCTTTCGATGTCATCTCTTCGCTGATCGTCGCGGTAGCCCAGACCAAATCTCCATGGGGATGGATGGCGGCGTCATCGTTCACCGTAAACTTCGCGCTCTTGTAGCCGGAGAGCACGCCCTTCACGCCCTTGTCATATTCATCCCAGCTGCCGTACTTCAAAGGGGCGATGTCGAAGAAGGCGTGCGGGCCGCTGGCATAGTACTTGGCCGTGTTGGCGGGGTCGAGGGTGGACCAGCCATCCCAGATCTTTTGCAGGTAGGCTTTGTCGGGAGCGGGAGGGGCTGCGGACTTCTTCGCGTCCGCTTTAGGCGGCTGCGCGATGGCAGACAGCGTGAGAGCTAGCAGGCATAACAGAACGATGGAAAGGCGCTTCATGATTGGGTTCCTCCGAGAGTTGATCCCGACCTCGATCCAGAGATTCGGCGGAATTCTCGCACACGGACGGGCAATCTGCAAAGCGTGCATTGGCCGGCCTCCACAACTTCCGAGGCAGCAGTGACATTTCCCCCGGGAAGCTGCTATCGATTCTTTGGCCCGATCGTCTACCAGTTCGAGTTTCAAATTGCCAGACGGTTCCGAGATTTGCCGAAGGGGGTTTTGTTCCATGAGAATCCTACGATTTTTGCCATTTCTTGTGATTGCCTTGCGCCTCTCTGCCGCAGGAGTGACCGGCATGACCGACGAGGACCGGGAGCACCTACTGGTGCACTTTGAAATGACCGGGCAAATGGTGGCCGAGCAGGTACGCGGACTTTCACAGGCTCAGCTTGAATACCGTGCCTCACCCGATCGCTGGTCAATTCGGGAATGCGTTTCTCACTTGGCAGTCGCCGAACCCGACTATTGGCGCGATCTGATGAAGGCAGTGAAGGCGCCGCCGGATATGAAGGGCAAGAAATCCTCGAATACAGATGCGGATATCATGTGGTACGGCATTGATCGCGTTGTGCATACGAAAACTGGCGGCGGGCACGAGAAGGTCGACACTTATAAAGACCTCGGAGAAGCCTTGGCAAAGTTCCAGGCACTGCGTGCGACCATGATCGAATACATCAAATCGACCCACGACGACTTGCGCGCGCATAGCTTCGGATCGAGAGACCCGATCGATTGTTGGCAGTGGATGCTCGAAATCTCCACTCATGCCGAGCGGCATATTCAGCAGATTCGCGAGATCAAAGCTGACCCTAACTTTCCGAAAAGTTGAGATGGACCTCCACAGGGCCCGTAATTCATCATGTCCCATTCTCCAACTCGTGCGTCAGCACACGCCGGGGTGATTGCCCCATTATCCGCGGATAGCGCATTGACCGATTTCCACAGCGCACGCTAGAATAGTTGAGTTTGCCTGTACTCGCCGACCCGTTCTGGGGACGCTCGCCCTGGCTTCAAGCGCCGCGGCGGAAAACACAGCAAGCACAGGAAGTTGAGTCAGCCTCCAGGTAGCGCGCGTGTGCGCGCAGGTTGTGTTGAATGAGCTGACTTTCACGATATTTGACGGAGGCATACGTATGTACGCGGTTATCCGCGCCGGTGGGAAACAATACCGGGTGGCGCCCGGAGATGTGATTCGAGTGGAGAAGCAGGCTACGGGCACCGATGGCCGGGTGGAGTTCCCAGAGATACTGGCAGTGTCGGGTGGAGAAGGTCAGATCGGGAAGCCGCAGCAGGGAGCACGGGTCGTCGGCGAACTGGTGGAAGAAGGACGCGGCGCTAAGATTCTGGTCTTCCACTACAAGCGCAAGAAGCAGTACAAGAAGCTGCGCGGACACCGGCAATCCTATACCGCTGTGCGCATTACCGAGATCGCTTTTGACGGGCAGAGCTTCAAGGCTCCGGGGTTGGAGAAGAAGCAGCCCAAGCCGAAGAAGGCTGTGGCGGCGCAGGAGCAGGTGCACGAGTCTGAGGCGGAAGCAAAGACCGCCAAGGGACAGGCCAAGAAGAAGGCTTCGCCCAAGAAGGCTGCGGTGAAAAAAGCGGCTTCGAAGAAGAAGTAACGAAAGGACGGGCGAGTTGCCCGTCCGAAACTATGACTGGCAACTGGCCAGGGACACAGGTTTTCTATGGCACATAAAAAAGGACAAGGCACTTCACGGAACGGCCGCGACTCGAACGCGCAGCGGCTGGGATTCAAGGCATTCGGCGGGCAGATCGTGCCCGGTGGGACCATCATCGTGCGGCAGCGCGGCACGCGCGTGAAACCGGGGCTGAACGTGGGCCGCGGCAAAGACGATACACTGTTTGCCAAGATCACGGGACGCATCAAGTTCCTGAATAAGGGCTCGATGGGCAAGTTCGTGATGGTCGAGCCCATGGAAGTTGCGGAGTAGTTCGCGCTCGTTCGGCTAAACGGCATCGTGATGTAGCGGCCGCGGCAAGCTGTCCGACGCGGCTTCAGCCTCGCCTTCGGGACGAGGCTTTTTGTTTTGGGTCTTAGCGGTCTGGCTGGCAACCATGTTCATCGATGAGGCAAGAATCCGGGTCAAAGCGGGCGACGGAGGCAATGGCTGCATGGCCTTCCGCCGGGAGAAATATGTTCCGCGCGGCGGGCCTTCGGGGGGTGACGGTGGGAAGGGCGGAGACGTGATCATGGAGTCCAGCGAGCGGCACAACACGCTGGTGCACTTCCGTTTCAATCCCGAATACAAGGCCGAGCGCGGACGCCACGGCGAAGGCTCGAATAAGAGCGGGCGCGAAGGGGAAGACATACTGCTAAAGGTTCCGGTAGGAACGATTGTGTACGACGAGGAAACGGGCGAGAAGGTTTTCGATTTTTCAGCTCCCGATCAACGGATGGTGATTGCCCGTGGGGGCCGCGGTGGGCGCGGCAACGCGCGCTTCGCCACTTCCGTGCATCAGGCGCCGCGCGAGCACGAAGACGGACGCCCCGGCGAAGAGCACAACTACCGGCTCGAACTGAAGTTGCTAGCTGACGTTGGTCTGGTCGGCTATCCGAACGTGGGCAAATCCACGCTGATCTCCCGCATCTCGGCGGCGCGGCCGAAGATTGCCGACTACCCTTTCACCACCTTGCAACCGAATCTCGGAGTGGTTGCAGTGGGCGACCCAAACAACGAAATCAGCTTCGTGGTCGCAGACATTCCGGGCTTGATCGAGGGAGCGCATACCGGCTCCGGCCTGGGCACTCAGTTTCTCAGGCACATCGAGCGCACGCGCCTGCTGGTTCATCTCGCCGATGTTTCCGATGCCAGCGGACGCCCTGACATTGTGAAAGACGTGGAAGTGATTCTGGGCGAACTGGCCAGCTTTGGAGCTCATCTGGAGGAAAAACCCATGATCATGGTCGCGTCGAAGATCGACATAGCCAATAAAGACAAAGTCGCGGCGCTGAAGCGCTATTGCAAGAAACACAAGCTGAAGCTCTACGAGATTTCGGCAGTGACTGGCAAAGGCATCGATGAACTGAAGTACGCCATAGCCAAGGAGGTGGACGCTCTGCGCCAGCCAGCGCTGGAGCCGACCGAAGCCGCGGACAGCCACCGCGCCTGATCGCAGTCTTACTCTAAGGCTTCTGCGCCCAACTTCTACTCTTACGCCTAGGCCCGCGGCAGTTGCGATCCGTGCTGGAAGTGATACTGAAGAATCTTCGCGGCCAGGGCTGGGGGCATTTTGTCGCCGTTTGACTCGATCGTACGGACGACTTCTCCTTTGCAAACGACTTCGGTGGGCGAAAGCCCGGCAATCTCCGCCGGCAGCACCAGATTGATTTCCAGGATCACACTCGGCTGCAAGAGAGCCTCCGCCTGAAACAGCAAACCAGAGCGGCTGATGTTTTTCGTCTCCCCGTCGTGCCATTTTTCTTCGTCGAGCCTTCGGTACTTCAAAGGCAGGTGAAGTTGAAAACGTTGCGCGCGCGAGGACGGCAATTGTTGCAGACCTTGCGCAGCTTTGGCGTGAGCGGTTTGAACTGACATGGCAACCTCCTGGGGGACCGGGGTGGAATTGAGCACTTCGCGAACCTTACTTTTCAGGTCGCGGAGGGTAAAAGGCTTCTGGAGCAGGCGTACACCCGCCTCCAGCGTGCCATAGCGCCCGATCACATTTTCCGTGTCACCGGACATGTAGAGCACTTTCACGTTGGGACGAATTTCCGAAATGCGCTGCGCCAGTTCGCGGCCGTTCATGCCGGGCATGATCACGTCGGTCAGCAGCAGATGAATCACCGCTTCGTGCGCGACTGCGATTTGCATCGCCACTGCGCCATCCGCGGCCTCGATCACGCGATAACCCTGCTTCTCGAGGAATTGGCGGGCGAGATAGCGCAGGTTGGCCTCATCCTCGACCAGCAGAATCGTTTCGGTGCCTGGCTCGGCGGTGGTGGATTCCGCGGGAACGGCAACTTGGGCGGGACTCTCGACCGTTTCCGCGACGCGGGGCAAATAGATCTTGAACGTCGTGCCCTTGCCCGCCTCGCTGTAAACCCAGATGTAACCGCCACTCTGCTTCACGATCCCGTAAACGGTGGACAGCCCTAACCCAGTCCCCTTCGGCCCCTTCGTGGTAAAGAAAGGCTCGAAGATGTGGGACTGAGTTTCCGAATCCATGCCCGCGCCGGTGTCGCTGATCGCGAGCATCACATAGTTTCCAGGCCGCAGCGGGGCGTGAAAACGCGCATAGTCCTCGTCGAGTGATACGTTGGAGGTTTCGATGGTCAGCTTGCCTCCAGCCGGCATGGCGTCGCGCGCGTTCACGGCTAGGTTCATGATGACCTGCTCAATCTGTCCTGCGTCGGCCCGCACCGTGCCCAGACTGGTTGCTGGAACCATCACCAGATCGATATCCTCGCCGATCACGCGGGTGAGCATCTTCAGGTTTTCCGTGACCACGCCGTTCAGATCAAGAATCTTGGGCGCCAGCATTTGCTTCCGGCTGAAGGCGAGGAGCTGGCGGGTGAGCGAGGTAGCGCGTCCGGCTGCGCTGGCAATCTCCTGGGCCGGACCGCGCAGTGCGGGTTCCGGGCCGAGGCGATCGAGCAGAAATTCTGAATACCCGGAAATCACCATCAACAGGTTGTTGAAATCGTGCGCAATGCCGCCCGCGAGTCTTCCAACGGCCTCCATCTTTTGCGACTGCCGGAGCTGCTGCTCCAGGGCACGGCGCTCGGTTACATCTTCGGCAAAAAGTTCGAAGGTTCGTCCCTTGCCGGCTTCAGAGACGGTACGGCCGGAAACGCGAACCACGGTGGCCGTGCCGTCCTTGCGCCTCCACTCGGCAATGAGTCCGTTGAAGGTAGCCGCCGAGCGCAAATAATCCGCCAGCTCGAACCACTGCTGCGTGTCGGCGTAAAGGGTTCCGAGGTGGACCCCGGCCAGTTCCTTGGGGGAGGAATATCCCAGCATCGTCAGCAGCGCCGGATTCGCATCGAGCAACTGGCCCGCGGAATCGCAGCGGCAGATCCCGTAGGGAGCATGGGTCACCAGCGACCGGAAATTCATTTCTGAGCGGCGCAGGCCCTCCTGGGCCGCTCTCAGTGCGGCATTGAACCAGCAGATTAGAAGGGCGACCACAACGAACAGCGTCAGCCGGATCATCGTCGACCGGTACTGCGCCGGTGTCTGCTCCCCGGTGAAAGAGAAGTAAGAACTCACGGTGAGCGCGAATGCAGTGGCCACCAGCCCCGGTTTCCAGCCGCCATACCACGCGCTCACCATCACGGCGACGGCGAATACCGCCAGCCGGCTTTCCATAATGTTAGGAAGCAGCAGTGCCGGGATCAGCGCCAGAGTGGTGCTGAGCACCGCTACTCCGTAGCGCAGAATGGGCGCTCCGGCGGGCTGGATGCGAAGTAGGGGGAGGGTTACTCGCATGTAAACCATGCTAGTCTCAACTTTCGAAAGGGGCGAGATTACAGGAGTTCATTCCGGATTCCCGGACAACCTGTTTTCTCAGCGGCTAACACCGGGCCAAACAGACAATGCAACGATGCACCATCGGACAATGCCCCGGAACTCTTCCGCGACGGGAGCTTGCCAATTGAGCCTGCAAACGAAGACACTAGCGGCGCATGAATATTGGACTTTTCGGCGGCACTTTCGACCCCATCCACCGCGGACATCTGGCACTGGCCCGCGCCGCGCGTGAGCGCTGCAACCTTTTCCGCATACTGTTCGTACCCGCGAACGTTCCGCCGCACAAGCTGCGCCAACCGCTGTCGACCTTCCCGCACCGCTATGCCATGATTGCTCTGGCCACGGCACAAGATAAGGACTTTGC
>JBAUVZ010000393.1:0-10345 GCA_049583505.1 Candidatus Sulfotelmatobacter sp.
CGCCAACGGGAGCAAGCCGCGTGCAAATGAGCCAGAACGACAACGGCTGCAGCGTGGTGCCGGACCCCGTTCTCAGGTATCATGAACGTCGCCCATGATTGACGGCAAACGCATCGCGGTCGTAATGCCCGCCTACAACGCGGAGAAAACCCTGGAAGCCACGGTCGGAGAACTGCCGGAACTGGTGGACATTCGTATCCTGGTGGACGACCACAGTTCTGACCGCACCGTCGACCTGGCCCGTCGTCTAGGCCTGCTCGTCTTCCAACACGACCGCAACTACGGCTACGGCCGCAATCAGCAGACCTGTTACCGCGAAGCCCTGGCTGCAGGCGCAGACGTGGTCATCATGCTCCACCCCGATTATCAGTACACACCGCTGCTGGTCACGGCTATGGCTAGCATGGTGGCTTACGGCGTTTATGACGTTGTGCTGGGTTCGCGCATTATCGGCGGGACGGCGTTGCGCGGCGGCATGCCAGTCTACAAATACGTCTCCAACCGGCTGCTTACGGCTTTCGAGAATGTTTTCCTGCGCGTGAAGCTCTCGGAATATCACACCGGCTACCGCGCCTTCAGCCGTAAGGTGCTCACCGAACTGCCGCTCCTGGAAAATTCCGACGATTTCGTTTTCGACAACCAGATGCTCGCCCAGTGCGTGCACTTCGGCTTCCGCATCGGAGAAGTGTCTTGTCCCACGAAGTACTTCGCAGAAGCCTCATCCATCAACTTCCGCCGCAGCGTGCAGTATGGTTTCGGCGTCCTCGCCACAGCCTTGCAATTCGCGTTGCAGAGGGCGGGCTTGATCCACCTGCCCCGCTTCAGTGATAAAGGCCGCAAACTCGATCCCGGCTATCCCACCTACTACGCCCGCCGAACCGCCCGCCCCGCCTAGAACCGAGGTTCCTGAAATCGACCGGAACGGAGTGAGTAGATTCTCGGCTACTTCTTTCTTGACAGAAATCCCAGCACCTTGCTGGCAAACTCGTCCGAGAACCCGAACCGGGCCTTGGCCCGCGAGTAAAGATCGACCGCCTTCTTATCCAGCCAGATCGCCGCCGATTTTCCCCAGCCATCCTGTGGCCGCGCAAAATAATCGGTCGAATGTCCGGTGACTTTCCTGTCTTGCTCGACCGTGTAGTAGTACAAAGCGAGACTCTTGCGCGATTGTCCAACCGGGCAAGTCAGAGGATCAGGAAACCCGTGCAGCGACCGCTCATCGGTCGTGAAAATGAGCGCATGATTCAGTAGCGGCGGATACTTTGCCGCGCATCGCGCCATCTTCCCATCCTTCCGCTCCCACAATTCGATCGCCCCGCCCCACGCTTCCTGCCACCCTGGATTCAGATAAAGAATCAGATTCACGCGCCGGTGCCAGTGCGTGTGGAAGTGGTGCATCGAGAAGTCCGTGTGCACGTTCAGATAACCACCCGGCCCGGACTGATGCAGTCCGCCGCCCTCAAGCATGGGGTCTGCCATCAGATTTGGAATCCCCGTCAATTCCGAAACCCAGGCCACAAACTCCGGCGAGTTCAGTTCATCTGTGACCGTCCCGATCGCGGCCGGGAACAGCTCGCGCTTGGGCATGCCCAGCTTGTTTTCGTTGGCATGCTTGTACTGCGTCCAGGCGTCGCTCGTAGCATGGGGAAACTGCGTCGCCATATCCGCCACAATCTCAGGAGCAAGAAAATCCTTTAGCAGGATGTGGGGACAAGGCCTGTTCTCCCGGTATTGCCTGGCCAACGCTGGCAGCGGAGATACCCATCTTTCATAGGGAAACAGCCGGAAAGGGGCTTGAACAGCCGATGCGGTAGACATTGCTTGCATTGTAACTGATCGATAATCCCGGGATGCGGATTTCCTAGCGGGAGCCTTCGCTGTCACCGCTCCTAAGGAATCCTGCAAACCCGCACCGCCGCGTTTTGATAAGCGCAATCAAGCCCTGCAACTCCAGGCTGTTGCACCACCACCCAGCTCACTCCGTATGTGTTTCTCAACCGCAAAAAATCTTCTCTACGCAAGCTCTGCCACGGAGTCTGCGCCTGCACCTGGGCCCACCATTCCTTCGCCAACGGAGGAAACATGCTCACCGCACCGCTGTCCTTGGATGTGTCCGCCAGCCTGCTCCTTTGCGCCAGGCAACGGAAGCCGATCGTATCTTCTTCCGGTAGCTGCATAAAATCAGGATCGAGCGCAAACACCGCGTCCACCGGCGTGTTGTCACGAACCCAGACAAATGCTTGCGCCCATTGATTCTTCGGAGCCTCTCCCGGCCACTCGATATGCGCACTCGCCGGAAAAAGCGCTCGTTGTGCAACAAGCATCCCAACGCCCAGTGGCACAAAGAGTGCCAGCCACCGCCAGACCCTATTTTTCAGCACAAACTCGCCCAGAAGTCCGCCTATGATCAAGAACATAAGCATGTAGAGCAAGTGCAGGCTGCGCAGCGGCTGCAGGCGAGCCAGACTCTCAAACCGCGCCGGCAGATCGACTACGAGCGCGGCAGAAAAGTAAACCAGGTCGTACACGATGAGCGTCCGGCACACAAGTTCCAGTCGGCGCCATTGCCGAGCCCGCGCCACGCGGCCAAACCACCAGAACAACGCCACCGGGGCCAGAATGCCCAACTGCTCATACCACTGCCAAAGCTGGATGTAGTGAAACCCGTGCCGCATCGCAGCCGCGTGATAAGCGGGCGAAGTCGGAGGATCCAGCGAAATCCCAAACGGCAGCAGCCAGCACAGGCCCGTAACCATGCCCAGCGTCCTAAAGGATGCGACTTTCTTCTCAAGCCTCTCCCATCCCACAAGAAGAATGCAGAATGAAAACGCAAAGGCGGCCATCAGCGGATGCACGCTGGCCGCGAACGCCAGCCACAAAGCGGCCGGCACATACCTCTTTTCCAAAGTCCGAGCCACGGCAAAGATAGCCGCGAACGCCACCAGATTCCGCGGGTTCAAGTACTGGTCCATGATGTAGAGCGCCGTCCCCGCCACCGGAATCGTCAACATTGCGGCCACCAGGCAGACCCCGCCCCACCGCACTCCGGCATTCGGCGGTCCTTCATTCGGCATCCCTTCCTTCGACAGCCCTTTCTTCGAAAAGAGCAGGCCGCTCAGCTCCCAGCAGGCGAGGAGCAGCATAAAAATGGATGCCAGATGCCATAAGAACAGCCCGGCTTCCATCGGCAAGTGAGTTACGCGCAGAGAAAGCGCAGCCAAGTTAGGGAAAATCGTCAAGCTGGCATGCGACGCGAAGAATTCGCTGTCCACTGGGAACAGCCCGGGATGCAGGACCTTCTCCACGCCCGATAGGTAGATTTCCGCATCTTCGGCGTAAGGATGGTATCCATGCACCAGCAGCGCCCCGGCCGTCAGCGACAACAGAATGCCCAGCGTCTTATGTTTGTCAGAAAGAATTTCGTTCACTCGACCGTCGTCGTCCGCAAGCTTCCTCGGAATATCGGCCCGCACTTCCCGGAGATCAGCCTTTACTTTGCCACAACCGAACATCCTCCGCCTGTCCTCTTACAATTCTTTACTGGTTCCCCGGCGCACTTGCGCCTTTTGTGCCCTCTACGTAGCATCTAGGGAGAAATGGCAGCCGCCCTCATGCCCGAACGCCTTCGGCCCCAGATGGCTTTCGGCGAGATTATCAGTTTCGCCTACGACACTTTCTGCAGCAACAAGGTGCGCTTCATACTGACCGCGTTGGGCATGGTCATCGGCACGGCATCTCTCATCCTCGTTGTCACCATTGGCATGACCGGCCGCCAATTCGTGCTCAACCAGATCCAGGCCATTGGCACCAACGAAATCTGGGCGGAATACCTTGGCGGCGCCCCGCACATCAGCAACTCCAACCCCGACCCACTCACCATCGACGACCTCCACGCCGTCCAGGAAGTCGTCCCCGGTATCGTCGCCTCGTCTCCCGTGACCCAACTCTCCGACCGCGTCCCTGTGGGCAGCGGCAAAGAGAAAGACGTCACCATTCTTGGAGTTAATCCCGAGTACCTGCGGGTGCGCAACCTCGTTATCCCGTCAGGAAGATTCTTCGATCAGGAGGATTCCCAGGCCCACAACAAGGTCGGCGTGATCACCGAGAAAATGGCGGTAGAAGTTTACGGTTCGTCGCAAGCTGCCGTGGGCAAAGTCATCAAGCTTACAGGATTGCCCTTTACCATCATCGGAACCTTCAAGGAGCGCGTGGAAACCTTCGGTCAGTCTGAGATCGTCGATAACACCATGCTCATCCCCTATTCGGTCAGCCGCTATTTCATGGAGACCCCCAGCGTAAAACTCCTGTATTTCTCCATGGAAGATCCCTCGATGGTGATTCCAGCGACGGCGCAGATCAAGCGCGTCTTGCAGTCGCGACACCGCTCGGAGTCAGTTTACGACGTCGCCAATCTCACTGCCCTGCTTGTCATGGCGGACCGCATCGCTACCGGCCTGACCTGGGTGCTCCTGCTGATTTCCATGGTGACTCTGGTAGTCAGCGGCATCGGCATCATGAACATCATGCTGGCTACCGTGACCTCCCGCATCCGCGAGATCGGCATCCGCAAGGCGGTCGGCGCCACCAACCGCGAGATCCGTTTTCAGTTTCTCGCCGAGGCCATCCTCATTTCCCTCATCGGTGGCTTCGCCGGCATCGTCATCGGCCTCGCCATCCCCTACTCAGTTCGCTTCCTTACTGAGTACCGCATCCCGATTTCGGGCTTGTCCGCCATCATCGCCATTATCGTGTCTTCGGTGGTCGGCGTGATCTTCGGCACCCTCCCTGCCGCCCGCGCCGCCCAGCTCGACCCCGTCGAGAGCCTGCGCTACGAGTAGCTCAGGCCGTTGGGGCTAAACTCCGAAAAACCCCCTGCGGAGCCTCCTGCCACGAAAAAGTTGCATTTTCCATTCACTCCGAAGTAATATGCACTACGGAGCTTGACAGTAAGCATTCCCGGTTTCTAGACCCTGTACCGCTCGTTCCTAAACTCCAAGACTCGCAGTTCAACTTGTGCGAATAACAAGATAAGAGGTGGTTGGTCCGCCTCCGTCCCGGTTCGGAGAGTTTACTATGGCGTGGTACGCGTACTGCCTTACCGAGCATCAGACCCTTCCCAACGGCACTCGTTCCCGTCGCCCTTTCGTCATTGAAAACGTTCAAGGCGTGAATGGAGCCCCTGTCCTCAGCTATCCCAGCGGCGAGTTTGCTGTGATTGTGAGCGAATACGACCAGAACGCTGGACAACTTGACCAGAAATCAGCCATCGAGCACGCCCGCGTGGTAAGCGGCTGCTTCCGCAATTCCACCGTATTGCCCTTCCGCTTCGGAACCATCTTCGAAAGCGACGACGCCCTCCGCCAGGCGGTCCGGGTGAACCGGCGCGCCTTCGGATTGAGTGTTGCCCGGCTCCGTGGCAAGTCCGAAATGCACATCAAGCTGACCGTCACCGACGGCTCCCTGCGCGAAGCCATGATCGATGTCATCCTGCCCGACACCGTCGGCGGCGACTATCTTTCCAAGCTCCGCGTCAAAGCTTCCCGCGAACGCGAGCGCCAAACCAAAGCCCGCGCCCTCTCGGTGCAGGTCCACAAGCTGTTTAACCCGCTGGAAGAGGAAGTGAGCTGCAAGAAGGTTGCGCCTCAAGGCATGCTCATCGACATAGCCCATCTCATCGATTCCAAGTCGGTCGAGAAATACCAGAACCGCTACAGCACCGCCGCCAAGCAGTTGAAGAACTGCGAAGTGGCCATCAGCGGGCCCTGGCCTCCGTATCACTTCCTACCCGGCAAGCTGCGTACCGTGGCCGGAAACAGCTAGTCCTGCGTTTCGATCTTCTTCGGGCCGCCGCCTGCCAAACGGCTCCGGCGGCCCGGATTGCTCCCGTCGCCCTGCAATCAATCTGTGCAACCAATGTGCAGCCTTGTGCACTCCCCGGCCTGCCAAATCCTTGCCGACGGATCGCCCAGCCCGCTCCAGCTTGCCACAAGCCTAGCTTACTCAATCACTTACGGATTCCAAGATCGAAACCTCGTCTGCCTCGCCTTTTGGTTCGGCAAATGCTCCTTCTCACTGTAATAAAGAGGCCGCAAACCCAAAGCAATGACCCTCACTCGATTCCCTTGTCAACATTTCCCGAAGTACCGTTCCGGCTGGCGGAACGGTAACTTACATCGCCTTTCCTGAAATCGCCCACCACCTTGACCTCTTTGAAATGTGGCCCCAGCAATGGGGCCGCTTTTTTGCACCGGATCTTCATCGGAAGACAGCATATGGGGAAAGTAATGTGGGGACAGCCGCCCTCGGCTGTCCACTGGGCGCAGCCCAGCTCCGCTGCCTGCGCCACCCTAGACTCTAAAAGACCCTCCACACAAAGTGCGCCAGCAGCGCGAACAGCAATAGCATAAACACCCCGCCAATCCACACCACGAAGTTCACCGTCAGCTTCGTTGAGTTGATTTCTTTCTTATCCATGCCTCAAGCTAGCACAGCCGCTTTCCCCCAGACTGCTCACTCGGATACACTGCCTAATCTATGACCAAGCCCCTTCGCTCCTCAATCGCATCCTCATCCTTATCGATCGCAACCATGCTCGCTCTTCTGCTGCTCTTGTCCCTTCTGGCCGGCGCTCAAACCCCGCCCCAGACGCCGCCAGCGATCACCGGAATAATGTCCGCGCCCCAGTCCTCACAACCCGACAAGCAAAACTTCCCTCCGCTCCTGCTCCAGCAGCTTTCCGCCATCAAAGCCGCCGCACTCGCCGACGACTACGCCTACCGCCAGCTCACTCATCTAACCGAGAACATCGGAGCGCGCCCCAGCGGATCGCCCCAGGCTCGCGCCGCCGCCGAATATGTAGCCGACGAGCTTCGCCATCTCGGCCTCGAAGTCCGCCTCCAGCCAGTCACCGTCCCGCACTGGGTCCGCGGCGCCGAAACCGCCGCCCTGGTCGAATATCCCGGAATGGTTCCCGGCACCACACAAAAGATCGTTCTCACGGCTCTCGGCGGAAGCACTTCAACTCCCGCAGACGGCCTGACCGCCGACGTAGTCACCGTCGACACCTTCGAAGAACTCCAGGCCCTAGGTCACGACAAGGTAGCTGGCAAGATAGTCCTCTTCAACGAACTCTTCGATAAGCAAAAAGCCGCTGGCGGACTAGCCTTCGCCGCCTACGGTGAAGCCGTCCGCTACCGCGGAGCCGGACCCAAAGCCGCCGCCGATCTAGGCGCGGCAGCCGCTCTTGTCCGCTCCGTAGCCAGCGCCGACTATCGCCTCCCCCACACCGGATTCAGTTTCCCCGCCGGAATCCCCGCCGCGGCCGTAACCGCCGAAGACGCCGATCTAATCGTCCACTTGGCAGCCGAAGGCAAAGTCCGAATGCGTCTGACCCTGACGCCACAAAAGCTCCCCGATGAAACTGGCTTCAACGTGATCGCCGACCTCAAAGGTTCCGAACATCCCGAGCAGATCGTAGTCGTCTCCGGCCATCTCGATTCCTGGGACCTCGGCACCGGCGCCATCGACGATGGAGCCGGCGTAGTCATGGCCATGCAGACCGCCGAAGTTCTCCAGCGTCTCCACCTGCGCCCCGCCCGCACCCTCCGCGTTATCGCCTGGATGGACGAAGAAACCGGAGGCGCCGGCAGCAAAGCCTACACCGCCGAATACGCCAACGACTTCCCCCGCCACATCGCCGCCATCGAGAGCGACGCTGGCGCCGCCCATCCTCTGGGCTTTGAGCTCAAAACCACCCCCGCCGCCGTCGACGCCCTTCGCCCCGTCCAAGGCGTACTCCAAAGCATCGGAGCCTCAGTCTTCCAGCCCGCGACGTTCCCTCCCGGCGCCGACATCGAAGCCATGTCCGAAGCCGGAGTCCCCGCCTTCGGCGTAATGCAGGACGGCCGCACCTACTTCAACTACCACCACTCCGCCGCCGACACCCTGGATAAAGTAGTCCCCACCGAACTCCGCGAAAACGCCGCCGCCATGGCCGTCCTCGCCTACGCCCTAACCAATATGAAAGAGCCCCTGCCGCGGTAATTGTTTGGAAGTCTGGAGGTATGGGTGACGAAACGTTCAGATGCAAATTTCCCACTTGACACTGCCCATCTCCCTGATTAACCTTCCCGAATTATAGTAATGTTCCTGGCTTCCTACTTCGTACGAAAAAGGTGATGCTTATGACTGGAAGGCATGGAATGTCGCCTACGGCCTGTGGTGTTTCCAGCACGAAGCCTTTTTTCCAGAAATTCCTTTTCGCATCCATGGTCTTGGTGTGCCTCACCCTGTGCACGAGCGTTCTGGCCGCGGGCCAGGCCGCCACATCGCTGCGCGGCACCGTCACCGACCCCAGCGGCAGCACTGTGGCCGGGGCCAAGGTCGTCCTCGCCAACGAATCCAAATCTGAACGCACTGCGACGACCGGAGCGCTGGGAGAATACCAGTTCCTTCTTATCCCGCCCGGAACCTATACCCTCAGCATAACGGCAGCCGGCTTTCGCAGCTATGCGCAGAAGGGTCTCGAGTTGCTCGTGAATACACCGGCCACGGTCAACGTTCAGTTAAAGGTTGGCGCCGCCACCGAAACCGTGACGGTGACTTCCGAGGCCCCGGCCTTGAATCTGGTTGATGCTTCTGTCGGCAATTCCTTTGACGAAAAGCAGGTGCGCCAGATTCCTCTTGAAGGCCGAAATGTTCCCGATTTGCTGAGCCTGCAAGCTGGAGTCGCTTACACCGGCAATCGCATCGCCGACCAGGACCAAGACACGCGCAATGGGGCAGTGAATGGAGCGCGCAGTGATCAGAGTAATGTCACACTTGACGGAGTCGATGTAAACGATCAGTCGAATGGATATGCATTCACTTCCGTATTGCCCGTAACCCAGGACTCCGTTCAGGAATTCCGGGTCACTACGAGTAATTACGGCGCAGACCAGGGGCAAGGCTCCGGCGCACAAGTGGCCCTGGTAACAAAAAGCGGCACGAATGCCTTTCACGGTTCGCTCTATGAATACCTGCGCAATACCATCACTAGCGCGAATGACTACCTGGTCAAGCAATCGGAGCTGAACATCGGCCTGCCGAATAAGCCTTTGCAGTTAAACCGCAATATTTTTGGCGTGTCGGTGGGCGGACCCATTCAGAAGCACCGGCTGTTCTTCTTTGCCAACTACGAAGGGACCCGCGAGCGCGAGCAGCAGCGGACCGAGCGCGTGATACCAACTCCCTCGCTCTGCCAGGGCATTTTTCAGTATGTAAACGTGAACGGCGGGACCACCGTCTGGAACGCCGCCCAGCTCAAGCTTCTTGACCCCAACCACATCGGGATTGATCCCGCTATGCTCGACCTGACCAATCACACCGGCTACCTCGACAAGACGTTCTGCGCCGGGAACACGGTGACGAACGATCCTTCCGCCGGGGATGGTCTGAACTACGCCGGCTTCGTGTTCCGCGCCCCCACGAGTCTGGACAACGATGTTGCGATTGCGCGGTTGGATTACCGCCTCACCTCCGATGGCCGGCATAGTCTGTTCTTGCGCGGAGCATCGCAGGACCTGCGCAATCCGGGCGCTCCTTTTTTGCCGGGCGATATCCCTGAGTCCACAACCAACGATCACAGCAAAGGCTTCGTCCTCGGCTATATCTCTGTTCTCACGCCCACACTGACCAATTCCTTTCACTGGGGTTTCACGCGGGAGAGCTTCGGTCTTGTCGGCAACACCGACCAGCAATGGAACGAGTTTCTAGGTCTGGACCAGGGCGTTACCTTCAGCCACAGCTTCCAGGTGCCTCTCCACAACTTCGTGGACGACGTTTCGTGGACCAAGGGAACGCACACCTTCCAGTTCGGCGCCGCGATTGGAATCGCGCGTGATCCGCGCACCAGTTACCTCCACTCGAACACCATCGGGCTAGGCACAACCAACTGGACCTCTCCGATTGGTTTCGCGGGCACGAGCAGCACCCTCGACCCGACCAACACGGTCGGGCACCCGGGCATCATGGGGCCGGAGCCTGTGACCGCTACGCAATACGACCGTCCGCTGTTGGCCTTGTACGGCATGGTCTCTGACGTGGTCGCCAACTACAACCTGGACAAAGGCGGCAATGCTCTTCCCCAGGGTGCGCCCGTCAATCGAAACTACGGCCTCAACTGGTATGAGTTTTACGGGCAGGACACCTGGCGGGTGAAGCCCAACTTTACCTTGACCTACGGATTACGCTGGTCGTTCTTCCCTGCGCCTTGGGAAACGAATGGGCTGCAAACCTATCCGACCTTTGGCTTGGGAACTCAATTCAACCAGAACGTGAAGAACATGAACCAGGGGATCGGCTACGG
>JBAUVZ010000394.1:0-2513 GCA_049583505.1 Candidatus Sulfotelmatobacter sp.
TGGTGAATGCGGCGTCCCTTGCGGACCTTCGCGGACTTCGCATCCATGAAGCCCATAAGGCGAAAGCCTCAACCGGGGGCGCCGGCAGCGTGCTATCCGTCTTTCTAAAGAGTTCGACGGAAGAGCACATGGTAAAAGGCGCCGTTCTGCACGGAACAGCACCACGCCTGATTCACATCGATGGCATCGACGTGGAGGCACCGCTGGAACGCAACCTGATCTACCTGCGAAACCGCGACGTTCCCGGTGTCATCGGCAAGGTGGGCACGATCCTGGGTGAAGGTGAGATCAACATTGCTGACTTCTCGCTAGGGCGGCGCGGCGCCGAAGCATCGTCGGAGCCGCGCGAAGCCATTGCTGTAGTCCACGTGGACGGACCTGTACCGGACGATGTGCTGAAGAAGCTGGAGAAGATTCCTGCGGTCCGGCAGGCGAAGGCGGTCCGACTCTTCTGAATTTTTTCTCTACGGCCCGGTCGCCGTGGAGAGTAAACCAAGAAATGTTCAGGTGTCCGACTCGTCGCGCCGCAGCTTGCGGCTCTCGGCCAGCAAAGCCATCGAATGCATCAGATTCTGTAACGTGATGATGCCCACCAGCCGCTTATCCTCCACTACCGGAATGATGCTCAGATTGCGCGATGTTAGTTTGCGGAAGGCGGAAGCCAGCGACTCCTGCCGGAGGGAGACCTCGAAGAGCTTATTCATTACGGCCTGAACGTAGCCGTTGCCCTCCACGCGCAGTGCCTCCAGGATGCGCTGCCGGGAAATCACACCCACCATGTCGCTGCCGCGGACCACCGGGAAGTCATCCTGCAGGGAGTGCACGGCTTTATCCAGCGCGTCCTCGAGCGTGTCCGCCGGCGATAAAGTGGCGAAATCGGTAAGCATCACTTCTTCCAGCCGCACATTGTCCAACACCGACTGGAAAATGACCGCCCGTTCCTCAAGTTGCGCCGCCGAAAAGATAATGACGCCCACCACGGTTAGCCAGGCGTTGCTGAACAAACCCGCAACCATCAGGATCATTGCGATGGCATGGCTGATGGAGACGGCGCGGCGGGTAGCAGCGGCAGGATCAATGCTGCGCGCGAAAAAGGCGCGCAGAACCCGGCCTCCGTCGAGAGGATATGCTGGCAGAAGATTCAAGCCAGCCAGATAAAGGTTGGCCCATACCAGGCTGCGCGGAAGGTTGCTCGACTGCAAGAAGGGCCACTCCCACAGCTTCGCCCCGGGAACCGCGGCCATGATCACGGCGGCCGCGAGCACTGCGAACACAAGATTCACCAGCGGCCCAGTGAGAGCGATGCGGACATCCCGCTTCCAGGCCGCCGCACCGGACTCCTGCGGTTTCGCACGCGATTCATCGAAAACGGTTACGCCGCTGAGCGGCAGAAGAATCACTGCCTTGGGAATCAGCCCGGCACGCTGGGCCACGAGCATGTGTCCGGCTTCGTGGGCCGCGACGCAGGCCAGCACGATTCCAACCAGCGCCAGGTCCCGCGGTCCGTTGGCCGAGCCGTGGCTGTTGAATTCCGTCCAGAAAACGAACAACGGCAGGATCAGGAACGTCAGGTGAAGCCGAACTTCGACTCCGAACAGGCGCCCGACGTGAATGGAGAAACTTCGCATGAGGTTTCAGCTACTACAGTTATTTTACATGGTCGGATATATTTGCTCCCGTAATCGAAGGTACCGAGCCATGCGCGTGATTGCCGGAAAATACCGGGGACGTCCTCTGCGCTCATTGCGCGGCACCGACATCCGCCCAACTTCCGACCGGTTGCGCGAGACACTGTTCAATGTGCTCACTGCCGGCAGTCCCGGGGCCCTTGAGGGCAGCGTGTGGCTGGATCTGTTCGCCGGGACGGGCGCGGTGGGGATTGAAGCGCTTAGCCGCGGAGCCAAGCAAGTTTACTTTGTGGAGACCTCAGCTCCGGCGGCGAAGTTGATTGAGCAAAACCTGCAGAGCCTGGGGATCCCGGGCGGATACAAAATTCTGCGGGACGATCTTTCCGGAGTTGTCTGGCGCCTGCAGCGTGAACATGTCGCAGCCGACGTAGTGTTCCTCGACCCGCCTTATCGAATGCAGCACGCCTACGAGGAAACCCTTACGGCCCTGTCCGATTCAACCTTGGTGTGGGCTTTGTCACTAGTTGTGGCAGAACATGAGAAGCGGTTCGATCCCGGCGATGAATTCGGATCGCTAAGGAGAATCCGCAGGCTGGTTCAAGGCAACGCGGCCCTCAGTTTTTACCGTATCGGCGGACGGCCAGACCTGAGTGCGTGAGGCTAGAGGAATCGTTCCGGCTTTGTCAGGACAGCCGAGTTGCCGGCTCCTAGACCAGGCTACATGATCAGTTCGCCGCCGCTGCGCACGATCGGGTGCTGCATCTCCTGCAGGTCGTTCTTCACCATGTTGAGGCCGTAAACGCAGCCCTCGAACTCGCGGGAAAGGTGGGCGAAAAGCGGCGCCACCTTGGCGTATTCGAAGTGCTCGAACTTCGACACGATGTA
>JBAUVZ010000395.1:0-1866 GCA_049583505.1 Candidatus Sulfotelmatobacter sp.
TTTGCGCCGGGGCTGGCGCTGGGACATGCCATTGGACGCATTGGATGCTTTGCTGCCGGATGCTGCTATGGGAAAGAGACGCATCATTTCTGGGGCGTGGTGTTTCGCAATCCGCTGGCGAACCAGATTACCGGGACTCCGCTGAACGTGCCGCTGGAGCCGACGCAGTTGTTCGAGTCGGTGGTCGAACTGGCGAATTTCTTCTTTCTGATGTGGCTTTTGAAGCGGAGGAAATTCGATGGGCAGGTGTTTGGCGCTTTCATGTTCATTTATGGAGTGGCGCGGTTCTTTCTGGAATTCATTCGAGACGATCCGGGGCGCGGGTCGGTGTTTGGCGGGGCGATGACCGGGACGCAGTTGATTGCGATCGGGCTGGTCGTGGCTGGTGGGCTGATTTGGTGGCTGCGGCCGGGGGCTAAGAACGTTACGGCGCAGGCGGTGGGGGCTACGCGGTAAGCAACTGCGAATTGAATCCGTAGTATCATCGTCGCCTTCGCCGCCAGAGGATTTCGGAGGGCCATTTGGTCTCCAGGTCGGGCCGCCCACGCTATACGATAATCCTGCTCGCGCTTTCCAGCCTCTGGATGTGTGCGACGTTTCTCCCGCTTTTGTACTCTGTTGCATTTCCGAACGGGATATCAAGGGGATTATCTACGCTTTGGAGGAACGCGGAACTCCGCCTCCAGAGGCGGCGAGTGGCGTTCAAGAGACGATAGCTTCAGCCGGACCACTGATAAGGGCTGTGCCGGTCGCGTACTATTCCGGTGTTACGGCCACAGTGCGAACCAGCGGGTCCCAGAAGTTGACTAAGAAGCAGAGTTCCTACGTTGCCTGGTTTGAGAAACATCCCAAGCCCCTACTGCTCCTTGTCACACGCTTAGAAGGGGATGGAGGTCGGAGGGCTTACGCGATCGAGGAGGGCGAAGCCATGTACCTAGTGCGCGGCTACACACTTCCGGTTTTCCTGTTCGGAGCCTCGCTCTTTCTGGCCCACAGGAGGAAGTCTCCCGAACCTGCCTTATAAAACAGCTTGTGTTGGCCTTCGCACCAAATGCCTGAATCACTTCCCATTCTCATTTCCGTCGCGGCTGAAGATGCAGGCAAGCGACTGGACCAGTTTCTCGCTGCGCGGCTTGAGTCCGTAAGCCGGGCCCGCGTGCAGGAGATGATCGCCGAAGGTAAAGTGCTGGTGAACGATGCCCCAGCGAGGGCTTCGCTGAAGCTGCGGGGCGGGGAGCGGATCAGCGTGCTGGGCGAGGCGGAGCGGGCGCCGCTCAAGGCTGTCGCCGAGGAAATTCCGCTCGACATTGTTTACGAAGACGGCGATCTCGCCGTGATCAACAAGCCTGCGGGGATGATGGTGCATGCCGGTGCGGGAGCTACCGACGATGCGCGCAATCGCGGGACGCTGGTGAATGCGCTGCTGCATCATCTGAAGAATTTGTCGGGCGTGGGCGGGGCGTTGCGGCCGGGGATTGTGCATCGTCTGGATAAAGAGACCAGCGGGCTGATTGTGGTGGCAAAAAACGACAACGCGCATCGCAAGCTGAGCGCGCAGTTTGCAGCGCGGGAAGTGAAGAAGAAATATGTGGCGCTGGTGCATGGCTGGGTGAAAAAAGATTCGGGGACGCTGGCGCAGAGCATCGGCCGGGACCGGGTGCGGCGCACGCGGATGACCACGCGCCTGGAGGGCGGGCGGACGGCGTTTACGCATTATCGGGTGGTGCGGCGGCTGGATACTAAGTTTGGCAAGTTTACCTTGCTGGACGTGAAGATTGACACCGGGCGGACGCACCAGATTCGCGTGCATGTTGCCGCGATGGGGCATCCGGTGGTGGGGGATACGATGTATGGGGCGCCGCGGCA
>JBAUVZ010000396.1:0-3140 GCA_049583505.1 Candidatus Sulfotelmatobacter sp.
GACTCCGAATCCACCCTGTCCTGAGTCATCAGCAGCCACCTTGCAAGGCGCTGCTTGACATCGTGCAGCCGATTACACGCGGCTGTTTGTGCAACCTGCATTCCCTGAACAACTGCATAGCGGCTCAACATCAATTGCAGGTGTGGAGTAGATTCCAAAGTGTTTTGCAAAGCCCCGACCTCTACCCGAAACCCATCCCCCGTGATTTGTACCACCGCTTGAAGAGGGCTCCTGCTCAGGCCAACAGCCGCGGGTGTTCCAATAAAGCCCTCATTGCCGACTATGCCGGCTTCCGCGGTCTTTCCATCTTTCATTACGACTACAAGAGAAATCAAACCTCGATTCAGGAAATACGCATATTCTACCTTTCCACTGCCCTCGTGAAGAACTAGATGGTTTGGCAAGGTGACGTATTCGAGATGGGCACGCAGGGAGTTGTAGTCGCTATCGGAGATCGATAGAAGTATAAGGTTACTGACTGGTTTGCCTTCGGTATTCGTCCGCTCGCCGGACTGCACGACTTGGAGGCCTTTACTTTCCACAAACCATCCTTAAATCAGACCAGGATCAGAACCGAAAACCCTCGCGGATGCGGGGAGGAACTCTCCTGTCATGCGGTACGAAACAGAGTAAGGATTCTGGGAAGGCATGGTGAAGCCCCCCCCCCTCGAAGACCCATCAACACTACCCTGGATACGAGCCTGATACTGAGCAATACTGACCCCTTCAAGACGCAGGAAGTCTGAACCACTCAAGCGATTCCACTCCTTCAAACAAAGCCCCGAAGTCGGCCCTTCGCACGGACAGAACCCTCCATATGTAGGATGGCCGACAGACCTTCCAGACTTGCGCTTATAGACTCCGTTCCTTTACGTCTCTTCCGCGTTTTTCTGCTGCAGTTAGGCAGTACGCCGCTGTGATAAGGAGCCGTTAATGGCGAACCAGGACGTCTTGTCCCTTAACCACATGTCCGTACTCGTTGGGGTGCAACGACAGAGGCGGCCGTGAGCCGGAAGCTGGTATGGCATGAGCAACAGAGTTTTCGGGGTTTTGGTTGCTCCGAATGTGGCTGGAGATTCGAAGCCTCTGGTGCGCCTATCGGCGCCTCTTTTGATGAAATGATGCGTAACTTCGAGCTGCAACGCGACAAAGAATTTACATCCCATGTTTGCGCCGATTACCCAAGAGCTAAGAGGACTAAGGAGCAAGGACGATGAATAATTCACCGCGCCGTACGTTCTAGCGCGGAGGTCAATATGTGCCCTATTTATTGTGACCACGCCGATCACACCCGGTCTGCGCGTTACGTCAAGCAAGACTGGGAAAAGCTTTACCGCGCCGCAGTTCTCGGGTCTGACCGGAGCAGGTCGCTGCAGCGCATCGAGGACGCAGAGGCCGCGATTCTCGAGCGATCGCGAAGTTTATCAAAGCTGCCACGCAACATTGGAAAAGAGCGGGACGCTATGACTCGGGCACTGCACATCTTGAGCTTGCTGCGCGAGACTTACCAAGAACAGTACCCACGTTTGGCAGCAAGAGCTCATCTTGCGAGAACGTAGCACAGACCGGAACCGGCAAGCGGTTCCGGTCTGCCGCATACATGTCTCGCCTGATGGCGTTCTAATGCAACTACTGCTTGTTGTCTTCTCTTGCTTCCGCGAGGTGGGCCTGGTGCCCTGCTTCGGAAACGGCCTTTATAAACGCGTCTGCGCTTGCGGGAGTTGACGCCTTTCCCGAAAGAATGTTGCGGAACATCATGTGGTGGCCGTAAATGGCGCGAGTCGAGTCGTTATCCTGCTCGATTACCGCACCCTCCAACGTCAGTCCGGCGAATACACCCTTCGAGCGCGAGTACGTGAGTACTTCGGTGTTCAGCAATACGTCCGTCCCGGCAGAAGTGTGACGGCCTACTGGGCCTGCCGCAACCGATCCTTCACCGGTAAGCTCGAACTTGGTCGAAAGCAGATGCTGTAGACCACGATCGTTCATGACCAGCATGACCAGGTCGACGCCTTCGACACCGATCTGCAATCCCCAACTGCCGCCGCCGACCGAGACGAATGCGGGAGCGCTCCAGCCCTCAGCAGTGCGGCAAGTCGCCACACCGCGTCCGTGCTTGCCACCAAAGATGAAGCCACCTTTGAGCAAGTTCGGCACTACCACGACGCACTTGGCGCCGTTCAATACTTCCTCGGGGATGCCTTTATCGGGCGTTGACATGATGGACTGCAGAACCTCTACGGACTTTTGCATACGGTCGACCGTGTCTTCCCGGTCGGAGCCGGCAAATGCATAAGTGCCAACCATGCCCAGCAAACCCATCAACAAAAGTGAAATTGTCTTTTTCATGAATTGTTCCTTTCGGAGCTGTTGAACTAAGGGGGGAGAACTTCAGATGGGCTGACTTAGTTCAGAGGACCTGAAAGAGAGAGAAGAAGTGCTCGTCTCTTCCGGCATGATCGCTCAGGCCCGAAATAATAGCTGTCCTGAATTGCTCACTTCCGTCTAGCCGCCAAGAGCGGACTTCGGCGAGTTCCGCCTTGCCACTCGAAATTCTGGTTCATTGTGAGCAATCCTGCACAGCATCGCTGCCCGCGGCCTGTCATGGTTGACTTGCAGAAGACCCGAATCGGGAGCTATTCCTCGATTGTTCGGATCGGTTAGCCTTCTGGCGGGACAGTCTTCCTAAGGGCAGAAAAAGTGAGGGTGAATCGGTGACGCTTGGTCGGCTCCGCGATCGTTTTCGCAAAAGGCTAACGGGCATCGCCGATTCCTGCTCACGGCTGATCGGGACCATTAAGCCACCAACTCAAGACTTCGGCTCACAAAGGATGTGTCCCTTCTGCAGCCTGATTACACCGCGATCCCGGCGATCTTGTTTGGAATGCGGAAAGGCGTTCGGAAGCGCTTAGTCGACCGAAGAGCGTACGCCTTCAAGGTTTAAAGATGAGCAAAGGAGAATAGATATGCTTTGGACAATTTTTGTAGTGCTTCTGGTTCTATGGCTTCTCGGCTTCAGCCTGCACGTGGCCGGCGGCCTGATCCACCTGCTGCTTGTGGTGGCGCTCGTAGTTCTGGTCATCAACCTTCTAAGCGGCCGTCGAACCGCAGTCTGAAGACGCAGTGTTGGAAAAAAGTGG
>JBAUVZ010000397.1:0-16489 GCA_049583505.1 Candidatus Sulfotelmatobacter sp.
GTGAACAGCAGGCTGTAAATGAAGATCACCAGCCCGGTCTTCTCGAGGTTTTTCAGCTTGGGGTGCTCAATCTCACGATTGACCTGAGCCAGAGTCTCCTCGCCACTCATGGCCAGCACTGAATGGCCGAAGCCCACGAAAAGGATAATCCATGTGAGGTGGCTGAACCAGGTTCCGTTCAGCCAGCCCAGCGATTCTTTATTGAGCGGGATCACCCCGGGATGAAGCGGATTTGGAGGCAACTGGACGGGCGCCCGCAAAACCGTGATGGTGCACCAAATCAGCAGGATCACCACCATCACCGTGGTGACGGCCATGATCTGCAGCGCCTTCTGGCTGGACTCGTGCATGCCCTGCGTGTTCTTCCACCAGAAATAGAGCACCACGATGACGGCTAATCCCGCCGCGAAGTGGTCGTCCGAAAAATGTAGAGGGCGGTGCAGGTACACACCCATGTCCTTGATAAAGCCCGCCAGGTATTGCCCGGCCGAGACTGCACTGATCGGCCCGGTCAGCACGTAGTCGAAAAGTAACGCAGAAACCGAGAACTTGGCCAGTGTCCCGCCCATGGCTTCCTTGACCACGCGATAGACACCGCCACGAACAAACATGCTGCTGGATTCGATATACAGCGCCCGCACCGCATAGCTGAACAGCATGACCGCCAGGATGAACCAGGGGGCGCTTTTGCCAATCACCTTTTCGGCGTCGCCGCCTGCATAGTAAGCCGAAGATGCCAAGTCGGAGAGAACGATAGCGGAGGCTCGCCAGAAAGAAATGAAGGTCAGCATCACCGTTGTGGCGACGAAGACCTTTATGGCCGGTTTGGAACCTTCAACGGATGTAGCCATGCTTCAGAGGAATTGCGTGGACTGCCTATTAGGGTAAACCTATTGAAGATAGCATAGGGGAACGTGCGTGGGAGGTCGGTTTCCGGTTCGGCTGTCGACTCCCGAGGATTCACAGCTAACGCCTGCTTTCGTGACTCAGGCCCGCCCCAAGTGCTAGGAAGCCAGTCTGGGTGGCTACTTCCTCGTCCCCCTCTCGTCCTTGCCGTTTTCGTGCTGTATTAGAACCGGAAGCCCACTGCCGTCCTTCGAGAACTCGAACTCGATGGGCCAAGGCTTGGAGAAGAATCTCGTTTCCGACTCAGGAAAAACTGGAAGATCGCTGCCG
Organism: Candidatus Sulfotelmatobacter sp.; assembly: GCA_049583505.1. Lineage (GTDB taxonomy): Bacteria > Acidobacteriota > Terriglobia > Terriglobales > Acidobacteriaceae > Sulfotelmatobacter. Next base: position 1,177 of record JBAUVZ010000397.1, read on the forward strand.
TCGTCAAACTTGACCAGCAGGTGATTGCCCTCGGGCAACACGTCTAGGCTGTAATCTGAGAATTGGTACTTCCCGGCATAACTTGCCAGAACTTCCTTGGACAACGAGATTTCCTTGTGTACAGATGGCATCGGAGGGGTATCTCCGAGCGCCACGGCTGCAAGTCCCTTTCTGATCTCGCCTGTGACCGTGCCATTGAGGTTTGCAAGAACGACAACAGCGATTCTCTCTTCGGGATAATAGGCCATGTCTGCGTTGAACCCGATGTTGTTTCCGTCATGCTCGATCATCAGGCGGCTACCAATACGATTGACATGCAAGCCACAGGCATAGTCACTCCTGAACGGCGTGGTCATTTTGCGCAGCGAAGCAGGCGTTAATAGCTTGCCACCGAACAGTCCCTCTTCCCATCGAAGCAGGTCTTCCGTTGTGGAATAAAGAGAACCTGACGAAAAGCCAATTCTTGGATCGAAACGCTCTGCATTTTCAATCCCGTTGCTGCCCGGCCAATACTCAGAGGCACGTCTCGGAATGATGGTTACAAAGGACATAAGACCCGAGTCGTTCATCCCCAGTGGTTTGAAAATATTCTGCCGAACGAACTCTTCGTAGGTCTGCCCGCTGATTCTTTCAAGTAAGTATCCGAGAACCATGTACCCCAAATCCGTGTATGCCCATTGTTCACCCGGCTGGAAATTCAGCGGTACGTCACGGAACACAAGTTTGTCCGGAGTGCCGGGTTCGTACTTGGCGGCATCGTCGGAGATGCCGGATGTATGGGTCAGCAAATGATAGATAGTGATTTTGTCCCACGATGCAGGCGCATCAGTCAGGTATTTCTTCACAAGGTCATCAGTTTTTAGTTTTCCGCGATCCTCAAGGAGCAAAATAGCGGCTGCGGTGAATTGCTTGGTCATCGAAGCGATGTTGAATCGAGTAGGAGGAGAATTTGGAATACTCCACTCCAAGTCGGCCATCCCGTAGCTCTTGCTGAAAACTGCCTTTCCAGCTTTGGCCACCAGTACGTTTCCCATGAACATTTGGGCGTCGACATAGGGTTGAACGACCCGCTGCATTCGATCGGGCAAGCCTTGCGCATTGCATCGGCCAACGAGGAGTGCAAGGATAATCGCGGGAAGTACTTCTCGAAGATAAACTCCAGGCAGTCGGCTCATCGCTGAATTGTAACTGTTGAGTGATCGCGATTTCCCGCACGATGCCGAATTGACTCCTCACTGGATCGGTAGCCGACTCGGAGGCTGGCTGACCCACTGCGGAGACTTGGGGTGGGGCGTTCGGTGCTTAAGCCAGTAAAGTGGGACAGATCCTTAGGTGCTACTGCCTAGCTCTTGGGCGCGAGGTAGGTATGCGTGATGCGGTCGTGCCAGCAGAGCGAATCTTCGTCGAGGACGACCCAGGCGTATCCCATGCCGAGCGACGCAGCCGAGAGGAATGAAGCCAGGACACGCCAGCGGCGGAGCCGGCGGCTGGCCGGACTTCCATCGAAATGGGCCAATTCGAGCAGAGCCAAGCGCAGTCCAGGCGTTGTGCCCGCGTAAACTAGGAGCAAATATTGATAGGCGGCCCAGAACAGGCCGGAGAGCCCCACGACGAGGCCCATGATCTGGAATCGTGGCGGACGGATCGCTGTGATCTTCCAGAAAATGAAGCCGAAGAAAGCGCAGGCGATTGCGATGATGACGCCGTCGACGGCAGCGGCGAAAATGCGCCGCGCCAGGGGTGCACTCTGCAGGGGGATATCGATGCCCGGACGTTTCTCCATTTCCGGCCGCTGGGCAGGCTCGATCGTGATTCCGCCCAGAGCCGGCGGCGGCGGGACCACTTCCGGGGCTTCCAGAATGCGGGGACGGTCACGATCCAGGACCGGCTCGGCTAGTTCGTCGAGCGGGGACTGGGGAGGAGTCCAGGAACGTGGGAACTCGATGATCTTTGCTGTGGTTGCGGTTGGGGCTGTGATTGGCGGTGTGGTCGGGGCGATGGGCGGGCTCGCGGGCTGAGGCAACTCCCCCGGTCCCGACGCTGGACTTTCGGTGGCATGAGCGATGCTGTCGGCAAACCCATCCAGGGCCAGCGCCTGGTTGGAAGCCGTCGCTGCTCTGCGCGGAAAAGCCGAGGAATCGGCCGAAATGCTACTTGGAGCGAGAGCGGGATCCTCGTTATCGAAGCGCAGCCGCAGCGACGGATAGCGGGGCGGGCGGGGCTTGCGCCGGGCTTGATAACGATTGAACCGGGAGGCCACCTCCTGGCGCCAGGCAGCAGAATCTTCAGGCGCAGACTCGTTGCTTTCGATGGGCACCGAGGCTTGGGTCGTGGGGGGTGGGGGCGCTGCATCCGCGCCCGGAGCTTCCGGCTCTGCATGCGGCGGGGGAGTGAGCAGGCGTGTGTCGTTGTCGGCCTGCCAACGCGGCGGCGCGGCGGAGTACGCGTTGGAAGAGCAGCGGCAGATGTCACCACAAAGCGGACAAGGCATGAATCACAGTCTTACCAGAATGCCGGAACCCAGAACCGACGGGATAACATGTCGGATAATCATGTTCGGATAACCACGAACACGGCACCGGAATCCAAGATTGCGGGCGGCTTTGCCTCCCGGGGCACAGCCGTGCTAACGTCACCACGACTGCGGATGATCTGGTTCCGGCAATCTTTTTCCGATGACTCTTCGCAACAGATTCCTTATCACGGCGGCGGTGCTTTGTCACCTTCTTCTCGTTCCGCCGTTAGTTACCAGCCAGTTGCCGCCTGCAAAGGCTGATGCAACCCACTTCGGCGCGGCGGTGGAGAAGCCAGGGACTGCTCAGACACCTTGTGCCTTGGCAGCCGCGGCGCAGAAGGAAAAAGAAGACGTCCACACGATTTGCGCCATTCAGCAAGAGGAGGAAGGCTCACTTTACAAGCTGCACGGGGCGGTTGAAATCTACTACCGAGGGTACCTGCTACGGGCGGACGAAGCAACCTACAACTCCGACACAAAAGAAGCGACCGGAACCGGACACTTCGCGCTCGACGGCGGTCCTAATGACGACCACATTCGCGCCACGCACGGCACCTACAATCTGGATCTTGAAACCGGACGCTTCTACGACGTAACCGGGACTACCGGGTTGCGTTTTCGGGGTAACCAGGTGATCCTGACTTCCACCGCTCCCTTCGCCTTTACCGGCAAAGTGGTCGAGAAAACCAGCCCCGATCACTACCTGGTCTACGACGGCACCATCACCACCTGCGAATTGCCTCATCCCAAATGGCAGTTCGACGCGCGCAGAGTGATTGTGGCTGTGGGCGGTAACGCGCAAATCTACCGCAGCACTTTTCTGCTGCACGGGATCCCCATGCTCTATTTTCCGTACGCAACCCATCCCGTGGAGCGAGAGACGCGGCAGTCCGGGTTTCTGCTCCCGTCGGTCGCCCGGTCTTCCACCAAGGGCAACGTCGTGGGCGATGCTTACTACTGGGCCATCAATCGCATGATGGATGCGACCCTGGGCGCCGAGTACTTCTCCCTGCGCGGCTGGTCGCAGCGGGGGGAGTTTCGGGCCCGGCCCAGTGAAACCTCCTACGTGGACTTCAACTATTTCGGCGTGATTGACCGTGGCATCGGCTCGCCTCCGCTCAAGGAAGGCGGAGAGAATGTGCGTCTGAACTCAGCTGGAAACCTTGATGGGTTTCGCGGTGTCACCAACATCGATTACTTGAGTTCGTTTCTCTTCCGGCTGGCTTTCAACGAGGTTTTCAGCCAAGCCGTGTATTCGGAAGTGAAATCGCAGGCGTTTCTCTCGAAATCGACGGATGGCTTCAACTTGAATGGATTCGTGGAGCGCTACCAGAATTTCCTGAGCACGACGCCGGGCCAAGTGGTCACGATTTCGCACGCCCCCAGTCTTGATTTTTCCAGCGTGGACCAACAGGTAGGGCGCACGCCTCTCTACTGGTCGTTCGATTCGTCGGCTGCGGGCTTGTCACGCAGCGAACCTGGGGTGTGTGCGACCTTGATCCAGTTTCCGGCTTGCACGCCTCCTTTCCGCACGGGGAATCTGCTCGAGCGATTCGACCTGAACCCGCAGATCTCTTTGCCGCTGCTGTTTCGAGGATGGTCTTTGCGTCCGGAGCTGACGTTGCATGAAACCTATTACACAAAAAGGCTAGTCGGAGAAAGCGGAGACAACCCCGGGCAGGCAGTGAGCAACGACATTAACCGCCAAGCTTTGGAGACGGCGGTGGACCTGCGGCCGCCCGCGCTGGAGCGCGTGTTCGACAAGAACTTCCTGGGGAGAAAGTGGAAGCATGTCATTGAGCCGCGAGCGGTTTATCGCTTTGTGACGGGCGTAAACAACTACGCCAATGTTCTGAAGTTCGACGAACGCGACATTCTCACCGACACCCACGAGGTCGAGTATGGCTTGGTGACGCGTCTGTATGCCAAGCGCAATTTGGAAAAGCCGGAGGATTGCGACCCCATCATGGCGGCTTTAACGGTAGGCGGCGCGGCGCCGGAATCGACGGTCCCCTGGCAGCATATCAACACGCTGGCAAATCGCCCGTGCCAGCCCGGGCCGCAGGTGCGCGAAGTCGTGACCTGGGAGCTGGCGCAAAAATACTTTCTCGATCCCACATTCGGCGGAGCACTGATTCCCGGTCAACGCAACGTATTCACCACCACCGTAGACCTGACCGGCATCGCATTTCTCACCCAGCCTCGGCATCTTTCGCCCCTGGTCTCGCGGTTGCGCGTGGAGACCAGCTCGCGCACTGATGCGGAGTGGGACTTGGACTATGACTTCCAAAACAATCGCGTCAACGCCAGCACTCTGCTCGCCAACTACCACATCGGGCAGGTGACGGTTGGCGGGGGCGATGCATTCCTGCAGATACCGGTGCAGACCGCAGGTTCGTCTGCGGCTTCGCCCCCGCGCTTCAACCAGTTTCGCGCCGCTCTGGGATACGGCCGGCCTAACAAACGCGGCTTCAGCGCCGCCAGCAGTTTCAGCTTTGACGCGGAAGCCGGCCAGTTGCAGTTCCTCAGCGTACAGACCACTTACAATTGGGATTGTTGCGGCATGACCCTGGCATACCGCACCTACTCGGTTGCCAACGTGCGCAACGAGAACCTGTTTTACTTCACCTTCACTCTGGCAAACATTGCGAGCTTTGGCAGTCTGCGGCAGCAGGAACGGCTGTACTGAGCGTCCAGTCGCATAGCAAAGTGGCCACGTGCAATCGTGGGCCTGTTAACATGGTTTGCATGCCGGCCCTGGGAACCGAAATCGAGGCGAAACGCGCATTGTTGCAGGACCGCCTGCGCAAACTTGGACGCGCTCTCGTCGCCTATTCCGGGGGTGTGGATTCAGCCTATCTCGCGTGGGCAGCGCATCAGGCCCTGGGAGGTAATATGTTGGCAATTATCGCCGACTCACCCAGCCTGGCGCGCACTCAACTCGCCGATGCGATCGCCTTTGCCGGTGAGCAGGCGATTCCGCTGGAAGTGATCCCGACCTCGGAATTCGATCGCCCAGAGTACGTGCGCAATGATGCGCAGCGCTGCTTCTTCTGCAAAGACGAATTGTTCACGCTGATGGGGGAATTGCGCGTGGCCCGCGGATTCGACACCATTGCATACGGTGTAAATCTCGACGATCAGGGCGACTTCCGTCCCGGGCAAAAGGCCGCGAGCGCGCACCGGGTTGTGGCTCCTCTGCTGGATGCAGGGCTCACCAAGGAGGAGATTCGCACATTGGCGCGGACTGCCGGCCTGCGCATTTGGGACAAGCCCTCGTCCGCGTGCCTGTCGTCCCGCATCGAATATGGCCGGCCGGTCACGCGGGAGGCGCTCGATGTGGTGGAAAAAGGCGAAGACGCGTTGCGCGCGCTGGGCTTCCGCCAATTCCGGGTGCGTCACCACGGAGAGATCGTCCGCATTGAAATCGCCCGTGAGGAGTTGGAGCGGGCGCTCGATCCCGCCATGGCCGCGGAGTTCACCAAGATCTTCAAAGGGCTGGGCTTCAAGTTTGTGACTCTGGATCTGGAAGGCTTCCGTTCCGGCTCGATGAATGCTTTGCTGCCTGCGGAGGATTTGTTCCGGCCGACGGGGTGAAGAAGAGCTGGCGTAGCTTCGCCGGACCCTTTATTCTCCGCAATTTCTTGCCATGACATTCCTGCGTCCCGCCCGGCGCTATGAGATAATCAACCTTCAACTCGCGATGTTGAGGCGGTTTTTGGTGACTCTAATTCGACGCTCTTTTCTTCTTCTGCTGGTTGTTTGTCTGGGCTGTGTGGCCCAGACCGCGTCGCCCGATTTAGCCAAAAAGATCGAGCGCCAGGTACGTTCCTATTACAAGATCCCTCCCGAAGCTCACGTTCTGGTGGGCGTGCCCTCGGCCAGTTCCGACTTTCCAAACTACGATTCGGTGGTCGTAACCGTTGATAGCGGAGAAAGGAAACAGGATCTTAAGTTTGTGCTTTCCAAAGACGGTTCTTTGCTGGTGCGGACGATCAAATTTGACCTGAACAAGGACCCGTACGCCGAGACCATGAGCAAGATCGATGTCAACGGGCGGCCCACGCGGGGAGCGAAAGCATCCAAGGTTGTGGTGGTGAATTTCGACGATTTCGAATGTCCGTTCTGCGCGCGCATGCACCAGACGCTATTTCCGGAAATCCTTAAGGAATACGGCGACCGGGTGACTTTCATTTACAAGGATTACCCGCTGGTTGAAATTCATCCCTGGGCGACACACGCTGCAGTGGACGCTAATTGCCTGGCGGCCCAGAACCCTGACGCCTATTGGGATTTCGCGGATTACATTCACGCCAACCAGCACGAGGTAAGCAACGAAAAGACGCCCCAGGCGCGGATGGAAGCGCTCGACAAACTCACCCTGCTGCAGGGCCAGAAGCACAATCTTGACGTCGTGAAATTGCAGTCCTGCATCAAGGCGCAGGACGAGAGTGCGGTGAAGGCATCCACGAAAGAGGGTGACTTAATTGGAGTGGAAGCCACTCCCACGTTATTCGTAAGTGGAGAAAAGATCGACGGCGCGGTGTCTATCGGCGAACTGCGCGCGGCGCTCGATCGTGCCTTGAAGGATGCCAATCTCCTAGTTCCTGAGCACGCGGCCGCGGCGCCGGCGCCGGCTTCCAAGTGATGTTGCGCAGCGGGAGAGATGTTGGTTGGTCCCGGTACACTTTCGAGGGCGCCGTGGACCGTCAGGGGGAACTCCTTTGAAAAGAAATGCGGAATTTGCCTGGCTTGCGGCACTGCTGGCGGCGGCCATTGTGCTGGCAGCGCTGCTGGGGTGTAAGTCACAAGTCAGCGGTGATGTGATGGCCACCGTGGACGGACGCAAGATCTTCCGGTCCGACGTCGACAAGTACTACGACAATCAGGTGGCCAGCGCGCAGCAGGCCCCAGCCGGGGAACAAGCCACGATTCTCCGCCTGAACATTCTGCGCCAACTGATCGACGACGAAATGGTGATGCACCGCGCGGAGAAACTCGGCCTGCTCGCTACGGAAGAAGAAGTTGATCGCAAACTGAACGAGATCAAGTCGCCGTATTCACAGGAGGAGTTCAATCAGCGGCTGAAGGAAAAGAAGATCACCCTGGAGGATTTCAAGCGCGACATCCGCCGGTCCCTTACCGTGGAGAAGGTGATGAACAAGGAAGTGTCTTCGAAGATCGATGTAACAACCCAGGACACCAAGGACTATTTTGCCGCGCACAAGTCTGAATTTAATCTCATCGAACCACAGTATCACCTGGCGCAGATCTTTGTGACCCCTGAACCGAATCCGCAAGTGCACAACCAGAATAACAAGGCGCAGAACGAGGCGGAGGCGCGCAAGAAAATCCAGATGATTGCCAATCGGCTGGACAGCGGTGACGACTTCGCCACTCTGGCGATGAATTATTCGGAGGATCCGGAGACTTCCGGCAACGGCGGAGACCTGGGGACGCTTCCCGAGTCATCTCTGCGCAACACCGATCCGGGAACGCGCGACACGGTGATCAAGCTGAAGCCCGGGCAGTACAGCCCGATCATCACAGTGGTGAATCCCGCGACCAAGCAGGCTATGGGGTTCCGCATCGTGAGGCTGGTGTCGAAAGAGCCGGCGGGACAGCGCGATTTTTCCGATCCGCGGGTGGAGCAAGCCATCCACTCGCAGCTCCATGACCGGCGCGAACAGCTGCTAAAGGCCGCTTACTACGAAGTGTTGCGCGACTCCGCCAAGGTGGAAAACTACTATGCCAAGAAGGTGCTGGATAGTAACGGACTGACGAAGTAGAGGTCACTCCACGATGGCCAGTACGTCGCCCGCGTTCACGGTCGCACCTTCATCGACGAGAATTTTCTGAATGGTCCCCCGCTTCGGCGATTTGATTTCGTTCTGCATCTTCATCGCCTCCACTACGGCTACACCGGCGCCCGGTTCCACCTTGTCTCCTCCATGGACCAGAAGGCGCACAACTTTACCGGGCATTGGGGCGGTTATCTTCCGGGGACCGCGGTCATCCTCGGCGCGGGTGCGGCCGCGCAGAGAGCGTGGGTCGCGGACTTCAACGGCGAAGCGCGTACTCCCCACCCACAAATGCAAATCATTCGACACCCGCTCCGACTTCACTTCATACGCCAGGTTCCCGATGCGAAGCGAGAGTACATCCGGCCGAGCGAGGATAGCGTCGATCTCAAGGTCGCGGCCGTCGAGACGGCAGGACCAGACTCCGTCGGCGTGGTTGAGGTCAAGCCGGTAATTCTTGTCGTCGATGGTTACGTCGTAAAGCATGAAACCCAGTGGTCAGTGGCCAGTGATCAGTGATCGGTAATCGGTGATCAGTGGCCGGTAATTCAATTTGCGATCACTCTTTCTCAACGGAGAGCTTCGCGGCGACTGGCGCTCTTCCAGTTGGAGTCCGCCTTCTCAGCCGCAGGTGAACCGCTGCCGCCGCCGCTTCTCGCGCCTTGCTCCGTTGAGCCGAGGGCGGCGAACAAACCCGCCGCAATCGCCGCTACCTCCGCCGCTCTTGAATCGACCGGCTTCTCCTCAGTCCGCTTCAACATCCGGTCGAGGAATCCGGTATCGAGCTTGGCGGCGCGAAAATCCGCGTCGCGCAAGATGCGCCGAAACAACGAAATGTTTGTCTTGATGCCGCCCACAAAGTATTCGCTGAGGGCTCGCGTCAGCCGGGCGATGGCCTGCTCCCGGTCCGTGCCGTAGCCGATGAGCTTGGCCAGAAGCGGATCGTAGTCAATGGGCACGCTCCAGCCTTCATACATGCCGCTGTCGCGGCGAATGCCCGGCCCCGAGGGCGCCAGCAACAACGTAATCCTGCCGGGGCTGGGGAAGTAGTTGTTGTCAGGGTCTTCCGCATAGATGCGGCATTCGATGGCGTGGCCGCGGATGCGCACGTCGTCTTGCTTGAAAGGCAGCTTCTCCCCGGCTGCGATGCGAATCTGCAGATGAACCAGGTCGAGCCCGGTAATCAGTTCCGTCACCGGATGCTCCACCTGCAAACGCGTGTTCATCTCGAGGAAATAGAAATTCTTCTCTTGATCGACCAGGAACTCGACCGTACCGGCGTTGGTGTAGGCCGCAGCCTGAGCGACGCGGACCGCAACCTCGCCCATTCGCCGCCGCATGCTGGCATCGACGATCGGCGAAGGCGCTTCTTCCAGCACCTTCTGATGGCGCCGCTGCAGCGAGCATTCGCGTTCGCCGAGGTAGAGAGTGTTGCCGTGCTCGTCGGCGAGCACCTGCATCTCAATGTGCCGTGGATTGACGATAGCCTTCTCGATGTAAACCTCGCTGTCGCCGAAAGAACGCTCCGCCTCACTGCGCGCCGCCTCTAGAGCAGACTTCAGTTGATCGGATGCGTGTACCAACCGCATGCCTTTGCCACCGCCGCCGGCAGCGGCTTTCAGCATCACCGGATAACCGATTCTCGCGGCAACCTCCTCGGCTTGCTCGAGCGACTCCACGCCGCGCGAGGTGCCCGGCACAAAGGGGACGCCCACTTTTTCCATGGCCTGGCGGGCGCGCGTTTTCGATCCCATGGCTTCCATGGCTGCGGCGGTGGGGCCGATGAATTTCACTCCCGCATCGGCGCAGGCTTGCGCGAACTTCGCGTTCTCGGAGAGGAATCCGTAGCCGGGATGGATGGCATCGGCGCCGGAGCGCTGGGCGACGTCGAGAATCTTGCCGATGTTGAGGTAAGACTCGGAGGCTGCGGCAGCTCCGATGGGATAAGCTTCGTCGGCTTTGCGCACATGCAACGCTGCGCGGTCCACGTCAGAGTAAACCACAACCGCGGCAATCCCCATTTCGTGGCACGCGCGAAGCACGCGCACCGCGATCTCGCCTCGATTGGCTATGAGAATTTTCCTGAACATCGGCACGGTGCCGGCGAACTCAGAATTCTACAGGAGAATCCGCAGTCGCGGCGCGAGCGAACCAAACGGGAGGATTTCAGGGCGGGTTCTCGGACTGGGAATAAAGCGCCCACCCGGTTGCCAGATCCTGGACGACATGGCCAAGCGACTTGTAGACGGTGATCTCTTCTATCGAGCGGCGGCCTTCGATTTCGTCCGCCAACACCTGACCAATCTCGGCGACGATGTGGTCGTCACCGATTAACCCCGCGGCCTTGGCCCGGAGAAACTCCGCACCTTGCGCCAGAACGCCCTCGCGGCTGTCGGCAATGAAGCGTGAGTGGATGACCAAATCACTATCCACCTCGGCTGGCCCCGCATGGCTTGAGCCGACAAGATTCAAGTGCGTACCCGGTCGCACCCACGCGCCCTTCAAGATTGGTTCGGCCGCCGAGGTGACGGTACAGATAATGTCGGCCTCGGCGACTGCATCTTCCACGGTTCCAGCGCTCGATACCGGCACGGCAAGTTCCGCTTGCATCCGCTCGGCGAAGCCGCGGGCTCGATCGGGAGACCGTCCCCAGATTGCAATGGATTCGAGGTCGCGCACTCTGCCGATAGCCCGCGCGTGGGTCGCGGCTTGTTCGCCATAGCCCAGGATCGCCAGGCGGCGTGCGTCTTTGCGAGCCAGCGCGTCAGTGGCAACCGCACTGGCTGCTGCGGTTCGTATGGCCGTAATCTCGCCCGCATGCAGGACGCAAGCGGGCGCGCCGGTTTCGGGGTCGAACAGGATCACGAGACCCTGGTGCGACTGTATACCCAGAGCAAAGTTCTCCGGGAAAACGCTGATCAGCTTCGCGCCGAATGGCGCACAAGGGCCCATCGCACCGGGCATGACGCCGAATAGGCGGCCCTCGGCGAGTGGGATGATCGAGCGCAAGAGTTGCCTGGTTTCGCCCCGCGAGAATGCGATCATCGCATGGCGCACGATCGGAATGCACACATCGTAGGTAAGGCGCCGGGTGACTTCTTCGCGATCTATGAATCGCATCAGACGCTCCCTTACCGGATGTTCTTCACTGCCGGGGGCGCCCGGGCAAAGCTCACCGCAAACGGCGTAAAGAACGCTTATTCAGGATGACAACTAGCCGCGAGCTGATCTTTCTTCCCAGCATAGTATCATCTGGAATCCGCACGTTTGCTTCTACAACCATCATGCCTCCTCCCAAAACCGCGGTGAAACAGGACGCAGGTGACTCGCTCGAAAACTCCTCTCTGGGGCCGACCTGGACCCTGGTTTCGGTGTTGACCCTGATCTTCCTGGCGGCAGCGGCCACAGCGTTGCGCTTCCACTTTCTCACGCGGAAGCCCTTCTGGTTCGATGAATGCTTCAGCGTGGTCATCGCCCGGCTGAGCTGGCACGACTTCCTGCACCTGCTGTGGTGGCGGGAAGCCAATATGGCACTGTATTACGTGCTGCTGCGCGGATGGTTGAACCTTGACTCGGGCTTCAGCCCATTCTTCATCCGCAGCTTCTCGGTGCTGGCTTCGCTGGCAACTTTGCCGGCCATCTTCTGGCTGGGCAGCAAGCTCTTTGACCACCGGGTAGGTTTGATCGCCGTTGCGCTGATCAGTTGCAACGCGTACCACATCCGGTATGCGCAGGAAGCGCGCAGCTACTCGCTGTTTGTGCTGCTGGCCACGTTGTCGAGCGGCTTCTTTGTCGCTTGTGTGCGGGAGCCGTCGCCTTCCGAGCGTGACCGCTGGAGTTACATTCTGGCCAGCGTTCTTGCCGTTTACGCACACCTTTACGCGTTGTTGCTGCTGGCGGCCCAGTGGTTGTCGGTGCAAGGGCTAGAGAAAACCCAACCATCCGGGGAGGGCGTGGCCGTCTCTGGTGTCACGCGTACCTCGACCAGTTACACCTCGCTCCGTTACACCTCACTCTATCAAACCTGGCTCCGTCAAACATGGCTCGGTCAAACGTGGATCTGGATTGGAGTGGCGATCCTCCCTTTGCTGGCCTTTGTGGCCAAGACTGGAGCCGGACCGATTCGCTGGATTTCACGGCCCGGCTTTCATGATTTGTTGGATTACTGGGAACACCTGGCGGGTAACGACGGACTGCCTCTGTTGTTGCTCTACGCGGCCGCGTGCCTGGCTGCGATCCTGCCGCTGCGGGCGTCGCTGTTCAGGCTGAGTGTCGGCTGGGACGTCTGGCGGTACCAGTTCCTGCTGGTCTGGCTACTCTTTCCCGTTGCTCTGGCTCTGCTGCTTTCGCCGGCACGTCCGGTTTTTCTGGCCCGCTACTTCGTCTTCTGCCTGCCGGCGTTGATCATCCTGGCCGCAGCCGGTTTGGCGAACCTGCGGAAGATCTGGATGATGGCCGTCTGCCTTACGGCTCTGCTGCTGGCTTCGCTGCAGGGGACGTTTGCCTACTATGCGCGCGACTTCGATCTGCAGCGTGACGGCTCGGAAGCCGCCGCGAGCTACATCTACGATCACGCGCGACCCGGCGATGCCATTCTGTTCCACATCGCCGAAGCCCGAATCCCCTATGAGTTTGTCAGGTCGCTCCGCGCCGGGAGCTCCCAAAGCAGCCCTGAGACCGGCCCGGAAATCATCTTCCCACGTCACGCCGACCACCTCGACTACCGCGACGTCACTGGCAAGCCCACCAGTGAGTTCATGCGCTCGGTACCCGGCCAGTACGCTCGGGTTTGGGTGATGCTGATGAGTAATGGGGCCCCCGGCCAGCCCGATGCCACTACGCTGATGATCAATCAGACCCTCGCCGACTCCTTCCTGCGAGTCGATCTGGTGCAATTTCCTGAGGTGGAAGTCAGGCTCTACCGCAGGCCATGACCGTTGCATGGGACGATGACAAGCACCTTGTTGATTTATGGGGTTTGTTGCGCGGCCGAAGCCGCGCCCTTCAAAACGGAGCGGGGGATTCGGCGTTTACTTCAGTCGTCTACTTCGGCTGGTCCATCGTGATGCCTTGTTGTCCAGGCTGCTTCTCGGCTTTGGCCTTCTTGGTGAGCAGAGTCTGGTCAACCCAATGGTCGGCGGTCTTCAGATCTTCCTGACGGGCGCTCATGTCGTCGCATTCCACGTCGGCCTTTTCACGATACATCAGGTTCAGGTAGGCCATGGCGTCGTCGTAGTCGGGACGGAGCTGGATCGCCTTGTTCAGACTCTCGATGCCCTCCTGGATTGAAGGCGCATTCTCCACCTTCAATTGGTCGCAGGCCTTTTTCTGATCCTTATTCTTGGGATTCAGGTTCTCGTCCGGCTTCAGGCCCAGCTTGGCGCGCTCTTCCATACGCGGCTGGTAGCAAGCCGTCCAGTCAATGACGCCCACCGAGTAGTAGGGCTCGGGATCGTTGGGATCCATTTCCCCGGCCATGCGGTAATACTTCTTGGCGTCGTTGAACTTCTTCATGTTCAAGTACAGGTAGGCAATTCCCTTTGCGGAGTTTACTTTTTGATCGCGTGCTGCATTCATCTCGAGCACGTGCTGGTATTGCTCGATGGCCTGCTCAGCCATTTTGTTGTTATCCGGCGTGTCAGCGCCCGGGATGTATTGCTGAGCGAACGCGGTAGCCAGGTACATCTTGGCGTTAATCAGGCTGGGATCGAGCGCAACGGCCTGTTGGAAATGGTCGATGGCCTCTTCGTACTTGGCGTTCTTGTAGGCGGTCACGCCTTTGTTCAGCTGGTCGCGGGCACGCAGCTTGCTGCAGCCCACGGAAGACAACAGTGCCAGCATAGCGGCCGCCAGCGTTAGCAGTCGAATCTGTCTATTCATTGCGGTATAAGTCTCCCTTGCCACACAGCATCCTAGGCCCAGAGACCGCGGGTTGACAAGTGCTGGTGGCACGTCCCTTAACAGAAGCGGCACGGGAACCATCGGCTCCCGTGCGCGGACTGAATGCCATGCCGGACCTTCCGGGCGTGTCTTCACTCCTAAGCGGGACTCTTAAAGCCTTGGACGTGCCCTTTAGCCGCCCGCTTCGATCTTCGCCGTAATCAGACCGACCTTATCTACTCCCGCAGCATGCGCGATGTCAATCACGTTGGCCACATCAGCGAAGGGGATAGCGTCATCCCCCTTCACGAACATGACTTTCTCAGCGCGGGTTTTATAGATATCGGCCAGACGCCCCTGCAGGTTGTCCCAGGTGGCATCTTCCTGGTTGATCTTCAGGCCGGGATCCTGACCGGCACCGCGATCAATCAACTGCACCACGATAGTGCGGTCGGGCGTATTGTTCTTGGGCGCGTTCGGAGGAGGCGGCTGAGGAACCAGCGCGTCCAGACCCTTCGGCGTCAAAGGCGTGATCACCATGAAGATGATGAGCAGCACCAGCAGCACGTCAATGAGCGGAGTGACGTTAATGTTTGCGCTTTGGCCTCCGCCGGTTCCAACTGCCATACTCATGGTGGTCTCCTCTTATTTCACTCGCTTCACTGCCCACCCGCCGGAGCGGGAGGCGGAGCGTTTACAGTGCTTTTTCTCTGCTCGGTAAGCAAGCCCAGGTCATCCACACCGGCGGCGCGCACGGCGTCCACTACTTGGACTACATTGCCGAAGTGGGCGCGGGCATCCGCTTTAAGGTAGACCTCTTTGTTCGTGCGATTGGTCAGGCGATCTTTCACCTTGCCGGTGAGCTGGTCGATCTGGGGAACCTTATCCGCGCCGAAGTAGACCGTGCCATCACGCATCACCGAAACCAGCAGCGCATCTTCCTTGTCCGCGTCTTGCATCGGCGTCGGATTATTTACTTTGGCCATATCGACGCTGATGCCCTTCTGCAACATGGGCGTGATCACCATGAAGATGATCAGCAGCACCAACATCACGTCCACCATAGGTGTAACGTTGATGTCAGAGTTAACGTTGGCCCCTTCATTCCGCTTTGCTA
>JBAUVZ010000398.1:0-9933 GCA_049583505.1 Candidatus Sulfotelmatobacter sp.
GAACTTGAGAGCCACGAAGCGACTGAGCTTCACGTCCTCAGCCTTGTAGACCACACCCATCCCACCGCCACCGAGTTTCTCAACAATGCGGTAGTGCGAGATGGTTTGGCCGATCATGGTGCGCAAGGACTCAGGGTGCAATGTTAGGGATGGGACGAGGTAGAGTCAACGAGGACGGCACACCGATGGACGCAGGAAAGGGCAAATCCAGTGATTTCAGGCTCTCGAAAGTCCTTGGCTACCGGGTGGTTCAAAAGGCTGTGTGGGGCGACCTCGATTTTTGCGACCTTTCGCCCCTTGTTTCGCCTCGGCTGAAGATGGTCAGCCAGCATACCTTTTTGAACGCGCAGGATTGCAACCGCATTATACGAACTCAGGCAAGTTTCATTGCAGTTTTGCGTACTCCGCCTTGGCTTGATTCAGGATGAGGATGTCGCGGTCAGCGTCTTTCCAGAGCGTCAGGAAATCTTTGTAGGCGAGCGGTCTCGCTTTGGAGACATTGCTTTCCTCTGACTTCGATGTCGTAAACCCGGCCAAACAAAAAACTGCGACAACCCAAAGGGCGAAAGAAGAAAATCGCATGTATCGCCTCCATCGTTGGCGTCACATACTACTCCGAAGAATCAGCGGTAGGAATCGTTTGCTGTGGGCAAATTGTGGGTAGGAATTCGGAAACTAGGGGACAGACGGGACGTTTCCAGTAACTTGGGAAAATGGCGGGGACGACGGGACTCGAACCCGGGAGAAGTAAGGGCATCAAATCCATTTCCAGTATGGAATAATCTAAGGTTCCCTGAACATCACGGCGTGCTCGTATTTCCTCTCGACCGCGTCATTCTCCGCCTTCGTCATGGGAACGTTTTTCTCCCCTTCGCGAACGGACGCGGCCCTCACAAACTCCTCGAAGCCGGACGCGGAAAAAATGGCGATCGTGCTCATGACGTCGCCTCCAGTGTTATCGACAGAGATCCACGTATTTGCTGGAATGAACACAGTTGCTCCGGCGTGCACGATTCTCACAGCGTCTCCCAAGTGCACTCGACCCGTTCCACTCAGAAAATAGAGGATTTCGTCTGATTCGGGGTGCCGGTGAGCATGGATGCCCTGCCCGGGCTGGCCGTCTGCCTCGATGAGAACCAACTGCCGAGAACCGCCGTTTTTCGGATCAACTTTCAAAATGAACGTTCGTCCCGGCCCCGGGTTTCCGGGATATCCCCTCATAACTCGCCGCTCGCCTTCGTTCTTCTCAAGGATAAGTGGCGTTGCCTTAACTGTCGTGGACGATTGTGGAAGTCGGGCGAACGAGATCGCCGCAACGCCGCAAGCCAAGAGAACACCACTACTTCCCGCGAAATCCCGCAGTTGCATAACGCCTCCTCACATTTAGAACAGGCTGGAGTCGAATAGATTATGCACGCTACCCTAACAGGGTCGTTCCTGTCACGCGTTTCTTGGCATGCTCACTGGATTTTGTCTTCCTCGCCCAGCGTGCTCCTATTCTTCCCAATCACACGAACTTCCTTGCCACGGAGACCTGCATACTTGATCGCCATGCCGAGGAGCAAGTATTCGTCATCTTGGTAGTCCGCGGCAAAGGCGTCTTGGTGCAGTATGACAGTCTCAACGTCGGAGGCGCACATCCTCGCGAAGTCAGGAAGCTGCTTCCTGCTGGTTGCGATCAGGCTGGACTCCCGTTGCATGCGTTCGTCACTGTTCATCGTGCTATGAGAATAGCCGATTCTGAGTCGGCACGAATTCCACTGATGTCAGGTGGGAGCGAGAGAAATGCCAAATTGTAAGGCAATCCACGTCCGCGTAGAATCCCCCAAGACCAAACGGAGGGCGTATGGTGATTCGCGTTCGAGATAACAGTTCCGCAGGCGGTTTGCGTAAGTTAACTGTGGATGAATCTGTCCCTGCCGGATCATTCCATAAACGGATCCCGCAAGTCTTGGATCTCGTTCAGCGGTTCTGAAGATACTCGCTTGATCTGGGCCTCAATCAATCCCCGGAGTTGAGAATCGTTGGGAGCGTATTGCAACGCGTCGGAGTAAGCTCGTGAAGCGCATTCCCGCGCCCTGCGCTTTATACAAACGTTGCCCAGTTGGATGTCGACGAAAAAGGCAGTGGGATCCGACGCGAGCGATTGCCTGAGCAATCGTTCTGCAGCCTCTAAATCGGGCTTTTCCGCGAATATTTTCCCAAGGGCATCAAAATAGAATTCCCCAGCCAGGTTGGACGGGAATGTGCCTCGAAAGATCAAGAGATTCCCGAAGCGTGAGGTCGGAACAACAGTGCGCAGCGAGGGAGTGTCCCAGAATGGCTTTTTGCCCAGGAACCTGGCGTCGGCCAGAATAGTTCCGGAAAAAGCGGGCGAGTTAAGCCGAGCTTCATCACGCTTGAGATCGCGGCCAAGCCAATCCAAGTGCCGAGCCGTCCTTTCGGCTTTCCCCATTTCGTATCGTAGCAAAGGAACTTCACCCGAGGGCTCCAGAACACGATGATAGTACTCTTCTAGCTCGTTGCCGCGTTGCGAGAGATCAACACCCTCGTCGCTGAAATATAGGTAGGCGTTCTTTGAGCCTATGATCTCGTTGAAGTATTCCCATGGGCGCATGACGGGTAAGGCAGATATTGCAGCCGCTAACAGTGCCAACATCGTGATCGCCTTCCACGCCCCCGAAGTCGAGGAAACACCCGCATGCACGGCGACCCCTCCAATAATTGCCAAAAGAACAACGACGGGAAGCGCGTGCCGGATGCCTGCATAGGTCGAGCCCGACGCGAGGACTACTAAGAAAAGAGCTGATGCTGCCAGAACCATGCTCAGGCCCACGTTCCACTTAGGCGACAGACGGCGCGTGAAAAAAAACAACAATCCGATCAACACCAGCACGTCAAGGCCAATCGGAAGTTTGAGTAGGATTACTCCGGGGAAGAAATATCTTGGCGCGGTCGTCACGTATGGGCGGCCAAAAGCCGTGATCGGGAAAGTACGTCCTTCAAGGCCAGCCCGAATCGTATCGGCGAAGCCCCAAATGTACGGGCGAGGCACCACATGGCTCGTCGCCATTGTTTTTAGCACAAATTGATAGGCTGGTGAACGAACGTCGGAGATTTTGTCTGTCAGCGGACGATTGAAGACGTCGCGCCCGGCATTGCTTTCCGCAAATCGAAAGAAATAGAAGCTCCAGAGAATAATCAAGGCGCCGATTGCGACAGCAGCAAGCTTCACGAATCGTGGCAGGCGAGAACTGTCGGGCCAAGAGAGAGGTAGAACGAGTGCGAGAACCGTCCCGCTCCCGAGGACAAAGATTAGAACGATAGGCGCGGAATGCTTTGTCGCCAGCGCCAGCCCCAACGCGAGCGCGCATGCCGCCAGGTCCTGCCATTGCCAGCCTTGGAAGGCACGGATAGCGAGTACGACTGCGGTGGCGGACAGCAGTGAAACCGGCAAGTCTGTCATCACCACAGGCAAGTGCGCGGCCACCGTCGGATCAATTGCCAGAAAGAGCATTGTCCCGAGCGCAACTCCGGAGCCAAAGGCTCGGCGTACGGCGAATGTCAGAAACACCAATAACAATCCATTCAGTGTCCACATAGCGATGCGGGATCGCCGTTGCACCGAATGAAAATCATTATTGAGATAGACATCGCTTTCGGTGAAATCGCGCTCGTCGCGCTTATCGACGAATACGCGAATGGGATTGAGGTGGAATCCTGTCGCGGAGAGGAACGCTCCCGCCCAGAGCTTAACGAGCGGAGGGTGTTCTGGGTTGATACGAAAATCGGCATAGCGCACGTAGGAGACGCCTGTAGCAATGTGATAAGGCTCGTCGATGGTGAAGCCGTCCAGGCGAGTGGATATTGCGGAACGCACGATCGCTCCACCCACCAGCAGAAGCAGCACCAGAACGAAGAGGCGCGAGCTAACGCCGGGAAATTTCGGAGGCTCGATCGTCGCTGGCCCGACAGAAGTGCTCAAGGATCCTCCGGCCGTTGTAATGAAAGCCAAGAGAAGGTGGATCTGTCGAGCACAATGATAGCTGAGAGTTTGCTAGTATAGAACAAGTCGACGCAGCGATTCGCTCTGAGTCACCCTGCCCACCGTTGTTGGCGGATGAGACGCATGCCCGGACCAACCTGTGAACTCCCATCCTTCTACGAAGCCACTGCGCAACGACCGTGTCCGCCATTACGTGCGAGCTAAGTTGCTCAGGTGTCAGGCGTTGCCATCGCTTCTCGGTTGTGGTACCCCTTTCGGCGGCTTCCAGAGTGCGACTTTCAACACAGTCGTTTTCGATTCGGTAGTCCACTACGGGCGAACCATCGCAGGGGTCAATGAAGAGCCTGTTGCATGCCAGCATACGGCACCTTGGGATCGGAGCGATCCCGTGATCTACCGTCCAGAAGTTACCCCGAACGGCGAGTCGAGACCATACAGTGAAATCTGTATTAACAGGGCCGAGGAACACTTTTAGGCCCCTTCTCGGTTTAGGCATGAAGCATTCCCATTCTGCCTGCAAGTCAGGTCGCTAAATTAATTTGAGGACTCAAGGCGTCAGAATAGAGAAGTCCGTGATGCTGTCGCAGCGTTGGACTTCAGTAATCTTCGTGAAGCCGATGGTGCGGGGGTATTCTGTGGGTGCCTGATCTCAAGGAGAAATATCCCCCTATGCAGTTCCTCCTAGATATTCTTTCCTCACTCCCCCTGTACGGTTGGGTCGCGCTCATCGTTCTTGCTCTCGGGATCGCGGCAATATGCCTGCGGGTTTTTGAAACCGACGGGGTGCGAGCCAAACGTGCCGAACGGAACAAGAAGAAAGAATTGCGGTCGCTAGCTTGGAGAATTTCGTCGTATGGGCACACCATTCACCAGCGGTACCCGACTGGGGAGGTGGTCGTCAGCGAGCGAGATTTGGCTGAGCAACTTCGGAAGCCCCACAATGCAGTCACCACGGCGCTAAACCTGCTGTTAAGTGAGCAGAAAGTCCAACGGGCTCCGTTGAGAGGATTTTGGAAATTGAACGGGTGAAGGTTCACCACCCGGCTTTCACGGCTCGCGCCAAGTGTGCTAGAGCATTCTCTTGAGAACCGCGAGACTGTTGAGTGCATCTCTCAGTTTGCGATGTTCCTTAGAGTCCGCAATCGGCAATCCCCGTAAGCGTTGGTGGATAGCCTTCTCAGCCACCTCGATGCTGGCTGGCAACTTATCCCGGTCAAATTCCATTGCGGCGGCTCTATAAACGCCGAGCCAATCGCTATCATTATGGCTCACCGACGGAGTCTCCGCACACAGGTCCTTCCGCATCGAGGAATCCGCTTCCGGCGTACAAGCAAACAAGCACCCGGTTGCCGAGAGTTGAGTGGTTCAAGTGTCATCCGCGCTCTCCTTATGTTCAGCGCCAGATGTCGCTCAACGTGAGCGATCTTGCTGAATCTGGGGCTTCCTCTGGCGAAGCGGGAATCTGGGGAATGGAGTCTCGCGGGGTACCAAACGGGCTATCGGCTAGAACAGCCGCAACTGCGATGCCAAACCGGACTTGCGTTACCGAGCGAGAGCCGCGACCACTCCCCCTGTGCTAACAAGCCGCCGGGATTGCCCCTAACGAGAGGGATTTAGACGACAGCGAGCGGAGAAGCGGCATTCTCTGCCAGGCACTCTTTCGCGTTGACATACGGGTAGTCGGCATTTGACGCGCAATGCAAAGACATTCCACAGGGAAAACATGTTCCATCGCAGACGGGCTCACTCCGACTACGGCCCAAGAAAACGAAAACGCCCCAGACTCGATTGAGTCCCGGACGCTCGTTTCGAACAGCCCTCCCCCGAAAACTGCTCAATCCCAACTCACGCTCTGTCCCAAACGTCGGGAATCGCTCCGGTGTGCCACGCGGGGGCGCTGCTGGGCTCACTTGCGGATGTGACTCACATCGCGTGCTAGCCTTGCCAAACATGCTTGCCGCAGGTGCAGTGCACGGTATCGGTAGGTTGTCGCTTGGTTAGTTGTTGTTTGCACACGGGGCATGGTTTAGTAATTACGTACGTCATAATCCCGGCTCCTAGGTTGGGCTAAGCCGCCTGCTCAGTTGCCATGCACGTCCCGTGCCAAAAATACGGACGCTTCTTGAACCCACCCACCTCACTGCCAGAGTAGGGCGCTGCGAATCCGACGATGATCGACGTGCAATAGGCTATGATTCACTAAATTGCCGGGCAAAGCCCCTCGCCCAGGTGAGACCTGTTGCAGCATTCCGGCAGAGGTATTTGGAGGCCTCCCCTTTCGCTGTAAGGTGAATCCTTTCTACTTTTCCAATGGACAGATCGGGAGTTTCGGCGCGGGGTTGGGAAAATATGCACACACAACGTTTAGACACAAGAAAAAGCGGTCGTAGAGGGTCGGAAGGAGGCTTACCCATGAAGCACTCGCTAACCCATGACCGCTTTCACGGATTCGGAGAGGAACCCCTTGATCAATCGGTGGGTAGGTTACCCCGGAGCGGCGACTTGAGGCAATACAGTGAAATCTGTATCAACAAACCCGAGGAAACGCACTAGGTTCAGCGATGCATCCATGAATCCTTCGATAGTGGCCGGAATTGTTCCTCTTTGCTCTTAGCCTCACTGGTTCACGCGCAGCAGCAAGAACGTGCCATCGTCAAGTTTGACGTTATTTTTCTCTGAACTCACCAGCGACCCCTGCGGCGTGTCAGCCGCTGTCGAAAGGCTCAGATTCGCGATTCCAACAACTCCCTTCGTGTTTCCTGTGATAGGTTGTTGCGCCTGGGCTCCCGACGTCGGTACACTGCCGGTGGTTTGTGGGATGCTCGCCGCCGGAGGAGTTGTTCCTCCCATCGATCCCGAATGTGTTCCGGGGCCCGGGACCGCTCCGCCTGGCTCCGGATAGCTGCTTGTCGGCTGAGAACCAGCTGAGTTGGCGGAGTTGGCATTGGGCGGAGCAATGATCGCCTGGATTGACATCGGCACCTGCACCGGTTCGCCATTCTTGATAACCACACGGTCGAAGGCGATCGCCACCTCGGATTCTTTCTGGTCCTTGCTGCGGGCCTGTGCCTCGGTTATATGTCCAACGACCTTCGTATCTTTGGGCACAATGACGGTGCCAGCATTGTTCTTGAGGTCTACGGTGACCTTAGCTACGACTTCATCGCCCGTCTTTACTTTTTTCGCATCTACCGTCTTGGTGAGTTGCACGGGAATGACGCTGCCGGGCGCGATCCCGGGAGTGTCATTGGCTGTTGTGGTCTGGGCCGAGACGGAGGGAGACGCCGGACCGCCGCACAGCAAGGCTACAGTAAAAGCTGCAATCAGAATTCGGTTCACTTTAACTACCTCCTGCGTAGCGGCGCAATTTCCGCGTCGTGGCACCGGGTGAAAAACGAAAGCGCCCAGACTCGATTGAGTCACAAGACGCTCGTTCGAACAGCCCTCCCCCGAAGTATGCTGACTGCCAAATTTAATGTTCTCACCTAGATGTGCGCAATACAGTGAAATCCGGACTCGGGAGTTTATCGCGACCGTCGAATCAATGCCTTAAAGCCTACGA
Organism: Candidatus Sulfotelmatobacter sp.; assembly: GCA_049583505.1. Classification (GTDB taxonomy): domain Bacteria; phylum Acidobacteriota; class Terriglobia; order Terriglobales; family Acidobacteriaceae; genus Sulfotelmatobacter. The sequence goes on from JBAUVZ010000398.1 coordinate 7,569, forward strand.
TTCGCAACTTGCAGCATTGCCGGAAGCTACCGCTTCTATCGCCTCTATGACCGCACCGATCCCATTTACGTCTTTGGAGAGACTACCCGGAACAAACTGCTCACTACTGGGCAAAACTCCCCTCAACAGACTTCGCTGCAAAATCTCATATCTCTTTGAGAACCCAGACATTATCCTTTTGGCAAACCAACTGCACGCAGGACCTAGAGATCACAAAAACACGAAAGGACGCACAATGTCCCTCGGCTCCTGTGTACAACCGGAAGGGTGGTTTCGGAATGAGCGCGATCCTCCAGAGGAGCTGGACTATCTGCCCTGCTCTATTTGTGGAAATCCTGTACGGCTGGAGATCAGCAACACGGATGAACTCGGGAAAGCCGTTCACGAGAAGTGCTACGTGCTCAAAGTCAGTCGGCGAACTGAGCAGTTGTCCGCAGAAGCCCCCAGTCCTCAGGGACTAAATTGTGGCAATAGTTGGCGATATGAAAAAACCAGAACTGATCAATGCGGGTTGGCTTGGACCAAGGGACGAAATGGATCGCGCCAGTCATCGCTTCGGCAAGTGCTCCAACTGCCATGAGATCATCTGCGTCGAAAAGGCCGTGATCGATGGGCCGAGTACTATGGGAAAAACCAATGAAATTCTCTATGAGGCGTTCCGTGCACACGTTAGGCTAAAACACTCCGAGGACTTCAATCTAGCCGCTATCCCTGCCGCAGAAAGGCACGAAGCTTAAGCTTATGACCATTGGCAAGGGCAAGCGTCCGTCAGCTTCGAAGTGCGACTTCATGTAAGTGGGTCGGGCTATTGGTTGAGATATTGTGATTTCTAGGTAGACGACTGTCGGCACCCAGAAATCACACTTTTCCTGTCGCAAATGGGTGTCGGCATTTTCTCGCCAGATGGGGAGACCGTACGGAAGCGAGATCACCAAAAAACGAAAGCGCCCCGGACTCGATTGAGTCCCGGACGCTCGTTTGAACAGCCCTCCCCCCGAAGCCTGCTTATCCCCAAACTTATGTTCTACCTCCACCGTGGGAATGCTCCGGGAGACTACCGTGAAGAATAGAAGAAAGTCTCGCCGCGCTGAACCGCCTTGATCGCATAGGGTAGCTTGCTAATTTCCGCCTTTGAAATCGCACCCCGCAAACCAGCGTTGCGAGCCAAGTCCATAATCTGAGGTGAAAGATTCAGAGTGCAGAGCAGAATCGGAATGTCTGTACCAGATTTGGCGATTTCTCGGGCTGCATTCAATCCATCCATCTGCGGCATTAAGAAGTCCATCAATATGAGGTCGGGGGCAAGCTGGTGCGCCTTTTGTACAGCATCGGGACCATCCACAGCTTCCCCACAAACCTTCCAGTCTGAATTCATTTCCAGCAACGTGGGCAGTCCGCGTCGAATGGGCGGACTGTCGTCTGCAATCAAAATTCGTGTCATTGCGGGGCTCCGTTTAGTAAGGCAACACAAGAACCTGCTGGACGTATGATTTGGCGAAGTAGCGGCCGGAGCAGAGAGTGAGAAACTGAACGTAAGGTCTCAAGGCCAAACAAACTGAATCGCTAGAAGGTTCATACAGCACCGCCTCAGTCTTCCGATCTATAAGGTAGCCTCAGATGATTTAGAAAGCTGTCCAATATTGAACAGTCACACAACCTGTGGCGGAGCGGGCCGCCGATTCTACTGAATTCTACCCATGGGAAAGGTGTTCTCGTTAAACGCATCGCAGGGCTTCAACAGTTGGAACGCCGTACCGGCGTTCCGCATGCCGGGGCTCAGGCTGAAGGTGCGAACAGCGCCGGAAGACCCCGTGCTTGCGCATCGTCCCCTTTCGTAACTATGGCGACCTTTCGAGCAGCAGTACAGTTAACTTGGGATACAAGGTTCACGAGCACAGGTTCGCGCATGCCGATCTCACTACAGAATCCAGCCGAAAGTTAAGGCGATTCGCTATTCAGCGAAGGTTCCTGTCTGGGTTAGGATCGCGAGGATAAACGCCGCACTGGTATTGCAATGTCGGTGGTTTCCTTAGCATCGGCGCTTTGAGGGGGATAGCCAAATGAGCACAGAGTGGTGGCTGCTGATCTCTGGAGACGTACTTCTGTCCGTCTGGATCATCGTGCGCATCATCATGCTTCCGGCAATGCTCCGCAATCCGGGCACCGGCAGGATGCTGACCACTTGAGAAGTTCCTCTTTGTGCAAAGTAGAAAGTTCCGCTTTGATGGCGCATGGCGTAATCAGGAGAGGGGCTGTGGATGTCGGCGAAAGAGCGGGATCGACTGAAGGTCTTGCATGAAGTTAAGAAACGACACATCACCCAGAAACAGGCAGCGGCGGAGTTGGGGTTGAGCGTGCGCTGGGT
>JBAUVZ010000399.1:0-28412 GCA_049583505.1 Candidatus Sulfotelmatobacter sp.
GTCATAGCCGCTGCCGTGGCATGGACACTTGAACTTGTTCTCGCTCGGTTTCCAGTCCGGGGTGCAGCCGAGGTGGGTGCAACGCGCATAGATCACGAACACGCGGTCAGGGGAGCGATCGACCCAGATGCGGTATTTCTGCTGAAACTTGGTGTCGACACCGAGCGCGAACTCCGAGGGATAGCCAATCTTGAAAACCGTGTTGGGTTCGAAAAGCGTGCGGGGAAGAAAGAATCGGAAGAAAGCGAGAAACCAGGCGGTCAGGAATGCGGTCACGCCGACCCACACCAGCCGGCGACGGCGACGGTCGACATCGGTGTTCGATGGCCCGGGCGAGGAAAGTCCACCAGCCGCTGCTGCTTTCGAGGTTCCCACCGCCGGCGTGCCCACATACTTCGTGGCATCCATCGCGCCTGTGGCTGCGGGCTTTGCTGGCTCTGGATTCGGGGTGGGCTGGCCGCCCTCCGGCTCCGGCATGAGTCTTCCTCCTGTTCTTGTCTGCTTCTCGAACGAATTCTTGGTCTCTACTAGTCGGCGGCCACCAGGGCTGGCGCTACTACATGGCTTCCCGCTCCATGAACCGGAATACAGGAATGAACGGCTTCGCCCAACGCTTCCAACACCAACTCCCCCAGCGCCGAAACAAACTTTGGAGAGTCATTCAGACCTGCGCTCATCTCGAACTGCCTGATGCCCAGGCGCCGCGCTTCCTCGCGGGCTTCATGATCGATCTCGCCGAGCGTCTCCACGTGATCAGAAACGAACGCTACCGGCACGATACAAACTTCCCCCACCTTCTCGGCCGCCAGATCACGCAGCGTCCGGTGCAGGGAAGGCTGCAGCCATTTACTGGCTCCAACCTTGCTCTGATAGCAGAGCCGGTGACGATTGGGCCAGCCGCCGCGCTCCATCAGAAGCCGGACCGTTTCCTCAATCTGCCGCTGGTAGGGATCACCCTTCGCGATGATCGACATGGGGACGCTGTGCGCACTGAAAATAATCTCTGCGCGTTCTGGCTTTGGGAATCGCGACAGCGCTTTTTCAATTTTCTCAATCACCGCGTCCAAATACATCGGATGCCGGTAGAAGGGACCTACGTTGTGTATGGGAGCGTCGTCGCGGAACAGGCGTTGCCATTCGTTGAGGCTGCTACCTGTTGTGGTTGAGGAATACTGCGGATACAGGGGTAGCAGGACCACCTCGTCGCATTGCGCGGCCTGGAGTTGTGCTATGGCCTCGCTGGTAAAGGGATGCCAGTAACGCATCGCCACAAAGCAGCGCGCGTCCAGACCGTGTTCGGCCAGTTCCGCTTGGAGCGCCTGCGCCTGGCGCTCGGTGAAGCGGCGGATGGGCGAGCCCCCGCCAATAGTCGTGTAGTGGTGCTGCACTTTGTGGGCGCGCGTAGTCGAAATCAGTTTGGCCAGGGGTTTGCGGCCGATGCGGGCGAAGGGAAAGTCAATAATATCGGGATCGCAGAAGAGGTTATAAAGGAAAGGCTCGATCGCAGCCAGCGTGTCAGGACCGCCCAGCTGAAACAGAACCACCCCCACACGCCGTGTTGTGCGCGTCATCCCCCAGATTCCCCAGAACCGGCGAATTTACTCCCATCTGCGACGAGAGTCAATGGCGGAAATCGACTAAGCATTGTGTGAAAAGCGTTCTCTAGCGAACCGAGGCTGGCGCGGTCTTGGTCTCTGCCTTTGCCTTCTCCATTTCCTCGATCACAGCGTCGGCGAATTCCGACGTGCCCGCCTGGCCGCCGATATCCTTCGTTAGCTTCTTGGGATGACGGTAGACTTTTTCCAGCGCGTCGCGAATCTGCATTGACGCGTCGAACTCGCCCAGATGACGCAGCATGAGCAGCGAAGAGCGCAGGAGCGCAGTGGGATTCGCCAGATTCTTGCCCGCAATATCAGGCGCCGAACCATGGACGGCCTCAAAAATTGCGCAGTGGTCGCCCAGGTTGGCGCTGGGCACAAATCCCAGGCCACCCACGAACGCCGCGCACAAGTCGGAAATGATGTCACCGTACAAATTCTCCATCACCAGCATGTCGTACTGATACGGATTCATGACCAACTGCATGCAGGTGTTGTCTACAATGTGTTCGCCGTAGGTGATCTCCGGATACTGCTTGGCCACGGTCCGGCAGCAGCGCAGGAATAAGCCGTCCGACAACTTCATGATGTTCGCTTTGTGGATGGCGTGGATTTTCTTGCGCTGATTCTTGCGGGCATACTCAAACGCGAAGCGGGCGATGCGGGTCGAAGCCTTCTCGGTGATGATTTTCAAGCTTTCCACCACTCCGGGCACCACTTCGTGCTCCAGACCGGAGTACAGGCTTTCCGTGTTCTCCCGCACAATGATCAGGTCCACGTCGGGATAGCGGGTGGGGATGTGCGGCAGATTGCGAATCGGGCGGAAGTTGGCGTACAGCTCAAATTTCTGGCGCAAGGCAACGTTGATGCTGGAAAAGCCGCCGCCGACAGGGGTGGTCACCGGTCCCTTCAATCCCACGTGCGTGCGCTCGATCGACTCAATTACTTCTTTCGGAATGTACTCGCCATACTTCTCGAAGGCATCGGCTCCAACCTGGAATGACTCCCATTCAAACCTCACGCCCGTGGCCTCCAGAATGCGCACTGTGGCCTGGGTCACCTCGGGACCGATGCCATCACCGGGAATGAGGGTTACCTTATAACTCATGACCGCATTCTCACTGGCTACTCTTCTTTGCTTTAACTTCCACTGTTTCCTTAGCTTTAACCAGATCTCTCAACTCATTCATGAACTCTTTCACGTCCTTGAAATCAAGATACACGGAGGCAAAACGCACGTAGGCGACTTTGTCGTAGCGGCGCAGTCGGTTCATGATGAGCTCGCCCAGTTCGCTGGTCTTGCGCTCGCGTTCCTGCGATTCGATGACGAACGATTCTGCCTCGTTCACAATCTGTTCCAGTTTGCTGATGGGGACGGGACGCTTCTCGCAGGCCCGCAGCAGGCCGTTCAGCACTTTCTGGCGGTCGAACTTCTCCCTTCGGCCGTCCTTCTTGACCACCATGTAGGGGATTTCGTCGATGCGCTCGTAGGTAGTGAAGCGCTTGCCGCACTTCAGGCACTCGCGCCGCCGGCGGATGGATTCCGCCTCTTTACTCTCGCGCGAGTCGACTACTTTATCGTTGGCAAATCCGCAAAAAGGACATTTCATGATGTAGCTGTTTCGAAGCTAAGGCTGCAACCTCACTGATTATTCCGCTCGCGATGCTCACTCGAAATTGTAGCAGGGACCTAGCGCCTGGCCGGCAACACACCGTCTATCTTGGATCGATCCGGGGGATACGGGCTTTTTCGCGAGCCTCTCTCAGAACGTCGGGCACAGACTCGGAAGGTGCCGACAGCTGCTTTTCAGCGCCCTCACCCAAAACGCCCTGCGCAGCACCTTGATCCAAAGCTGCGTCTTCGGCGCGATGGCTTTCGTCGGACAGTTTACGCAGCGACAGTCGCTCGTGGTGCGCCAGAGCCAGACCCAAGGGCATTACTGCTACGAAGCAGACCAGCCACAGCAAGATCGCGCAGCTTGTCGCCATTTCAGCAGGAACGTCGAAGATTTTAGTGAGCGCAGCAACCGTCGCCACCTGCGAGCCTCCGCCTATACCCGGCAGTTGCAGCATCGACCCAAAAATGCTGGCCCCCATCAAGAGCAGCACTTGTGGCCGGGCTATTTCGAGGGCATCTGTGCCGTAGGAGTGAGCAACCTCCTGATAGGCCACGGCGATAGCAAACCACATCCCCACCGAAACGATAATCGAAGATGCGAGTGAGATCGGGCCGTGGACGAAGCGCAACCCCGCTCCGAACTCCCGAATCCTCTCCGCTATGCGGTGGCCCAGATTGGCAGCTAAATGCGCAAATCGTTTCTCAAACCATGCCGCGATGGCCTCACCGCTCCGGCTGACCGCGATCGCGGCCGCCCCGAGACCAACCACGAGTCCTATAAGCAAGAAACCGCCGATGCGGAATTGGTGATAATACTCCGGGTGCGGAATTGACTGCATAGCGCCGGGAAGAAAAAAGATCGCCGACACCATCAGGACCGTGAAGGCCCCAATGTCGAATATTCTTTCAATCGCCCATACTCCCATCTGGGAAGAAAATGGGAGATTCTCGCGCTTGGAGATGAGGTAGGGTCGAATGAGTTCTCCGGGGCGCCCAAGTAGCGCCAGACCCGTAAATCCGATAAGCGTGGGGGCAATCAGCCCTGTGTATGAGGCCTTTGGCCGGACCGGCAGAAGAAAGATTTTCCAACGGATGGCGCGTAACACGTAACCGAAATAGATCCACGCCACAGCGTGGAGCACGTGTATCCACCGGATGTGCTGGCTAAGACTGCGGAACTTTCCCCAATCGAAGGCTTGCCATTCGCGAACCTGCAAGTAAAGCAAAACGGCCAGGATGAGGAACACCACGATGCTAGCCACTATGCGCTTTTTGTCCATGAAGGGGAGAAGCCTCGCGCCGCGACCCTCGCAACGCGAAGCGGAAACGGCACTTCAAAGGTAAATGAGTGTCAGTAGAGGGTCAAACCGAGGAGTCTGCTACTTGCCAGGTTGCGGGGGAACGGCCTTGGCTTGAGCTTGCGGAGTGGGCTTGTGCGCTTTGTTTGCTGGAACAGGCGGTCCCATTGACTTGCTCGCTGAGCTCTTCGGAGCCGCAGGCGTGGTGGCGGCCTTCGCGGCGAGTTTCTTCTTATTGAAGTCGCGCACGATGCGGGCTACGTAGGCTTTGGTCTCGTAATAGGGAGGCACTCCACCATACTGCTCCACCCGCTGAGGGCCTGCGTTGTAAGCGGCCAGCGCCCTGATCAGATCAAAGTCATAACGCTCCAGCAGTTCACGCAGATAGCGTGTCCCGCCTTCTACATTTGCTCGCGGGTCAAAGGCATTCCGCACGCCCAGTTGCGACGCGGTCTGGGGCATCAACTGCATCAATCCTTGCGCACCTTTCGGCGACACCGCCCGTACATTGAAGCCACTCTCGGCGCGAATCACGCTGTTTACCAGATCCGGATCCAGATGGTAGGTTCCGCTCGCGGCGCTTACCACCTCGTCGAGATCCGGCGAATGCTGGACGTTCTGCGCCGGAGATTGCAAATGGAGGTGCGACGTCGACCCATTTTTTCCTGGTTCAAGCGGCGCGGCTTCAAAGTGGTCAATCTCCTCGGTTGGTACGTCCACAAAACTCGATTCGTCCCCGGTCACATACAGGCGTGTGATTGTCCCTATCACCTGCCGGCGCTGATGACGAATCGAGAATCCATTGCGCAGCACGGCTGTGTCGGCTGCCGGGCAAGGTAGCGCCGTTGCTGCGAGCAGAATGATGCCCGCTACCCATGGCCCGATCTGGATCGCCTTCTTCATGCCGGACATTCAACCACTCTTAAGAGCTTAGCCACCGACGACTTCCGCAACGGCCGCGGCTACACCGCAGCGATCGTTGCCGAGGGTTACGCTCCAGCCGCGCCCGCGCAACTCCTCGCAGGCATTCCCCATGATAACCGGACGCCCGGCGAACTCAAGCATTTCCACGTCATTGTGGTTGTCACCGATGGCCATGACCTCTTCGCGCTTGTAGCCCCGGTGCGCGGCCCATCGTTCCAGAGCATGCCCCTTGGAACAGCCTGTATTCAGCACGTCGATCATAGAGAGATCCCGCGCGGGATATTCGGTGCGAAGGACGGTAACGCGGTTGCCTATTCCACTGACTTCGAGCGCCCGCAAAGCTGCGCTCATCCGCGCCATTGAGCCGCAAAACATGGCCTGGACCGGATCGTTCACCAGGGCATTCTCGATCGGCACCACAAACTCGATGTAGGCCATATTCTTCTCCAGCCAGCGGCGGATGCTCGCGTTCAAGTCGTCGAGGTGCTCGAGAACGATCGCGCCCTTGGAATCCTTATCAAACTGCAGAACGGTATGCCCACGGAAATCTTGCATCGCCCGGCACAAGTCGCGGCAGATCTCCCGCGGCATCAGGTCGCGATAGAAGGTCTCCCCAGCCAGCGACCGGGTTACAGCCCCGTTGGAGCTGATGAGCCAGAAATCGAACCCCAACTGCCTGGCGATGGGCATGGCGAACGTATGGCGGCGCCCGGTGACTAACACAATCTCGATGCCGGAGTCGTGAGCGCGACGCAGGGCAGCAAGGTCTTCCGGTGAAATCTGGAATTGCGGATTGAGCAGGGTGCCGTCGATATCGGAAGCAAGAAGACGAATGGAACGCGTGAAGGGCTTGACCACGCATGATTCTAGCATTCGCCGAAGCCCGAAAGCCCCTTCGACTTCGGTCAGGGCAGGCTCCGCCGAAGCCCGTGTTATATTGCGCTGTCATATTGAGATGTACATGGGATCACTTCTCTTTTTTCTCGGCGGGTGGGGATTCATTCTGCAGGCAGTGGCGATCGTGCACTTCATTCGCCGCCGCCCGGACACGTATTGGATTTTTATCATCCTGTTCTTGGGATGGATTGGCGCGCTGATCTATATTGTCGCGGAAGTGATTCCCGATGCCGGACTGCTTCGGGGCTCGTTTCAGGCGTTTCCGCGCCGCCGGCGGATTCATGAACTGGAGCGGGCTATCCTCGACAATCCGTCGGCGGGCAACTATGAAGAACTCGGCCTGCTTTATCTTGACGACGGCGACTTTGCCCGGGCGCGGGCTTGTTATGACCAGGCCATCTCGTCGCGTACCGATTCCGCCGATCCTTTCTACCGCCGTGGCATCGCTGAGATCGAACTCGGAGATTTTGCTGCGGCCGTTCCCGATCTCGAGCGCGCTGTTGCCGCCGATCCTAATTACGACTTCCAGCGTGCCAAGGGTTTGCTGGCTCATGCCTACTCACAAACAGGACAAGCGGAACAAGCTGAGGCCCTGTTTCAGCAGGCCACTAAGATTTCCACAAGTTCTGAGACTTACTACAATTACGCGCTCTTCCTTCAGTCGCAGGGCCGGCTTGATGAGGCTCGCGAGTGGGCTCAGAAAATTCTCGACAAGAAGCCGACGATGCCGGGATATCTGAGACGACGTGAACGTCCGTGGTTCCGCAAAGCGTATGGGCTGCTGGCTCGGTTGCGGCTGCAGAATAAGTAGCTGGTCCGAGTTTCCGGTTTCCAGTTTCCAGCTTCGGGTCTCCAGCCTTCCCGGTTTGGGAAAGTGGGCATGTACTTTCTTCTCACTGGGGTACCCCCCTCCCCCTGGTCTATTCAAATCATCGCGTTGGCGAAAATGCAAAGTAATCTCTTGGAATCAACAAGTTGCGGGCAAAATCTTGACAACATTGAACTTAGCTCTGTGCTAAGCGAGAGAAAATCGCATTCGCGCACTGCCTCCGCTGCCATGATCGGATGTTGGGGCTGTGGATGACAAGGTTAGATGTCACATGACACCTTTGATCCTTAGAGGACTACTGTTTGTGGCGGATGATCTTCGAGCGAGATAGCAGCGACGAAAGAAAGGCCCGCTTCTCGCAAAGGACGCCGAGAAATGGGCACCCGGCGAACAGCAGGTCGCTCGACTCCGCCGGATCATTCAAAAAGAATGATCCTGCTCCGGTCGGGATGACAGGATTGTTAGGACCGACGGAAAGCATAGCGGCACGACTGAAGTCGTGCCCTTCCCGGTCGTCGCAAACATTCAATAGCGGTCGTTGGTGTCGATGTTGAAGCCGAGAATCGCGTTAATTTCAACCGGCTGTTTACCGCGCATGGCCGGGCGGAACTTCCACTTGGGCAGGGCGGCCATGAGCTTCGCCGTCATGTCGGCTGGGCCGGGTTCGAGGACCTGGAGATTTCTCAGAGTGCCGGTAGTGTCGAGTCTGCATTTGATGACGACGCGGGCGTGGGGAAGGCCGGGGGGCAAGTCGGTGACGTAGCCTCGCGGGCCAGTGAGCGCTCCGGTCGCTGTTCCCGTCGGGGTTCCGTTCGTGGTTCCGCCTGGGGAATGCGCGGCGGGATTGACTTCGGCGAATTGCATCACGACCGTGCCGATCGCTGTATCCACATAGACGGAGTAGTTGTCGCCCGGGAGCTTGCCGTAGAAATCAAACACTCCGCCGGAGCGCGACGTGGCGACGATGGTGATGTCCGCTCCCTCCTTCGGCATTCCGGGAGAGTGTCTGGGAGGGGTGGGAGCGCTGCCGCCTTCCGATCCGAAGCTGGGCAGATCGACAACGTTAGTGCTGCCACCGCGAACGTCCACGCCGGGCACAGCGGGAGACCCGGTAGGAGCGGTGCCGGCGCCGCCGGGACCAGGCGTGGCAGAGATTCCGCCACGCACATTGGGTTCGGACCCGACGCCACTACCTTTCTTGCCAGCGCCTGAGCCGGCTCCGGATAGTCCGCTGCCGGAGCCCTCGCCGTAACCGATGCTGGAGCCTCCGCTGGAACCGCCGAGGCCCGGCTTGTCTCCACCGGATGGCGACATCGCCAGTGAGTTCTTACCGCCGGTGCCGGGTATTCCAACCGTGGAGCCAGGTTGGGAGGAGATCACTATTCCAGAACCGCTGGTGCTTCCGCCTGCGCCTTTGGGAGGAGCGAGAACTGAACCGGAGTCGCCGGGACCACCGAGGCCGGAGCCTTTTCTGCCGGAGCCGGACAGTCCGGGGCCGGAGCCAATTGACGGAGGTGGCGGAACCACATTACTGGCCAGCAGCGTGCCATTGCCGGAGCCGCCAGAATTTCCGGCGCCGGTTGACGAGTCGTGGCCAGTACGTGAGCCTGCAACCGACGGGGGCGGAGGAATGACTCCTGATGCGCCGAGCGACGAACCCGAACTTCTTCCGGAAGCAGAATTCGAGCTTCCGACCGAGGGCGGAGGGGGAACGATGTTGGTGGTGAGCGAGCCCGCCGATGCTCCCGCGGGATTGGCGATGGTTCCTGAGGCGGTCTGTGAGGAGACACCTGGTGGAGGCGGTACGGCGTCCTGTGTGCCGAAAAGTTTGCCGATGATAGTGCTCACCAACGATCCGTTGGCCGCCGACGTGGGGGGTGGGGGGACAACGGCTCTTGAGGGGTCAGTGCTGCCGCTTTCCAAACGGCGCAGGTCACGCGCGGAATCGGCGGAAGGCGGTGGCGCGACCATGGATGGTGCGGGCAGACTGAGCTTCGAATTGCGCGAAGTTTCACGTTCAGGCGCTGAAACCGGTGGAGGCACGACTGCGGTGTCGTTCATCTGCACTCGCGTTGGGGAAACTTCGCGGCTGATGGCTGCGGGAGCCGGCGGAATCACGCTGGCACTGAGCGTTGGAGTGGAACGAGCCTGGTCGCGGGAAATGCGTGTTGATGCCGGGCGGATCACGCTGGCGTCTAATGAAGGCGCGGCCATGGTGCGTTCCCGGGAAACATTGGGAGCGGGAGCGATGATGCTGGGGTCCAGGGACGGCGCGACGAGTGCGTGTTCCGACCGGACATCAGGCGCGGGAGGCACGACTGCCGCATTCAGAGCGGGAGAGGTTCGAGATTTATTTGAAGAAACGCTGGGAGCCGGAGCAATCACGTTGGCGGGGAGACTGGGAGCAGTGAGAGAAGAGTGCAGGCCTTCCGCCGGAGGCGGGCCGGGATTGGCCTTGAAAGCGAGCAGGTTGGCTACTGCGCCCATGGAGGACGGCAGTTTAAGGTCGGGAGCGTCCACAACTCTGGGTGCGAGCGAGCCGCCGCGAGCCACGTGAATGGTTTGGGTTCGGTGATGCGCTTCCTGACCGCCGGCGCGGCCTGCGGCTCCGGCCTGGGCGCCGCCAAGGTCTTCGGTGCGCGGCAGTTCGTCGCCAGAATAGTAAATAACTTCATACGGACGCACCCTGGGTGGCGCGTAGGGACGGAGCTGGGCAATCTTCCGGGGAAGAACCGTGACGACGAACAGCAGGAACGCCTGCAGCACGAGCGAAGCGAGCATTCCCCGGTAGGGGAAAATACCGTGAGGGGCTTCGCCAGCCAGGCGTGCACCGGAGCGGGAAAAGGCGGGACCGATAGAGGTGACGAACTCGTCCCATCGTGAAGACCACTCGATCAGCAGCTTGGGCGCGTCGTGAAGTTGGATCGCGTCTTCGAGTTGGAGAGTTTCAGTCAAGCGCGAGCGGTTGATCTGGCTTCGGTTTAACGGTGGCTGGAAACGAGGCTAGACACTCTCCTTCATCTGGATTTCGATACTATCGCCCAATGCAGTTTCAGTTCTGGCCACCGTGTGGCTGGGTAACTCCAGGACTGAGGCTGCCTGCATGCGAACGGGGGAGAAGCGCCAGGGCTGGAGATTGTGCTCGAGGTGTACCACCACCCCGGCGCGGTCTAAGTAGACTACGTCAATGGGGAACTGCATAGCAAGAGTATGAACGCCCCGGCAAGGACGAATCCAGAGCCCACAGCCGTTACGGAAGTCACCCTCGGAGGCTCCCAGCAGTCCGCGCAAGCGGGACCAGTGTGTCTCCGCCACGGCGAGGTCGGTGGCGAGATAGAGCTGACGGGTTTGGTTGAAAGCGTGGCCGCGCGGGACTAATCCCGGCATGACGACTCCTGATTTCCTCTTTATTGGATGCGCCCACTGCTTCTCACATCGCTTTGCTACTTGGTAACGAGGGAGTGATAGGCCTGAATGAGTGCTGGACCAACGGTGACGAAGAGGAACGGAACCAAAATGAATATGACGAGGGGAGGCACCATCTTAATGGTGGTTTTGGCGGCCTGCTCTTCTGCGCGTTGACGGCGGGCGGTGCGCAAAGAGTCCGAGTGAACGCGCAAAGCTTGAGCCACGCTGGTGCCAAAGCGATCGGTCTGGATCAGAGTACCCACGAGAGAGCGAATGTCATCCACACCGGTTCGGTCGACGAGGTTGCGCAGAGCCTCGGCCCGGGGTTTGCCGGCGCGCATCTCGAGATTGACAAGATGAAATTCGTCGCTCAAATCGGGATGGGCGTGATGCAAGTCCTTTCCGACACGCATTAACGCCTGGTCCAGAGCCAAACCGGCTTCCACGCAAATCACGGTGAGGTCAAGAGCATCGGGCAGGGCGATGCGGATGCGCTGCTGGCGGTCTTTAATCATGCGCTTCAGGAAAAAGCGGGGGATGAAGAAGCCGAGCGCGGGCACGCAGACCAGCAGGCTCAGGCTATCGAAACCGGAAAAAACCACGACACCGGCCAGGCCCAGAAACGCGAGCGCCAAGCGGGATCCGAAGTAATAGCTGGCGTGGCGTGGCTCGCGAAGGCCGGCCTGGATCAGCCACGCGCGGGTGCGGGAGACGTCAGAGGGGGACAGAGGAATGGCCTTGCTCAGCGGGTCGAGGGCCTGCTCCAGACGCTCTTTCATCTTCATCGCGGGCTTCTCCGGAGCCTGCGATGCCTGTCCGCCCAAAGCGCGCAGGCGGGCTCCCAGCACGGAACTGGGCGTCACCACGGCAGCGCCGAAGGCGAACACCACCAGCACAACGGTCACGAATACGACGATGGCCAGAATCATCAACGGCATCTTTAATACCTGGTCCTAATTAAACTTGAATCTTAATAATCTTCCGGATCACGAAGTAGCCAATGGTTTGCAAGGCAATACTGACCACCAGCAGGGAATGGCCAATGGGATCATAAAAAAGCGGGTGAACAAACTCCGGACTGAACACCGCAAGAATCGCCACCACGGCGGGCGGCATGGCCATGAGCAAGGCCATGGTGAGGCGGCCCTGCGCGGTGTGAACCCGGACCTGGCGCTGAATTTTGAAACGCTCGCGGATCACGTAGGACAAATTGTCGAGAATTTCGGCGAGGTTGCCGCCGGTTTCGCGCTGCAGCATGACGGCGGTGACAAAAAACTTCACGTCTACCAGGGGCACGCGCTCAGTAAGATTCATGAGCGCGTCGCGTACCGGCATGCCGAACTTCTGCTCTTCATAGAGTTTGCGGAACTCGCTGGCCAGCGGCTCGGAGGTTTCGTTGGAAATCATTTCCAGAGCGGTGGTGAAGGCGTGTCCCGCGCGGACGGCCCGGGCCAGCGTGTCGATTGCCTCAGGGAAAAGTTCCTCGATTTTCTCAAAACGTTTCTGGCGGCGGTAGGACACCGTCGCATAGGGAAGGAACGCGCCGATGATCAGGGCGGCCCACGTGATGGCAGGATTCCGGCTCCAGACTAGAGCTGCCAACCCCGCCAGGGCACCGGAGAGCAGACATAGTACGAGAAAATTGCCCGCTCGAAATTTCATGCCGGCCTGCAGCAACGCCTCCTGCATGGCCGAAACCCTCGCGGATCGGCGCAGCAGACTGTCAAGGGCTGGAATTTCGCTGAGTTGCTCGTCCCGCAGCAGCGCAAGTTCTTCGTCAGGCTCGTGTTCCGGCGCTTTCTGCACGGTCGCCAGACGATCTTTGATAAGCCGAGCCTGGGCGCGGCGTTCGTCGATCAGAGACAAGACGGCGAAGGATGCCAGGGCAACCACGACGAAGACCAGAATAGCAATCAAGAGTACGGACATAACCAGTGGTTCTCTAATCCAAATTCCCTAGAACAGTGTGCTCAAATTTCCGTCTTCGATTCAAATAGCGCCGGGCGCAGCCGCGTGCCCGCATTTGCCAGCCGCTCGGCAAATTGAGGGCGGATTCCGGTGGCGCGAAATGCTCCCCGCACCTTCCCATTTTCGTCAATGCCGCGCCGGTCAAACACGAAAATGTCCTGCATGGTAATGGATTCAGCGTCCATGCCGGTGACCTCGGAAATCGAGATTACCTTGCGTGTGCCGTCCGACAAGCGGGCGACTTGCACCACGGCATGAACGGCGGAAGCAATCTGATGGCGCACGGCGCGCTCGGGAATATTGAGGTTTGCCATCGAGACCATGTTCTCCACTCGGGCCAGGGCGTCGCGCACTGAGTTGGCGTGGACCGTTGTGAGGGAGCCTTCGTGACCGGTGTTCATGGCCTGCAACATGTCGAAGGCTTCTTCGCCGCGGACCTCGCCGACGACGATGCGGTCCGGCCGCATACGCAAGCTGTTGATGACCAACTGGCGCTGGCGGACCGCGCCTTTGCCTTCGATGTTGGGCGCGCGCGTCTCCAGGCGCACCACATGTTCCTGTTTGAGCTGCAGTTCGGCGGCGTCTTCAATGGTGACGATGCGCTCCACGTTAGGGATATAGCCGGAAAGCACGTTGAGCAATGTAGTCTTACCGGCGCCGGTACCGCCCGAGATCAGCAGGTTCAAACGCCCTTTCACCATGGTAGACAGCAGTTCGAGCATGGCCTCGGTCAGGGTGTGGTTCTCGATCATGTTACGAGCCGTAACCGGGTCGCGCCCGAAACGGCGGATGGAGAGGCAAGCGCCGTCCAAGGCGAGGGGAGGAATAATCGCGTTGACACGGGAGCCATCAGCCAGGCGGGCGTCAACCATGGGAGAAGATTCGTCGACCCGGCGGCCCACGCGTGAAACGATGCGCTCGATGATCTGCATGAGGTGCTGATTGTCTTTGAAGGACAAGCCGGTTAACTCCAGCTTGCCGGAACGCTCGATGTAAACCTTATCAAAGCGGTTGACCAAAATGTCGGAGATGGTGTGGTCCTTGAGCAGGGGTTCGAGCGGCCCAAGGCCGAAGATTTCGTCGAGAATCTCGCGCGACAGCCGCTCGCGTTCGGCAAAGCTGAGGGGAATGATCTCGCTGTTAACCGAGTTGCGAATGAGGACGAGAACTTCCTCGCGGGCTGAATCGCCGGTAGTGCGGCCCAGCTTCTCCAGGTCAAGGCGGTCGAGGATCTTGCGGTGCAGGTCTGCCTTTACCTGCTGATACTCGCTGTGCTCGGTCTGCAGATTGGCCATAGAGTCTTAATACCGTCTTGATCCTATACCGTCTTAAACAGGGACCAGGCAGCACGTTTCACGTCGACGTCATTGCGGGTCAGTTCCTGTGCCAGTCCCGAAAAACAGCGGGCAATCTCGGTGTGACTTTGCTCCATCACCGGCGAGCCCCGGTCAATAGCCGAGGAAATCGCAAAGTATTGATTGGGGACACGCCACAATAATTTGACGCCGGCAGCGTTTTCCGCATCCGCCTCACTGAATCCGGGAACCTTGCGAAAACGATTGAGGACGAGCCGCAGGCGTTCGCGGTTGCCCGTCTCTCCCAGGTACTGTTGCACGCGAGCCGCACTCCACAGGGAGGCCACGTCGGTGCAGGCCACCAGCAGAACGTACTCCGACAGATTGGCGACCAGGCGGCTGGCGGCGTCGAGGCGTGAGGAGTTGTCTACGACCACGTAGCGGTAGTGGCTTACCAACAGGTCGAACAGCCGGACAAACTCCGCTGTCGATGGTTCGACGGCGGCGGGAGCATTGGTTCCTGCCAGCAACTGCAGACCGCCGCTATGCCGGGTCATGAAACTCTCCAGCAGGGAACTGTCCATGCGGTGGAGGTTGCGGGTCGCGTCAGCCAAGGTGAACAAGGGTTTGAGATTCAGATGCAAGGAGGTGTGTCCCAGGGGAGCGAGGTCCACGAGAGCCGTGTGGCCATGAGCCGACTGCAGAGCCAGGGCAAGGTTGACGGCCACGGTCGTGGCCCCGCTGCCGCCTTTTGCATTGACCACGGAGAATACCTTGCCGCGCGGACCTTCTTTCTGAACCCGGCGCTGGGCCGTACTCAGGCGAACAAAGGCCTCCAAAAGGTCGGTGGTCGTAGTGGGGCGCTCGATGAACTCGCGAGCCCCGGCGCGCATGGCACTCACGATGACCTGCGGTTGGTTGAGACTGCCGATGGCGAAGACGGCCGAGTCGGGCAGTTCCTGGCGCAGGAGTTCAACCGCGCGCATGGCGGTGGAGGGATTCTCGGCCGGAATATCAACCAGCAGGACCTCGGGGTTGGCGGCCTGCAAACGCCGCATGACCGGATCCGATGCCGCAACCGGAAAATTGGCGCAGGTGTGAACCGTGCGGGCTACGCTAGTACCATCCACCAAGACCTGCAGCACGGTGCGCTGCTCATTGTCGGTGGCCACGATGACTACTGAAAGCTCGGGCATAACCAATGCCTATCCAACTCCCCCTAATTTCAACGCTTGCTTCGTTCACTGCTTTACTCAAACCAGATCACGTGGCCACGGGGTCACTTCCCGGAAGGCTTTCTCCCATCGAACTTCTCATTGTTCATGAAAGGTTCCGGATTCTTAGGTCCGGGCGGCGATTCGGTGTTGGGCGAAATTCGGTGGACGGTGCAAAGCACCATCAGTTCTGAATTACTCTTCTGCACACTCTTGCTCTTGAAGAAATTACCCAGGATCGGAATGTCGCCCAGGCCGGGAACCTTGTTCCAAATGTCGGTGACGCGATTGTCGATCAAGCCGGCGATCACGAAACTTTGTCCATCTCGCAACTCAAACTCCGTTTCAGCCTTGCGTGTGCTCAAGGCCGGGATGGTGAAACCGGAAATAGTAAGTGCATCGGCAAAATCGAGGGTGCTGACCTCTGGGGCGACAATGAGGTGAATATTGCCATTGGGCATGATGACAGGAGTGAACTCGAGCTTCACGCCAAACTCCTTGAAGGAGATCGTCACGGCGGTAAACCCCGCACCGGGCTGCACGATGGGGAAGGGAAATTGGCCTCCGGCGAGGAAACTGGCTTTCTTGCCGTTAACGGCGATGAGATTAGGCTCGGCCAGGATCTGGAGAAGGTTCTTGGTCTGCAGCGCCTCGATCACGGTGCCCAAATGAACATTGGGCTGAAATAGGAACAGGTTGAGAACGTTGCTGATGGTTTGGCTGGCCTGAAACGGGGGACTCTGTCCCTGAGTTTGGCTGATCGACTGCGAGGCGAAGCCACCGTATTGGCCGGTGGTGGTGGATCCGACCAGATTGCCGGCACCAGTAGAAAAAATGTTGGCGCCGATTTGGGTGAGTGCGGTGCGGTCGACCTCGGCAAACTTCACTTCCAGCAGGACTTCCTGCGCGCCCACGGGACCGAAAGTGAGCACGTTCACAACATTCTTCGAATAAGCCGAAGCCAATTCTCCCGCGCGCTTGGCGACATCCTCCGTCGTAACGTGACCAGAGAGAACAATGGCGGCGCGCGAAGGGGTGACGGATATCTGTTCCTCGGGGAAGACGCGATGTTCTTCTTCGGCGCAAGCGCTGACATCCACATCCACGCGGAGATCAAAGCTGCGCGACCGTTCGAGTTCGTCCCAGATGATCAGGGAGACTTCGCCCGGGGATCGCCCGTGGACCAGGATCTGCGTGGACGTGAGCACGGTGGGATCCGCGACAGTAGGGTCGGTGATCGAGATGCGCTTGATTTGCTCTGTCGTATTGATGAGGAGAGACTTATCGACCATCACGCGCAGGGGAGCCGAACCTTGCGGCTGGGCCGATTGCGGCGGAAGCGTGGTCTGCGAGGTGGCCGGTGGGACTGGTTCCTGGGGCGCCTGAGTCGCGGGCTGTTGGGGCAGCGCCTCGGCCAGGGCGAGCCTTGGCAGAACGAAGGCCGGGAGTAGAAGCGACAGTGCGACCGCTACGAAAAATGTCGTGCGAACCTTCATCGTGTGATTCCTCTCCACATGAGGAAGCCTGCTATGCAGCTTATCGAACGCGCAGGCCGAAACTGCTCTCCGACTACTTGGGGTCTTCACCGCTTTGTTCCGGTAACGGGACGACAGTCTTCTTGTCACCTTTATAGACCTCTACACTGAGCACCGAGGGAGAGGGAGGCGGTTTCTCAGTTTTCTGCTGCCTAACGGGACGAATGTTGGTGCGAGGCGGAGACGCGGCCGGCGTGCCGCCCTTGTACAGACCCTTGGCATTGGCTGCATCCACGGGATCCTGGTGCGTGTCGAGTGGATTGCGCAGTGAAAGTTGAATCTTGCCTTCCACACTGGCCAAAGTCAGACGCTCGGCATCCTCGGGCGAGGCCAATAGAGTGATCACTGGAGTGCTTTGAGCTTCACCGGTAGCACTGCGTTCCAGGGTGTGCCCGGAGGCAATCACAGCCACATTCTGCAAGACCGTCGTTGTTTGGGACTCGGAGCTGCCATTGGGGGTTCCGGTAAGGAGTACGTCGACCCGGGTTCCCGGACCGACAAACCCAGCGACTGAAACCACGTCAGTCACCCGCACCGAGACGGCGCGCATCCCCGGTGGAATCAGCGAGGGCAAACCGGCCCCGGCATTTTCCGGGGCTAGCTTGCTCGGCAAAATGAATTCGCCCCTTGAGATGGGAATGATCACGCCGCGGCCCATTACTTGAGACTTCTTCGCGTAAGCTCCGGCAGGCAGACCGGAGGCAGGGAACTTGGCGATGCGCACGTCACGGTCTTCGACCCTGGACCCCACCTGAATATCGTCGGCGGCCACAATCACGTCTGCTCCGGCTTCGATAACCGATGGACCTCTTCCTTGCAGATTTTTGTAGACGAACAGGCTGACAAAGCCTCCCAAGGCCAAGGCTATAGCCCCAATCATCAACAAACGAGTGCGGTTCATAGTGTTCTGTCAGGACAAACAAAGGCAAGCACTCTCCCTGTCACCAGGTGAGAATTGCCTCGGTTGCGCTGCGTCGTACAGATTCTTTACTGAATCGAACTGGCGACGTTCGAGAAAACATTGTTCGCGTTAGAGCAGATCAGCCGAATGGTGCCCACGACGATCACAAGGATCACGGCCAGCATCACGGCATATTCCGCAATGTCCTGTCCTTCTTCCTCGCGCCACAATCTCCAAAGATGATCCATAGTTCCCGGCCTCCTAAGAAATCAAGCTTCCACAACAATATTCCAAAGCAGATCAGAGGCCTATGGCCTCCTTGGGACTTGCGTCCGGTTTACTCGCACTGCCCTGCGGGGGAGATTTAATCCCACTCATAATAACCTGCAAAATGCTTTGAGAGGTGTAATTTCTTGCATGCCGGTGGTAACTGCCTGTGCAGCCTCGCCCAAATCCTTACAAACTCGGTTTCGGGATGTTCGGATTGTCTGGTGCGAGCCGTGTCCGGATGGCATCAGGAAGCGCCGTGAGGACAACGGCCTGCGAGTCTTCGTAGGAAACCATCCAGCCCGGAGAACTCCGCAGACCAGTCGCCAGCCCAGAGTCCGTGGGTACAAGCACCGTGTCGATGCTCCAGATCTGGAGCGGATGCTGCCAGGCGCCTTTGAACTGATAGGTGTCGGCGAACTGGTCAAACAGTTGCTCCCCGTAAAGATCCGCCCGGCCGTCGATAAAGACGGGCGTGGAAGGGTAAAGCCTCCAGATCAGATAACCGCCCCAGTCGTAGTGGTTGAAGATTCGGCCGGAAGGCGGGTGCATCTGAAGAAATGCAACTGCGCGGGCGGGGAAGTGCTGGATCTCCGCCAGCGGCTGCCGCTGGATTACTAGGGCGACGTGGACACCGGCAAAGGCCGCCATGGCCAACACAATCACGCCGTTAAGGAAGGTCCGAGCCGCTTGCGCGTGCGGGAGCCCTGAGTTGCCTCGCGGCCAGTTCCCCAGCCGCGTGCAGATTAGCGGGACCGCGATCAAAATGAACAATGGCATCATGCGGATTGAACAGAGGGCGGCATACAGACTAACGAGTAACAGAAGCAGGTCGCGCAGCCGCACCTCGAGCCGGGACCAACTGAGAGCCGCGAACGTGCCCAATACAACGAGCAGGAAAGGCCAGTACTCGGCATGGTGGAAGTTGGGCGAGGCCCATTCGGCGACATAGCGCTGCATGGCGGCGGAACGCAGGGTTTCGATCGGGTACGAGAACATCCGCAAGCCGTTGGGATTCAGCGGCACAATCAGAAAATTCAGCAACAGTATTAGCGCCGCCGTCCGTAGGCGGAGCGCGCTCTGCTGGGAGTGTCCCAGCGCGCGTTCGATCGATTCCCCTGCGAGGAACAATGCCGAAAGCGCCAAACCTAAAGCGAATCCGGCGTGCAGATTCACCCAGAGCAGCGTAAGAGGCAGAGTCCACCAAAGAAGCCTGGGATTACGCTCGGAGCGTTCGAGAATCAGCAGCCACAAGCTAGTCAACAGAAGAGAAAGAACCTGGGGGCGAACTCCCCATACGGGTGCAGTGGCCCAGGCTGCGCAAAGAGTGGCCACGCCCGCAATGTAGGTCGCGGGGCCGCAACGCAGGTACAGCAGGAAGAACGCCGCAGCCAGGACCGCAGCAAAAATCAAGATCAACCCGCCCCATCCGGTGACGCGCTGCAGTTGGTACAGCAGAAGTTCGCTGAGCCACTCATGCGTGACCCAGGGCTCGCCGGCACGAGTGTAGGAAAAAGGATCGGGGTGAGGAACGCTCTTGTGCTCGGCGATGTACTGCCCGGTCTTAAGATGCCACCAGACGTCAGGGTCGGTGACATTGCGCGCGGCCATGGAAAAAAGGCCGAGGAAGAGTGCTGCCAGGAAGACGCGTCTGGGGCTGAGCGTCTTGTTCATTGGAGTGGCTCTCGTTGAGGATCCGTCAGGGGCGCGGTTCCTGAACCGCCCCGCAATAGGACGACGAACAGCATGGGCAGATAAAGAAAGATAACTGCTAACCGTCCGACGCCGGCGAAGTTGGCGGGTTGGTAGTACCAGCGCCAGATGCCGGCGCCCCAACTAAAGAATGCGGTGAGCAGAATCTCCCGCCGCGACTTGGGGATCAGCCAAAGCGTGAAGCTGTCGAAGAACCACCGCTGCGGCATGCACGAGGCCAGCAGCAGCAGCCAGGCGTCGCGATCGCGATACCGCAGCAATGCCAGCAAGAGCAGAGGACCGGGGAAAATTAGCAAAGGAATGAAGTGTTCGTAATAGTGCGTTTGCCGGAGCCACAACAAGGGCCATTGCGGCAGCACGGCGAAGCTTAACCCCGCCACCAACACGCAAGCCAGCAGTCCGCGGCGGGAAAGGCGGGTCAAGAAGACCGGCAGTCCGACTTGCGGCTTCATCATGGTTGCGGGCAGCAAAACCGGAAAGAACGCGCTCGCGGCAATGAGCGCCGTCCATTGCGCTGTGAGTACTCCAGCCCAGTAGGGGAAGGCCAGAAAAACCCGCAGTCTTCCATAGCCTTCGCGCGTAAGCCCGAAGGCCAGCAAAGCTGAACTGATTCCGTAAAATAATCCGGCGGCGATTTCCGGCGGCGGACGCAAGAGGGGCAGGGCGAGGAACGCAGCCGGCAAGGGATACTGCTCGAACGGCGTATCGTAGGGATTCTGGCGTGCTACGAGTCGCTCCGCCAGATGGAGCGCCCAGTAGAAGTCGCCGGCGTTCTGGTGGAGGTGTTTGAGCAAGAACCAGCAGAATGTGCCGCTGGCCACGCCCACCACCGCCGCCACTGTGATTCGTTTTCGCATCGCGAGCAGTTTGCCCCACCAGTTGTAACATGGGGGCGGCCTGTTTCTGGTGTCCTTAAAGAGGACGGCTCAATCGACGTGCAGCCCCGCCCGCAACCCGGCGTTTTATTTCTTATTGCTGCCCTGGCGGCGGCGAGCATGTGGTTTTACGTCGATCGCATCCTGGTGGCGTTTCAGGTCGCGGATGCCGCGGCGCACGAGCGTCCGCGCGGCAATCTGTCCGATCTTTATCCCCGCTGGCTGGGGGCACGCGAACTGCTGCTCCACCACCGCAATCCTTACGGCGATGACATCACGTTAGAAATCCAGAAGGGATATTACGGGCGTGTGCTCGATCCGAGTCGGCCTAACGATCCCAAGGACCAGCAGGGATTCGCATATCCCGTCTATGTGGTGTTCCCGCTCGCACCTTTTGTCAGATTTCCATTTCATTCGGTACAGCTCGTCTTTTACTGGCTGTTGTTCGGGCTGACCGCAATGAGCGTCTGGTTGTGGCTGTGCGTCCTGCGATGGCGGCTGCCGGCGGTAGCGACTGCAAGCTGTATCGTACTCACGCTGGGAAGCTTTCCCGCGGTGCAAGGAATCAAGCTGCAGCAGTTGAGCCTGCTGGTGTCGGCGCTTCTGGCAGGCGCAGTGGCCTGCGTGGCCAGCGGGTTCTTGTTTTGTGGTGGAGTATTGCTGGCGGCTGCAACCATTAAGCCCCAACTGGCGTGGCCTTTGGTGGCTTGGCTATCGGTGTGGGCGTTTTCCGACTGGCGAAATCGGCGAGGGCTTCTGTTCGGGTTTGGCCTGGTTATGGCGCTGCTGCTCGCTGGCGCAGAGATCATTTTGCCAGGCTGGTGGTGGATGTTCGCCAAGGCTCTTGGGCAATATCATCGCTACACCCAGAACCAGTCGGTGCTGCTGATTCCGTGGGCTTTTTCCGGAATCCTTGTGGCAACTGCCGTACTCGCCTGTGGTTTTTTTCTTTGGAAGTTGCGCGGCGAGCCGGCTGATGCGGAAAACTTCGGTCTGGCTACCTCTCTGGTGCTGGCTTTGACCGTGCTGGTCGTGCCCATGTACGCGCCGTATAACCAGGTGCTGCTTCTGCCTGCGATTCTGGAACTGGCGCGGGATCGAACATTCCTCACTTCGCGGTCACCCCTAATTCGCTCACTTTATCCGGCAGGAGCCTTTGCTTTTGCGTGGCAGTGGATCGCGAGTTTGAGTTTGAGCGGAGCCTATTTGATCGGGTTGCGGGCGTGGGCAGTCAGCGCCTGGAACTGGCCTTTCTTTGCGACGTTTTTCTTGCCAGTATTTGTTTTCGCCCTGATCCTTCTGGATGTGCACTTGCGCGGCGCCAGCCGCGAGCCGAAAGGGAGCGCAGTCAACTGATCGCGCCAGCTTTGTCGTGCCGCGCGAGGGATGAGCCGCTTAGGAACAGCGCAAGTAAGGGAATACTGACGAGATAGTAGACGCCAGCTCTCAGCCCCCACACATGGAGCGGAGGCAGAAACAAGATCCCAAGTAAGCCTAAGGTCGTCCAGTTCGCAAGCCCCAAAACCCGTGGGGTTCGCACCAACGCCCGGTTTAGTAGCAGGGCAATCGGCAACAGCAGAAGGCTGAGGTCGTGCGGGTTGAGGTGATAGCTGACCAGCAGCGCGAACACTACAGTTTGGGCGAAGGCGAGATCGAACTCGGGTTGAGTCTCGCCCGAAACGGCCGGGTGGGATGCGAGGTGCGCGTATTTCCATCCGGCCAGTGTCTTGATTAGCGCGGTTACAGAAAGGACCGACACTAAAGCGACAGCCCAGGTGGATTGGTCGCCGTGAAAGAAGAAGTAGATTAATCCATGGAAGTTCGCCATGGCCTGAGGCGCAATTCCAGCGAATGGCTGTGCCCGCAGATGTAGCAGAAACTTTGGATAGACGATGAAGACTGGCCATCCGGAGATGGCGGCCGACAATCCCGCTAGCGCGATGGCAACCAGACTAAAGCCCTTCAGAAGCGCACTGCGGGCGTTCTTGTCTTGGGTCAAGACCAGTACCAGGACCAGCGGCAGCACGAGCTGAAACTTGAAGAGTCCGAGACCAAGCCAACATCCCGCTGCGAACCCGCGGTCGCGCCGAAGGGCCGTGAACGCGAGAACCACCAACAAGAGCAGGAGCAGCGAATCCTGGCCCTGCAGAAGACAGAGCAACAGCGGAACAAAAGTGAGAGAAGCCGGGAGCAATACGTGCCAATCCAAGAGCTGGGGTAGCTCCTTAGCCAGGCGGCACGTTCCAGCCGTGAGAAATGCCAGGCTAAGCCACGACCACAGCAGGTAGGCGTATCTCAAAGGCAGCCACGCCACGGCGAGATAAAGTACGGCTTCAAAAGGAGGGTGAATGTAGAGCGTGCCGATTCTTCCGGAGTAGCGAGCCTGATATCGGCGTTGGAGCTCAGCGTCATAGAGTTGGTGTCCGTGGCCCCCGGCCAGCATGCGCGCGGCGCAATAGAAATCTGGGAAATCGGTGCCCTGCAGGGAGGCCGGGAAGCGCATGCCGGCGAAGGCCGCCAGAGTGGAAATGAAGACAAGGAGAAAAAAGGTCTTCATCTTCATTTTTGCCGGGGAGATGCGGGAGAGGAATGCCGGCTTGCGAGTTGGGTCCGGGGAGAGCACGCCGCCGCAGTCTATCGAACGTCTGCGGGAAGCGCTACAGGCGGTCCCGACGAAGGCTCTTCCCGCCGGGGCATGATTCCTGTCATTATTCTTATTTGCGTCGTTTCCGTGTAGGCTTGAGCAGGAAGTGGCGCCGCACCCCATGGTCTTAAATGCGATAGGCCGTCCGTCGTCTTCCGGTTCCGGCGTGTTTCCCGCGCTGGTGCTGGTGCAAGGCAACGAACAGAAGAACATCGTCCTCAACCGCTCGCCTTTCAGCGTGGGCCGCAAAGTTGATAAAGACCTGGTCATCGCCGATCCGCGGGTCTCGCGTGATCACGCGCTCATCGTGCTGGAGGAAGACGGATTCTTTCTGGTCGATCAGGGCAGCAAGCACGGCACGTTCGTGAACGGGGAGCGTATTCAGAGGCAAAAGCTGGAGCGCAACGACCGCCTGGAATTTGGGGCACGCGATTCCGCCTATGCCATATTCAATCCGGCGCACAGCACCTCGAACACGGCGCGCGAGTTCCTGAGCCAGATTTCCGGGATCCAGATCTCGCAGGAAGCCACCGACCTCGAAAAGCTGACTTTGTTCCTGGAAGCGGCGCGCAAACTGAACACCGCCGGCGTGCTGGACGAAATCCTGATGACCATGCTGGACGTGACGCTGCGGCTGACGCGCGCCGAACGCGGTTATGTCTTTCTTAAGGACGATGACGGCAGTCTGCGGCTGGCGGCGGGGCGCAACAGCAAAGGCGAGCCCCTGCTGGATGACAAGACCATTTCGCATTCCGCGCTGGAGGAATCACTGCGTTCGAATTCCGAGTTTCTGCTCACCGATACCGGCAGTTCGCCCGACTTGGCCGGGCGGCAGAGCATCGTGGCCTACGATCTCCGTACCGTGATTTGCATTCCGCTGCGCAAGCGGCAGGTGCAGGCCAAAACGCGCGAACAACAAACTATGATCGGCGCTCCCGCTTCCCCCTCTGCTGAAGTGACGGGGGTTCTGTACGTAGACTCGCGCTTCGCCTCGCGCGAATTTTCCGGCGTCGGCCACGACATTCTGCGGGCCATCGCGACCGAAGCCGGGTCGCTGATCGAGAACGCACGCCTGGTGCAGGCCGAGGAAGAAGCCCGCCGCTACCAGCAGGAACTCAGCATTGCCGCCACCATCCAGCAGCGGCTGATGCAGGTCAGAATTCCCGAAGTGCCGTTTGCCAAACTGCGCGGCAAGAATCTTTCTTGCAAGGAAATCGGGGGAGACTTCTTCGATGCGGTGAATACCAAAGAAGGCCTCGCGGTGGTGCTCGCCGACGTCAGTGGCAAAGGAGTCTCGGCGGCGCTGCTGGCTACTTCGCTACAGGGAATGATTTATTCGCATTTGAGTTCCGGCATGCCGCTGTTGGAAGTAGTGGCCGCCGTGAACCAATTCTTCACCGAAAAACTTGTGGGAGAAAAATATGCGACCGTCCTGCTGGCGCGTTTGCGGCGCGACGGGGATCTGGAGTACGTGAATTGCGGCCACGTGCAGCCGCTGCTGGTCTGTGGCGGGGAGGTGATGCGTCCGCCGCACGGCAATGTGCCGGTAGGCTTGCTGCCGGATGCAACTTTTGAGAGTGCGCGCTGCCAGCTCAATTCCGGCGACCGTTTCATCCTGGTGACCGATGGTGTGACCGAAGCGGAAAATTCGATGGGAGATTTCTTCGAGGACTTCCGTCTGGAGGCGGCCGCAGCGAAAACTCCTACTCTGGAAGGGATTTTTTCTGCGGTCTCGGAATTCTGCGCCGGAAATCCCTTGAGCGATGATTGCACAGTAGTGGAACTCGTGTACGCGAATCCGGCTGGCGTTGGCCAGGTGCCGATACCGTGACCGTATAGTCCTTGCCCTCCCAGCGATTCTCCTGCGTCCAGTAAAACGTAAATACGACCTGGCTCCCCGCGGGTAGCGAGGCGGTGGGCAGGTCGAGTATGTGGAGGCCGAGGCCGGTGTCGCGCGTGTTGGTGTCCTGCGAACTCTTCCAGCCGTCAATGCTCCAGTGCACCAGTGCGGGATTGAGCAATTTGATGCGCAACATCTTGTGGCGCGGAAGGGACCGGGCCTTGTTGTTAATCCTCCACCCGGAGACTTGCCGCGTAGGCCTTTCAACCTGGTAGCGTTGTACGGTCTGCGGAGCCTGGTCGAAAATCTTTCCGTCGCGCAGCGAACGGCGCAACTTCACATATTCGGAATGGGCCCAAACTAAGGGACAGGCCGAACCGGTGGGCTTGCCGCGAAACAGTTCGAGCCTGGGAATGTCGTCGGCATCCCAGACTTGCTCGGGGAGGAGGCGGCTCTGGCCGATGGTGCAGTTTTCCATCATGGTGAGCAAAGCTTCGGCTTCGCGGCGGCGGCCGGCGGCCAATTCGTAGTGAGCGCGCTCCCCGGCCAGCAGAGGCCAGGGGCGGCCGATTCCGGTGCC
Source organism: Candidatus Sulfotelmatobacter sp. (assembly GCA_049583505.1). Classification (GTDB taxonomy): domain Bacteria; phylum Acidobacteriota; class Terriglobia; order Terriglobales; family Acidobacteriaceae; genus Sulfotelmatobacter. Next base: position 25,405 of record JBAUVZ010000399.1, read on the forward strand.
GTCGAAAGCTGAGCCATCTTGGTGCTCGCCATAGCCGTCACCGTTGTAGCGGTACCAGCAGGGGCCCTGGGGCAGTTGCACGCGCAGCAGAGCGTCGATGACGCGAATCGTGTTGAGGATGCGCGGATCGTCGGGGGCGCGCAATCCAAAGCGCACCAGCGCCAGGGCGTCCGGGCTCACGAGGTGAGACGCCTGCTCCATGTTCTCCCCGGGAGGACGGTTTTTAATTGGCACGAAGCCTTGCGTTGGAGAGGCTGCGCCATCGGTATCCGGCGGAGCGATGCGCACGTAGTAACCTTCCACGCCGACTTGTCGGGCGAGATCGCCGCCGGTCGCATAGATCCAGCGTTCGATGTTGTCGTTCCAGGCGTCGGCGGTATCGCGCAGAGTAGAGGCGGCGTCGGAGTGACCCGTAAGCTCGGCTATGTCGGCCGCGGCCAGCAGCGCGGAAATCTCCGCCGCCAGGGTGAAGGGAGAATAGCCCGCGTCTTCTTCCCATCGATCCTGTTGGGTGACTGGGCCATTACGCAGAATGAAACTGGCTGCTCTGCGCACCATCGGCCACCAGCGCTCCAGCTTGCCCAGGCCAGGAGCGGCTTCGCGGCGAAGCAGATCGAGCAGCAGGATGGGCAGCGCGGTTTCATCCATCTGCACGCCGCCCCAGTAAGAGCGTCCGTCGAGCCAGAGATTCTGGGCCCAGTTGCCGGCGCCTTCCTGCGTGGACTCGAGGTAGCGAAGCACCTTGACGGCGTCATTAGCCGCGCCAGCGGCCAGTAAAGCTCCCGCGGTCTCGACCAGGTCGCGCGGCCAGACCAGGTGATACCCGCCCAGATCTTCGTCGCCTTTATTGAAGCCCCATGGAATCGAGAGGCTGGCGATGATGCCGCCCAGGAAATCCTTGGACTCGTGTGTGCGCAGGACCGCGGTCGAGGCGCGATAGAGATCGTATTCGCGCTGCGGGTCGTCGAGTTTTAGCAGCGTGCTCTGCCAGTTTCTCCAATGGAACACATAATGCTGGCGCAGCTCGCCGTAGTCTTCGAGCAGGCTGGAGCGAACCTGCTGTCCAGCCTCGGTCGATCTTGCGCCGAATCCCAGGGCCAGCACGAATTCCCCGGCGCAGGCGGCGAGGTCGATCTCTCCGGTGCAGGCAAGGTTGCCATTTTCTGCACGCTGGTACTCCCACTCCATCTGAAAATGAGCCGAGAGGTCCTGCCATCCATCGGAAGCGCCAACGAACCCGACAGACATCTTCTTCCAGGGCGCGGAGCAGCCCAGGGCCAAGGCGGTACCGTCGCGCTCGGCGAGAAACAGGGGCAGGCCTTTGTAATCGCCGACCCAACCGGTATTGTCGGAACCGCAGTTGGCGAGGTGGGGCGAGAGCAACGCATAAAAGTGATAGTCGGAGAGCTGTCCCTGCAGCGGTTCGAAGCGGACTTTCTGCAGCAGAACGTTGCGGTAAGGATCGGTGAAAACTTCCTTGTGGATGCGGTAGCGGCCGCCGATTTCGGTATTGATCAGTTCAAAAGCCGGGACGCCGGGTTCGAAGGGACGGCTCTCAAAGGTGCAGTGGCGTTTCTCCTCAGAAAAGAAAGATCGGCCATCCGTCACCAGGAAGCCGAGATCGCGGGTGCAGGCCTGGTCGACTCGCGGGAAGTACACTTCATTTAGAATGCCGTGACTCAGCGTGAACCAAACCCTGCTGTGCTGGTTCAACGCCGTGCCGGCGCCGGTTTTGGCGCTCGAGGTCCAGCGCGGCGGAATGCCCGGCCAGCCGGGCGCGTAGCGTATAGAATCGCTCATGAAATTCTTGTCCTGGGGCATGCCGCTGGATTGAAACCCAACTGCAGAACCGGGAGACTCCGCGGGCACACAAGCCACCACAATGGGATGGGACTAACCCAGATTAGTTGCATTGAACAGAAAGTACAAAAAGTAATGTTGCATTGCCGCGGAAACGCACGATAATGGGACAATTCATCCCGACACCCATGCCAGCCACTGCCCCATCTAGATCGGCGTTAGTCCTTGGTATGGTAGCAGCCTTGTGGCTTGGTCTGGGGTTGTGTCCGGCGGCGAGCGCCGCTGCGCCCGCCGATTCCGCCGCTGGTACGGAACTCGACCGCGGGTTCCTCGGCCTCTACAATCTGGATTTCGAAGGCGCGCAGAAGAATTTTTCTTCATGGGAGACGCAGCATCCCGACGATCCGGTCGGGCCGGTGAGCCAGGCTGCTGGATTTCTCTTCTCCGAGTTCAACCGTCTGGGCGTGCTGGAAGGACAGTTCTTTGAGAACGACAATACGTTTTTGGCGCGCTCGAAACTCAGCCCTGATCCCGAAGTGCGCGGCGACTTTCAGGCCGCGGTGGACCACGCCCAAGTGCTCGCGCATGCCCGCTTGAACAAGGATGCGAAGGACCGCGACGCACTGTTCGCCCTAACCCTCGCTTCGGGGCTGCAGGCAGATTACGCGGCGCTGATCGAGAAGAAGAACCTAGCTTCCTTGCACTACACCAAAGAGGCTTCCGCCTGGGCACAACAACTGCTCGCGGTTTGCAACGATTGTTCCGACGTGCTGGTGGCTACTGGATTCAGCAAGTACATTATCGGGAGCATGTCGGCGCCGGTGCGCTGGCTGCTGCGCATGGGCGGATTGCCCGGCGACAAGCAAGCTGGCATCTCCGACCTGCAGACCACAGCTCAGCACGGTCATTATCTGGCGCCGTTTGCGCGTGTCCTGCTGGCCATTGCCTACGTGCGCGACAAGGACAAGCTCCACGCGCTCGAGCTGCTTACCGCACTGCGCTCGCAGTTTCCTGGCAACACTCTCTTTCCACGCGAGATTGCCCGTTTGCAGCCCTCTCTAACTGCTCCGCATTAAGTATGCCTAGCAGGATGCGGAAAAACGACGGCGCGACTTAAAATGCTGTCCAGGGTCCGCGATTTTCGTGACCAGGGGAGAGTTTTGGTTGCATCACCTGCGGCCAGTAGAGCCTTTTCCAGCACAGCTTAG
>JBAUVZ010000400.1:0-45417 GCA_049583505.1 Candidatus Sulfotelmatobacter sp.
GCAGGGCCAGTGCGGAACAGGAAAGGAGGTCGGCGGCCCGGGGGCTACCAGTAAGTTGCAGGTGCCGGCGAAGAATGCGGCGGAGCCACTGCTCTTCTTGGGGCTCGAGAGTGGCAAACCGCACGGAGTCGCGGTTCATGGCATCGTCGTTGAAATAGTCATTGGCGTCGGCGCGCAGTAGATAGGCCAGGCCGCCAGTCATCCCCGCCCCTAGATTGGCGCCCGCAGGACCGAGAATCACCACCACTCCCGCGGTCATGTATTCACATCCATGGCGTCCCACGCCCTCGACCACCGCAAGAGCGCCGCTGTTGCGGACCGCGAACCGCTCTCCTGCCCGGCCCGCGACAAAAAGCTCACCCGACGTAGCTCCATAGAGCACAGTGTTACCCACCAGCACGTCGCCACGTTCCGATGCTTCCGCCTGCGCGGTAATGGCGATGCTGCCGCCGCACAGCCCTTTCCCCACATAGTCGTTCGCTTCGCCAGTGAGTCGGAAGTTCGCGCCGGAAATCAGGAAAGCGCCAAAGCTCTGTCCCGCTGTACCAATGAACTCGCAGTCAACGCCACTCATCGCCAGACCTGAAGTTCCAAATGAAGATCCGAGGCGGCGCAAGACCTCGCCGCTGAAGTGCGCTCCAACCGCTCGATCCTCATTGGTGATTTCAAAACGATAGGGACGTATGGAGAGCGATTCCAGGTCGTCGACCACGCGATTTAGTTCAACGTGGAGCTCGCTCGTGTCCTCATGAGGACAGGGAAACTGCGCGGGTGGGTCGAGAATGGGCTGCAACAGCGAAGACACACTCTGTTCCGACTCTGCTGAACGCGATCGCAACCGCTCGACTGCGCCCAGAACATCGTCGACAGATCCCGCCCCGATCCCCGCGAGCAGTTGCCGGACGTCGGCTGCCAGCGTGCGGAAAAAAGTTTCGACCATCTCCGGGCTTCCGGCAAAGCGAGCGCGCAAGGTTTCATCCTGAGTCGCGATGCCGACTGGACAACTATTGAGGTGGCATTGCCGGGCCATGACGCAGCCGATGGCCAGCAGAGCAGAGGTTCCGAAGCCGAATTCCTCGGCCCCGAGCAGCGCGGCAACGACAACGTCGCGAGCGAACTTTAAGCCGCCGTCGACTCGCAATCTCACTCGCGCGCGCAGCCCGGCCCGCACCAGCGCAGTGTGTGCGTCCCGCAAACCGATTTCCCAGGGTAGCCCCGTATTCTTGATGGAGGTGAGCGGCGACGCGCCCGTGCCGCCATCGTGGCCGCTAATCGTAATGACGTCTGCGCCCGCCTTGGCCACGCCTGTGGCGATCACGCCAACTCCGGAACTGGAAACCAGCTTAACCCCGATGCGTGCGTTCGGATTGACGGCACGGAGATCGTAGATCAACTGCGACAGATCTTCGATGCTATAGATGTCATGGTGCGGCGGTGGCGAGATGAGCGAGGTTCCGGGTACGGCATGCCGCAGGCGTGCGATATAAGGCGTGACTTTCGCCGAAGGCAGTTGTCCACCCTCGCCCGGCTTGGAGCCTTGTGCCATCTTGATTTCGATTTCGTCGGCATGCACCAAATATTCTGCGGTGACGCCAAATCGCGCCGAGGCGACCTGCTTGACGCGGTTGTTCGCCTCCAGGCGGTCGTAATAAATGCTTGGATCTTCACCACCCTCGCCGGTATTGCTGCGTCCTCCCATCCGGTTCATGGCGACGGCCAGGGTCTGGTGGGCTTCCGGCGAGATCGCACCTAGCGACATGGCCTGCGTGCTGAAGCGGCTGAGCAGCGAAACTTCGCTCTCCACTTCGTCCAAAGGCAGAGGCTGGGCGGGACGGATTTCGAGCAAATCGCGCACTGCAACGCTTTTCCTGTCTTCCGAAAGCACCGCCAAGGCCGCATGATTCTGCGGAGTTGGCGACTTGATGTAGCGATGCATTCGCCTGACCAGTTCAGGCGAACTCGCATGCTGCTCTCCGTTGTGGCGGAAGCGGTACAATCCGGCGTCGCGAAACTCGGCGGATGAAGACCCGAAACCCGCGGCGTGACAAGAGATGCAATCCCGCAGGAGATCGTCGAGAGTTTTGCCGCTGAGCGTGTGGCCGGCATCTTCGAAGAACTCGTCGCATACTTCCGGATCAAGGCCGATGGTTTCGAATATCTGGCTGTTCCGGTAACTGCTCATGGTGGAGATGCCCATGCGCGCCAGCACCTTGCGCAGACCTTTCTCAATCGCGGCACGGTAGCGCGCCGCTCCGTTGAGATCGGCGCGGACCGCCAGGCTCATGGCTAAATACGGATGCACCGCGCTCGCGCCGGCCGCGACCAACAGCGCCACGTGATGGGTATCGATAACCTGGCCCGTTTCTACAATCAGTGGAAGATTCCCAGCGCCGGCATCGATCATCGCTCGCCACACGCCAGAAACCGCCAGCAGGGCAGGCAGCGCGGCCCGCTGATCGCTCACGGCGCGATCACTCAATAGGATTGCCCTGCCTCCGGCCGCCGCGGACGAAGCCTCTTCGCGGATTCTACTCAAAACTCGCCGGGCAGCCTCAACCCCTCCTGCCGCTTCAAAACTGAAGTCGATGCAATGGATAGTTAGCAACGCTTGTGCCAACGAATCCATTTGCCCAGCATCGAGCAGCGGAGAATTCAGCTGCGTATTCTCGCCGAGGTACACGTCGAGTGACATCACGTGGCTCTCACGCAGAGGATCGATGGGAGGATTCGTAACCTGGGCAAACCGTTGCTTGCAGTAATCCCAAAGCGGACGCGGCAGGCGCGAGAGAAAAGCTGGGGGAGCGTCGTCGCCCATGCTCCACAACGGCTCAACACCCTGTTCCACGAGAGGCTGAAAGAGCATCCGGAACTGGTCTTCGGTCCAGCCTAACGCCGCCATCAAGGGGTTGGCATCGACGATGGTCGGCGCGGCTTTGTTCTCCGCCGGAATGAGCGTCGGCACGGGCCAGCTGTTCTCAACACACACGAGCTGGGCCACTTCGTTCGGCCGGAAAAACAATCCGCTTGCCGGATCGGCGATCAGCATCTCTCCCGGGCCAAGCCGCTGCCGTTCCACTACCTGTTTGTCGGAAAGATCGGTGATGCCAACTTCCGAGCCCACGATCAGCAACCCGTCCGAAGTCAACGTATAGCGCAACGGACGCAGACCATTGCGGTCGAGCTTGGCGCCTATGAAATGTCCGTCGGTGAAGATCAGCGCTGCCGGGCCGTCCCAAGGTTCTTGCTGAGGAGCGCTATTGGCGAGGAACTGGCGCAACCCAGCGTCGAGATTTTCATCGTTTTCCCACGCCGGCGGTACCAGCCGCAATGCAGACTCGGCGATGCTGGAGCCACTCCGCACCAAGGCCTCCAGCGCGTTATCAAAACTCGCGGAGTCGCTCATGCCGGGCTGCAGCAATCTGGCATTGTTCGGCAGTCCAAGCTGGCGGCGCAATGCGGCCCCGCGCGCCTGAAACCACCGCCGATTGCTGCTGATTGTATTGATCTCGCCGTTGTGCGCCACGAAGCGAAAAGGTTGGGCCAGCGACCAACTGGGTTGCGTGTTCGTGGAATAGCGTTGGTGGAAAACCACAAACGCGCTTTCGAACTCGGGATCGTTCAGGTCGGGATAGAACGGAGCCAACTGCTCAGGAGTAAGCAGTCCCTTGTAAACGATGGTTCTTGAAGAGAACGAGCAGTAGTAGCCTGAATCCGAAATGCTTTCCAGTTCCTGTCGTAGTCGAAAGAGTTGCAGCTCGAAGTCGAAGGATTGGATCCCTGGAGACTCTAGATCGAAAGACTTGCCCCGGGGTGCGACGAAACATTGCCGCACCACGGGCAAAGAATCGCGCGAGCGTGGTCCGAGAATGGAAGGATCAGTAGGTACTGACCGCCAGCCCAGAAATGAAAGATCGAATCTCGAAACTGCGGCTCGAATCGCATCCGCCGCCTGAGATTCCTCGCCACGCTGAAGAAACACCATGCCGACACCAAACTCTTCAGGCAAAGCAATCCCGGCAACGCCAGCGGCCTTCCGGAAGAAAGCCCTTGGGATGGCGACGAGCAGGCCGGCGCCATCGCCACTGCGGCCATCTGCGTCCACGCCGCCACGGTGGGCCAGGCGCGCCAGAGCCTGGAGCCCGCGTTCGACCACCACATGCGAAGCGGGTCCGCCCAGTTGAGCGATGAAGCCCACTCCGCACGCATCATGATCCGCCGAAAAGGTGAGGCGACTCTCCGCCATACTACTTGTCTAACTTGAAACACCCATCCAAGTACAATCGTCATTTTCGATGCAGCGCATGGATTTTTCTGCATGTCCCGAAGGCGTTTTCGCGAGGCCCCATCCGAGGTTCCTGTATCGTGAAGTGTTCAAGATACCCTTCAGGTAAAATGACGACTCTTGCCACAATCAGCGCTCCAATGGTCACTCTTTCTCACATTCAAACCGCCCTAGCCCGGGTTCGTAAGTCGATCTACATATCTCCATGCACACGTTCTGAAACGTTCTCTGAACTAACCGGCAATTCGATCTATCTCAAACTGGAAAACCGGCAGAGAACTGGCGCCTATAAAGAACGGGGCGCTTTGAACAAGCTCTTAAGTCTCACCGCGGAGGAGCGGTCTCAAGGGGTAATTGCAGCCTCGGCGGGCAACCATGCGCAGGCCGTCGCCTATCACGCCTCGAACCTCGGCATCCGGGCAAGAATCGTCATGCCCTTGGCGACCCCGTTGATCAAAGTATCCGCAACGCGCGGCTACGGCGGCGAAGTCGTGCTCCACGGAGCGAATTACGATGAGGCTTACGAAGAAGCGCTGCGCCTCAGTGAGCAGGACCGCCTCGCGTTCGTCCATGCCTTTAATGACGACGCGGTCATTGCAGGGCAGGGAACTCTGGGACTGGAGCTGCTGGAGCAGCATCCCGATCTTGAGGTAGTCATCGTGCCCATCGGCGGCGGTGGACTGATCGGCGGCATCGGTTGTGCCCTGAAGGAAACCAATCCCCGCATCCAGGTCATTGGAGTTCAGCCGGCCCGGCTGCCTTCGGTGAAGGTTGCACTGTCAGAGGGAAAACCTGTGACGTTGCCACCAGCGGTGACCATCGCGGACGGTATCGCAGTACGACGCGTGGGCGAGCGGACTTTTCCCCTGATCCAGAAGTATGTGGATGACATAGTTACCGTCGAAGAAGAGGAGATTGCCAACGCCGTTCTGCTGCTGCTTGAAAGAGAGAAGATCCTGGCCGAAGGGGCAGGCGCGGCCGCGCTGGCTGCGATAGTCAATCACCGGATTCCGATGATTCGAGACTCGATGACCCGAGAAAAGCCCGGCAAGAAGGTCATTGCCGTCGTGAGCGGCGGCAATATCGATGTGACCCTGCTGGCGCGCATCATCGAGCGCGGCCTGGTCAAAGATGGGCGACTGGTCCGCCTGCGCGTGCACCTCCCCGATTATCCCGGAGCTCTGCATCGCCTCACCGGCATTCTTGCCCAGCACCGCGCCAACATCGTTGAAACCTCTTACGACCGCGCCTACCACAACGTGAACCTTGGAGACACTGCCATCGACATCACCATGGAGACCCGCGGTCCCGATCACATCGCTGAACTGATTTCAGCCCTTGGCGCCAACGGCTACACCCACGAAAGAATCCTGTAACCGGGATCACCGGCGTTGCGCCTTTACTTCAATTCGACGCGGGAAAATGCTTTCAGCGTTTCTTCTTGTGACGGCGGCCGCAAGACGTTTCGCACCGCAAAATCTTCAGCTTGAGGATACTTCGTGTCTCGAATCAGCTGAGCGGCTTTCGCAAGATCGTAGGGTGTACAGCGCAACTGAACGTCGGGTCCGAGCAAAAGCCAATAAGCGCCAGGCTCCCCAAACGGCATTCCAACACTGCCGGCATTCACAACTCGGATCCCTCCGATCCGTCGATCAAACTGCATGTGGGTATGGCCGCAGACAACCAGCGCTGCGTTGAGTCCTGCAAAGCTTGGCAGGAGACGGTCTTCAGGAGTAAGGCGAGTGAACACCTCCGTGTCACTTCGAGGTGTGGCGTGGCAAAACAGCACTTCGCCCAATTCGCCAATCTCGAGGCGAAGGGTCTTTGCCCACCCGGCTAGCAGGCGCTTGTGCTCGGGCTGTAGTTGCTGTGCCGTCCAGCGCACCGGCTCTCGCCACTGTTCCGGAGCGCTGCGGTACCATTCCGTCTCCTTACCCTGCATCTGGGCCAGCACTTCGCGGTCCCCGTTGCCCTGGATGAACTCTACCGGCAGGTCGAGCTCGAGCAGACACGCGATGGTTTCACGCGGCATCGGGCCGGGAAGCACATCGCCCCCGACCACCACACGATCTACTCCAGCTTGACAAACATCCCCAATTACCGCTACAAGCGCCGGCAGATTCCCATGAATATCGCAAATTGCAGCGACCCGCATAACCTTCTTTGTACTCTCAGTGTCCCCAATGGTTAATAGTTTTACCAGTTGTTGGCAGAACCGAAAGGCGTATTCTTTCAGAAGCTGGGCAAGACTGTCTGCCCGGTTCTGTGGTGATGTTCTCGGGTGATGTTTATCACCCCAGGAAGTGTTTCCCGTCCTTGCGCGGGGCCGCATTCGGAGCAGAATTGAATTGGTTGAGTAACTGACGTACCTACGGAGGTAGGACTATGACTTCTGGCATTCTGACTTCGCCCGGAATCAAAGCTCCCGGCGACTACATTGAGGAAGTGATGATCAGTGTGAAGGCGAAGAACCCCGCGGAGCCTGAGTTTCATCAGGCAGTGCGCGAGGTCTTCGATTCTTTGCGGCTAGTTCTGGCCAAACATCCCGAGTATCAGTCGAACCGCATCCTGGACCGGATCGTCGAACCCGAGCGTGTGCTGATGTTCCGCGTGCCCTGGCTCGATGATCAAGGAAATGTCCAAGTAAACCGTGGCTTCCGCATCGAGATGAACAGCGCCATCGGCCCCTACAAGGGCGGACTGCGCTTCCATCCCTCAGTGAACCTCGGGATTCTGAAGTTCCTGGCATTTGAGCAGGTGTTCAAGAATTCGCTTACCACGCTGCCCATGGGCGGCGGCAAGGGTGGTTCCGATTTTGATCCCAAAGGCAAGAGCGACAACGAAGTGATGCGCTTCTGCCAAAGCTTCATGACCGAATTGCAGCGCCACATCGGGCCCAACACGGACGTTCCCGCCGGCGACATCGGCGTGGGCGGACGCGAAATCGGCTACCTGTTCGGCCAGTACAAGCGCCTGCGCAACGAATTCACCGGCGTGCTCACGGGCAAGGGACTGGGCTGGGGCGGGTCTTTAATTCGTCCAGAGGCTACTGGTTATGGCTGCGTGTACTTCGCCAGCGAAATGCTGAAGAGCAAGAAAGACACGCTGGAAGGCAAGCTTTGCCTGGTCTCGGGCAGCGGCAATGTCTCCCAGTACACCATCGAAAAGCTGCTCGACCTGGGCGCGAAGCCGCTGACCGTGTCCGATTCCAACGGCGTGATCTACGATCCGGACGGCATCGATCGCGAGAAACTGGCCTACGTCCTGGAGCTGAAGAATGTGAAGCGTGGGCGTATCCGCGATTATGCGGACCGCTACAAGAAGGCAATCTTCATGCCAACGGATGTCAAACTGGAGCACAGCCCGCTGTGGAACATTAAAGCGGATTGCGCGTTCCCCAGCGCCACGCAGAATGAAATCACCGCGAAGGATGCGGCGAATCTGATCAAGAATGGCATCAAGCTGGTGGCCGAAGGCGCCAACATGCCGAGCACGCTGGAGGCAACCAAGATGTTCTTGGATGCCAAGATTCTGTACGGTCCGGCAAAGGCGGCGAATGCAGGCGGCGTGGCCACGTCAGGTCTAGAAATGTCGCAGAACAGCGCGCGCATTTCCTGGACCCGGGAGGAAGTGGATGACAAGCTGCACAAGATCATGATTGCCATCCACCGCAACTGTTACGAAACGGCCGAGAAGTATGGCACGCCCGGCAACTTAGTTAACGGCGCCAACATCGCGGGCTTCCTCAAGGTAGCCGATGCGATGCTGGATCAGGGACTGGTATAAATGCGTCGTAAGACGTTGCTTGTAACGTCTTGCCGGCGGCGAATATGACGCGGGGTGGATCACTTCCACCCCGCATCTGTTTACCGCTAGGATGAACTAGGATTATCCCTTCCATGACCACCCGCACCATCGCCGAGCCCCTACTCGACGCCGAAGCGCGCCTCGAAGGCTTCGACAACCTGATGCCCTTCAAGGTCCAGAACATCCTTCTGGTCTCCAGTCTCTACGACTCTTTCATCCTCCGCGAAGACGGGCGCCTCAATGAATTGTTAATCGACGAATCGCTCGAACTGAACTTGCAGCAAATCCCCGGCATCACCCACGTTTCGAGCTGCGCCGAGGCGCTGGAACTGGCGCGCTCCCAGCCGCGCTTCAACCTGATTGTCACCAACCTCGCGGTGGGCGACACAACCGCCGCGCATTTAGCGCGCGAGGTGAAGCAGGCGGGCCTCGATGTCCCCGTAGTTGTGCTTGCTTACGACTATCGCGAAGTCAAGAACTTCGTCAGCCGAAATCCAGTTACCGATATCGAGCGCATTTTCCTATGGCAGGGCAATGCGCGCATTCTCATCGCCATCGTCAAGTACATTGAGGACAAACGCAACGTCCTGCACGACACGCGGGCCATGGGAGTGCCGGTGTTGCTCGTGGTGGAAGACAACATCCGTTACTACTCGTCCTTCCTGCCGGTGATTTACACCGAGCTGATCAAGCAGTCGCGGCGCGTCATCCAGGAGGGCATCAACGTTGCGCACAAACTCGTACGCATGCAGGCCCGCCCGAAGATTCTGCTGAGTTCGAATTTTGAGGATGCTGCCCAGTTGGTCGAGCAGTATCGCGATTACCTCTTCGGCCTGGTGTCGGACGTCGAGTTTCCCTGGGAGGGCAAACTCAGCCCGGAGGCTGGTTTTGAGCTCGCCCGCCTGATGAAGGCTCTGGTACCGGATGTGCCGGTAGTCCTGCAGACTAGCCGCACCGAATTTCGTCCGCGGGCGCTGGCGGCGGGGTATTCGTTTTTGCGAAAGCGCTCGCCCACCTTATTGAAAGACTTGCGCCGCCTTCTCACCGAACAATTTGGCTTTGGCGATTTCGTCTTTCGTCTGCCGGATCTGAAAGAAGTAGGCCGCGCCAAAGACTTGAATGAACTCGAAGAACAATTGCAGACGGTTCCACCCGAAAGCCTCACCTACCATGCCCAGAGCAATCACTTTTCCCATTGGCTCATGGCGCGAACCGAATTTGCCCTAGCCGCCAAGTTGCGGCCGCGCAAGGTCTCCGACTTCGCCAGCCCGGAACACCTGCGGCACGATCTGATCGAATCCATCAACGACTACCGCCGCGAGCAAAGCGAACTGCTGATCGGCGACTTCAACGCCGATACATTCAAACCTTCGGAAACAGGTTTCCTGCGGATCGGCGCGGGATCGCTGGGAGGCAAGGCGCGCGGCCTCGCTTTTGTGCGCCATCTCTTGCGCAAGAACCGCATCACGCGCCGCTTTCCCGGAATTCGCATCGCCGTGCCGCCCGCTCTGGTCCTGGCCACCGACGCATTCGATCAATTCATGGCGGAGAACAACCTGCTGGATTTCGCCCTGCAATGCGAAGACGATGCTGAGATTTTGCAGAAGTTCCTGGCCGCTCCGCTCTCCCCGAAATTGCAGGACGACCTGAAAGTATTTCTGGCTGAGGTCGCGTATCCGCTAGCCGTGCGCTCTTCGAGTCTGCTCGAAGACTCGCAATACCAGCCTTTCACAGGAGTGTATGAAACCTTCATGCTGGGCAACCAGTCGGCAGATCCGGCAGTGCGACTTGCGGAGTTAATCGACGCCATCAAGCGGGTCTATGCCTCCACTTTCAGCCGCCATGCCAAAGCCTACGTGCGAGCCACCCCTTACCGCCTGGAAGAGGAAAAGATGGCCGTGATAGTCCAGCAACTTATGGGCACACCGCATGGGCACCGCTTTTATCCCGATTTCTCCGGTGTGGTGCGTTCGCACAATTTCTATCCTGTGCCGCCGATGACGTTTGCCGATGGAATTGCCGCGGTAGCTTTGGGACTCGGCCGCGCCGTGGTCGACGGCGGAAAGTGTCTCACCTTCTGCCCGCGCTATCCGCAGAATCTGCTGCAATTCTCCTCGGTAGACGACATCCTCGCCAACTCGCAGACGGAGTTCTGGGCGCTCGAGTTAGATGGCCTTCCCCGGGACCGCCCCGGTCATCTGCACGAGATGCGCTTCGGCCTCGATGCGGCCGAAGCCGACGGCACTCTGCCCGCCGTCGGTTCCACTTATTCAGTAGATAACCACGCGGTATACGACGGCGTGAGCCGGCCCGGAGTGCGCATCGTGAGCTTCGCACCCATGCTCAAACACGGATTATTCCCGCTGGCCACGATTCTTGAGACGCTGGTGAAAGCCGCGGAGGACGCTCTGGGTAATCCCGTGGAAATCGAGTTCGCGGTTTGCCTGCCGCGGCGGACCGGGGACGCAGCGGAGTTTGGATTCCTGCAGGTCCGCCCGCTGACCCTGTCGCGCGATCACCAGGACTCATCGCTCGACAACGTGGAGCCTCGGCAGTTGCTCTGCCAAAGCAGCAAGGTCCTGGGCAACGGACGCATCGAGAACCTGCATGATGTGGTGGTTGTCGATTCCCAGCGCTTCGAGCGCAGCCGCAGCCAGGAAGTGGCCAAGGCGGTAGCTCATTTCAATGGAGTGCTTAACGCGGAGAACCGGCCGTATCTGCTGATAGGAGTAGGACGCTGGGGGTCGAATGATCCGTGGCTCGGCATTCCGGTGGAGTGGGACGAAATCTCCGGTGCGCGCGTCATTGTCGAGGCCGGTTTCCGCGATTTTCGCGTCATGCCTTCGCAGGGGAGTCATTTCTTCCAGAATCTCACGGCATTCCAGATCGGCTACTTCACGGTAAATCCCGATGCCGGGGAAGGCTCAGTGGACTGGGAATGGCTGAGCGAGCAGCCTTCCGTCGATGAAGACGGATGCGTCCGCCATTTACGATTTGATGTACCGCTGCGAGTAGTGATGAACAGCAGAAGAAGTCAGGGCATCATCTTTAAACCCGAAGCCTCGCCGGCTCGATAACGCGCGATTCGCAACAGGGCATGCCTTTAGGCGTGCCGTAAGCCAGCGAAGAGACCGCGCCCTCAGGCGCTGCAAACCAGCTTACGGTTTTGAACTGCCAGCCTGTGCCGCGTCACCGTTGTGCTTGTGACTCATCTTGCGATGAATATCGGGCCAGAATTCCTTCACGACCAGGGTTATCGTATCGAGCGCCAACTGGGTTCCCCAAGTATCGATCGTGTTGGACAAGGTCTTATCGGAGGCAACGAACAGGTGCGGGTTCCTGGGTATGCTGATGTACGTGCTCGAGGGATGGTAGGAGTAGGTCGAGATCGCTGCAGCGGTGGCAGCGCCGAAAATCTCGGAATAATTAAATTGCTTGTGGCCGGAATCGCTCCGGGTCACAAAAATGCGGCTGACCGAATACCCCGTGCGCCGAAAAAAACCACCCTGTCCCGATTGGTAGTAGCGCGGGTCCTGGTGAAGGGCGGAGGGAAAAACCGCGCCCACCATGAAGTTCTCAACCATGCTGTCGCCTGCCGTGAGCCCGAAGCGCTTGGCATAAGCTGCCCACCCCTGCCCGAAGGCGGGCTCACTATTGTTCGACTGGCTTATAGCGGCCAACACCGCCCACCAGGGATACTCCACATAATCGAACGTTCCCAGGGCCACAACCTTGTATTTGTCCTTAGTGCTCAACGGAGGAAGTTGGTCCTTGTTCTGAAGCGTGAGGAAATTCGGCAAGGTATAAAACAGGCGATCGTTCGAAGTGCCCTCGACCTTGCCGCCTGTGTTCGGCGCGTCCTTACTTTTGTCCGAGGGTTGCTGAGAAGAGGATTGCTGGGAAGAGGATTGCTCCGGAGCAGCAGATTGCGGCGAGCTCTGCTGCGGTGAAGTGGCCTGGTTCGTTCCCTGTGGCTGAGTTTGCGCGGAGGAATCAGAGCTTGCCGGCGGCGCGGTCTGCTGCGCAGCCGACATTAAGGAAGAAACGCCCGCGAGGGCAAGACAGGCTGTTAGCTTTACGACGAACTTTATCGACAAACATTTCTCCCCAAAAAAGAATCACACAAAACGGAAGGTCTACGAATCCATTCTAACAGCCGGAGCCCCCTCGCCCGGAGTCTTGCCCCGCCTTTACAATGGTTTACAAACCCACTTTTCCCGCGCAAAGCCTCAAAGCAAAGAAAAGGCCGCCTAGATGACGGCCGCCGTCTGGGTTAAATGGCTTCCCGCTAGAAATGGAAACCGATCTCCGCCGTGAGCGAACGCGGCGTCACATAGTGGGTCCCGCTGAAAGTTGAAAGAAAGTTGTAGAGCGCGTAATTGTTCGCCACATTGATGGCGGTCAACTGCAAACTCACTTTGTACTTGTCGCCGCGGAACAAATTGTCATCGCCGACCGAGACATCGAAAAGATTCCGCGACGCAATGCGCGGCGGATTGTGATCGTCGTTCTCCTTGTTCGGAGCCGGTACGGTAATCAGCGAAGATGCAAACTGCGATGCCAGGCACTGGCCGTAAGGAGTCTTCGTTAAGGTAGGAATTGCCACGGTGGGCGTCGCGCGCACACCGTTGCAGGAGAATCCGGCCTCGAACTCCTCGTCGGCCGTCAGCGGAGCGCCGTTGCCGATCAAGTTGACTGCGGGCTGCCCGTTAATCATGGTGGAGGCAGGGCAATCATTCCCCTGGTTCAAGCCGAAACACGGCGCGGCGCCGGCCACTTGTCCACTGTCGTAGCGCCAGCTGAACGCGAACCAGGGGCCGCGTTGCCACGGTTGGTATTGCAGATGGGTCGACTGGTTGAATTTCTCGTCGTGGTCAATGCGGAAGGGAAGCCCATTCTGTCCCACCGTAGCTCCAAGCCCTCCCACCTGCGGCGGGAAGAAGCGGGCCGCGACGCTGGAGAACACCACGCCTGCCGTCAGTCCGTGAAGATTGGGCATGTGCACGCTGGCGGCATATCCGGGAATCTTCGAGTTGTGCCATTCAATGGGGAAAGTGATCGGTGTGTTGCCCAGCACGCTGAAGTCGTATCCGTTGTGGGTATATTTCCAGATATATTCGCCGTCGAAGACCAGGTAACGACCAAAAGCCTGCTGCAACCCGGCGTGGAATTCATTGCGGAAGCCCGGATTGAGGTTCGCCGGGACACAAGGCACCAGAGCCGCGATCACCGCTTGATCGCAGCCGTTGTTGGAAAGAACCAGGTTCTCATTGAAGGGAGTTTCCAGCGTCCTCGCGTAGGAGATGCGAAACACGGTACTGCTCGGCTTGATGTTATAAGCCATTCCCACGCGCGGTTCCACCTGCCACGCGGAACTGAGGCCGTTGTACAAGTCGCCGCGAAGCCCGAGGTTGAAGGACCAGTTCCCCGTGCTGATGGTGTCTTGCGCAAACAGCGCAAGTTCCTTCACGTCGGTGTGGCCATTGAAGCCGTACAGGCCGCCGCCACGAGTAAGGTCAAAAGGCAGCAGGACGGGATTGAAAGTGGGGTAAAGGGTTCCATTTGGGTTATAGGGCTGACCATGAGACACGTAGCCCAGCGCGCCGTACTCAGCCAGAGTATTCGGCAAATTAGTGCCCGCGCACTGTGAGGGATTCGTTAGCCCCGGCACGGGGATATACGTTCCTGATGCCCCATTCAGCGCGATGCAAGGTGCATTCAGCAGAGGATCTACAATTCCGAGAGTGTCGTTCTCCGTAGGAAACGTCTGCTGATACGAGACCCCGAACTTCATGTTGTTCACGCCACGAACATACGCCAGATCGGAGTGGATGCCCGCATTGGTGAGCAGCCGGTGCTGGCCGATGGTTTCCCGCTGCAGGTTCAGGGGCCCAAGATCGGAGAAAGGATCGCCGCTGGGATAGTAGTGGTAATCATCGCGACGCACGACCCCACCGACGGTCAAGACAGCTTTCGGATTCAGCAGCAGCGACCACGAGGGAGCAATATTGTAGGTCTTGATCTGCGAACGCTGATCCATTGCCGGAACCGGGTTCCCGAAGGGGTCGAGGACGCCCAGGTTGAGATTGTCGTAGGTCTGCGGCGTCTGGAACCACGACCGGCTCCACGCCAGGTCCAGATGAATCGTATTGCCCGTGGCGATCTGATAGTCGATCCGGTCGAACAGGTTTTCCAGGTTACCTTTATCGTGCATCACGACGAACTCGGGAGCGTCGAGAAAGCGGCCGCCATCGGTGCCACTGATGGCCACAAAATTACCCCAATTCTGCCCGCCATAAGCAAGGTCGAACGATGTGTTCGACGTTCCAAACGAGCCATAGGATGAGCTGAGCGAACCGGTCGGCGTGGTGACGCCCTGACCCGAACGCGTGCTGACCTTCACCACCAGGCTCGTCTTCCCGCCAAATTCCGCCGGCGGCGCCCCGGCGATGACCTCCATCGATTGAATTGACTCGGACGGAATCTGGTTGGAAAAAGTCTTGCTCGTCTGATCCGAATTTGCCTGGTCGTCCACAGAAATCGTGTTTTCCGCGTGATCGCCTAGACCATGCATGCTGTTGTTGGAGTCGGCGGAGACACCCGGTGTGAGCCCCGTGACCGCGGCGCTCACGCCAGACGATTCTGCCGGCATGGGCAGCCTGTCGATCTGGTTTTTTTCCACGTCGATATGGGAGGTAGAATCGGTTTCCACCAGGTCTCCCGCCTCTTCACGGACGGTGACCGTGGTCGCTTCCACCAGAGCTTGCAGAGTGACGCTGATCGTGACTGGTACAACCGACCGCAGTTGGACATCCTGCGTGTAGGCCGAGAATCCTTTCGCCGTCACCGTCAGATGGTAGGGATTGAAGGGAACATTCACAAAACTGAATTGGCCCGTTGTATCGGTTTGTGTGCTGCGAGCTAGGCCGCTGACGGGGTTATGAATTTTGACGTTGGCGCCCACAACCACCGCGCCAGTCACGTCAACCACCGTCCCGTTCAGTGTTGTGGAGTTGCCGACGGACTGCGCAGCCGCCATGCTGACTGCTAAAGACAACGCGATCACCAGCCCGGCAAAGCGTCCTGGATAGAAAGTAGGCGTGAGCCCTCCTGAGACGAACGGGGAATCAAACCGGCCCGAACGCTGTCGTCGACACCGATTGACCAAGTTTACCAGCGGCTCTTGCCACGGTGAAGGGGAGGCAGCGAAAACAACGGCAAGGGAAGCCTTATGGGATAGCTATCAGCAGGCCGCCGCTTATTCCGAGCGATTGCTCATGCCCTTGCCCAAAGTTATATTCGTAGCCCGGTTCGAGGTACCAACCGAACCTGCGTTTTGCTGACGGCCAGAACATAAAATCCAGCACGGCTTCGCCACAGAGCTCCGGCTTCACTGGCCGGGCCAATCCCTATCCTCTTCCTTCAGAGCGCTTTCATCAGCGGGAATCCCTAAATGGCAGGAGGACCACGAATGCCCAAGTCAAAAACACTGAGCCGGGCTTTCGCGATTACTTCTTCTTCTTGTAACAGGCCGACCGCGACAAACACCGGCCGGGCATAATTGGAACTGGCTGTGGGCGTGGTGCTATGGGCCACCACGCAGATGGAACAGGAAGCGGATTCAGCCTTGTTCGGATGGTTGTGAGTCGACTCCGCCACCGCTGTCCACAACATCAGGGACAGGCAGAGCCACGCCAACCATCGAAAAGTAAACCGCGGGCGTTCCTGCATTGGGCTAGATTCTCTCTACCTTATATCGGTTGTCCTCCACAAGGCAACGTCGGGCAAGTTACTATTGGAATGACTGTTATGTTTGGCCACCGGGGTGAGGCGTGCCCTGCAGCTATCAAAATTAACTAGCGAGGAAACGCATGTCAGAACCAACTTACGAAGAACTCAAAGCCCGCTTGTCCCAGTTAGAAAAAGAGGTCGAAACCAAGAAGCGCAGCGGCGAGCTGATCTTCAAGGTCGGCGAAAAAGGCGGCGTCAGCGTCTACGGCCTGGGCCGTTTTCCGGTCACGCTCTATTACGAACAGTGGAACCGCCTGCTGGGAGCGGCCGAGGACATAAAGAAATTCATGGAAGAGAACAAGCTCCGGCTAAAGCTCAAGGAGCAAGGCTGAATCGCCGCCCCTCGGGCGTCATTACCGGCAGGAGCTGGGAGCGGGTTACCCTGGATTTTGCGTCCCGGGCAAATTCAGCCTGCGGGAAATCGTGGACGCGCTATAATAAAAAAACTGTGCCCAAGTACTCCATCGTCGTCCCTCTGCACAACGAGCAGGAGAACGTCACCGATCTCTACGACCGCTTGAAAGCGGTGATGGAGGCCGCGGGCGAAACCTTCGAAATCGTGCTGGTCGATGACGGATCGAGCGACCACACCTTCCCCATGCTCCGCGAGATCGCGGCCGTCGATAGCCGCGTTACGGTCGTAAAGCTCCGCCGCAATTTCGGCCAGACGGCCGGCTTGGCCGCCGGCTTCGACCATGCCCGGGGCGAATACATCATTGCGATGGATGGCGATCTGCAGCACGACCCCGGCGATATCCCGCTGTTTCTGGAGAAGATCGCGGCGGGTTATGACATCGTCAGCGGCTGGCGCAAGGTGCGCGTGGATAATTTCTGGATGCGCCGCATCCCCTCCCGCATGGCGAACTGGCTGATGGCCAAGCTCAGCGGCGTTGACATTCACGATTTCGGCACCACCTTCAAAGCATATCGCCGCGAGATTCTCGAACAGGTGCCGCTCTATGGAGAGTTGCACCGTTTCATCCCGGCGCTGGCCTCGTGGTACGGTGCGTCCATTTGCGAAGTGCCGATCCGCAACGTGAACCGCGAGCGCGGTACTTCGCACTACGGCATCACCCGCACTTTCCGCGTCGTCTTCGATCTCATCACCATTCGCTTCCTGCTCCGTTATCTTTCCCGCCCGCTGCACTTTTTCGGAACCTTTGGTCTACTCAGCCTGTTCGGCGGCAGCGCCGTCGTAGCCTGGTTGGGAGTGGAAAAATTCCTGCGTAACGTTCCCGTAATGGCGTCTCACGGCCCGCTGATGATGCTGGCTCTAGGCCTGCTGCTGGGCGGGTTGAACCTGCTAGCCATCGGCCTCTTAGGCGAGATGCAAGTCCGCCACTACCATGAACCCCGCCATCGCGCTCCTTATTCTGTCGACCGCGTCCTTCGTTCGCAGAACGAAGAGCACAGCGTCTCGGAATAAATCTCGTCCAACCATGGACCGCTGGACCTCAGGCTCTCACTACGACCAATGGATGGGTCGCTGGAGCCGCTTGCTCGCCCATGAATTTCTGAAGTGGCTCGACCTCCCCGCCGGCCTGCGCTGGCTTGATGTGTGCTGCGGCAGTGGCGTCATCACTGAGGCCATCGTTGAACGCAACGCCCCCGCCAGCATCGTGGGCATCGACGCCTCGCCCGAGCAGATAAACTTCGCCCGCCAGCATCGCGCGCACCCGAACGTTACCTTCCAAACCGCCGACGCGATGGCCCCGCCGTTCCCCGACGCTACTTTCGATGTGGTCGTCTGCGGTCTGGGATTGAACTACATTCCGAATCCGCTCCAGGGGCTGGAAGAATTCTGCCGTGTGACCCGGCCCGAAGGCACCGTCGCGCTCTATATTTGGGACTACGTGCGAGGAGCAAGATTTCTGCGTGAATTCTGGGACGCCGCCACGGCCATCGATCCTGAAGCTGCGGCCTTCGACCAAGCCCTCCGTTTTCCAATCTGTACGGAAGGAGGACTGCGCAACATCTTCGAACAGGCGGGGTTAAAACAATTAAGCCTTACTGCGCTCGACATTGTGACTTCCTTCGCCAGCTTTGACGATTACTGGGAACCGCTGCTAACCGGGCAAGGCTCGGCACCGAACTATCTGGCGACACGCGATGAGAAAACCCAGGCGGCGATTCGCGAACACCTGAGAGCCACGCTGCCAGCAAACCCCCAGGGAGCGATCGAACTGCCGGCACGTGCGTGGGCGATTCGCGCCCCCCGGCGATGAGAAATCGCATTTGAAACCTAAGGTTTTTCTTTGCGCCCTTAGCGGCCGAACCCCGCCACCGCGCTCCTTATTCCGTCGACCGCGTGCTTCGTTCGCAGAACGAAGAGCACAGCGTCTCGGAGTAATCCTCGATTTCCAGAGACTCGCCCGCTATTGGGTACACCGGCGCAGCCGGCTTCACCCTGGGCTGCCCGGGCGTAACTTGCACCTCCCAAAAGATTGAGGGAGAGTCTAGAAGGCCAACAGGTGAGAAAGCCTGGGCCCGGTGAATGCGACTCCTGTGAGCAACGACTCCGCAATCACGACACTATTTGGGCCGCGAAGATCGCCCCAGGTAACGCCTGCGCCCTCCGCAGGCAGCCAGTGGAGGAGTTTCGCGCGATTCCTGGGCTGTGCGCTGGTGTTTTTCTCGATGCTCCCTCTTCTTTCAAGCGGATACGTGGTATTCGCGCACTATTGGATTCAGACGCAATGGACTGAATCGGACGCCACCGCGTTAGGCGGCGAGATTCGCCGACTCTCAACCGGGCCAACAACCAGGTCTCACGGAAGCAGCGGGTCTTCCCACTCGTATCTTTTCCACTGTAGGGTTTCCTACCCCGTGGATGTAGAAACCCTGCAGTCCGAACTGGACTCGCCCCCATCCCCCTACAGAATCGACGCCCAGGTTTGGGCTGGGACCTGGTCTCCGGGCCAGCACATCGCCATCCGCTACCAGGCCTCAAATCCGACCAAGATTCGGATGGCTGACAATCCGGCTGAGATTACCGCGGCAGGCTCGCTACGAGTCGCGCTTTATTTCTTAATTCCCGGCATGCTGCTGATACTGACATCGCGCCCAGAGCCGCTTGATTCCCGATAATCCCAACTTCCGTTCTCGATGAGAGCGTTCGTGTCCACCAATCATCTCCCGAATCTTCCCCGGCACCCGCGGCGTATAATGTGCCGTTCCGCCTCTTAGGAGTCCCGTCATCATGGCACAAACCACGCAGCACGAATTGCAACTCGCCCGCCGCATGTCCCGGTTGGGTACGGAGACTGCTTTCGAAGTCCTGAACAAGGCGCGCGCTCTCGAGCGCCAGGGCAAAAGCATCATCCATCTGGAAATCGGCGAGCCCGATTTCGACACTCCCGCCAACGTGATCGAAGCCGGAGTCGAAGCGCTGCACAAGGGCTGGACTCACTACGGTCCCTCCGCCGGCCTGCCCGAGTTGCGCCAGACCATTGCCGATTACGTCAGCCGCACCCGCGGCGTGAAAGTTGCGGCTGAGGAAGTAGTAGTCGTTCCGGGAGGTAAACCCATCATTTTCTTCACGATTCTGGCGTTAATTGACGAAGGAGATGAGGTCATCTACCCCAATCCCGGCTTCCCCATCTATGAGTCAATGATCCACTACGTCGGCGGCCGAGCCGTTCCCATCCATCTGCGCGAGGAACGCGATTTCTCCCTCGATGTAGACGAACTCGCAGCTCTTATCACTGACCGCACTAAGCTCGTCATTCTGAATTCCCCGCAGAACCCCACCGGCGGCGTGATGCAGCGCCGAGACGTTGAGCAGGTTGCCCAGATCATCGGCGACCGCAACATCCTGGTGTTGTCCGACGAAATCTACAGCCGCCTGCTTTTTGAAGGCGAGCATTTCTCCATCATGTCGGTGCCCGGCATGCAGGAGCGCACCATCCTCCTCGACGGTTTCTCGAAGACCTACGCCATGACCGGCTGGCGCATGGGCTACGGCGTAATGCGCCCGGACCTGGCCGCCCACATCACCCGCCTGGCGACCAACTCCACTTCATGCACTGCCAGCTTCACCCAAATCGCAGGCATCGAAGCGCTCCGCGGAGACCAAACTTCAGTCGACCAGATGTGCGCCGAGTTCAAGCGCCGCCGTGACGTATTCGTAGCCGGCTTGAACAAGATCAAGGGCTTTTCCTGCCGCATGCCCAAAGGCGCCTTCTACGTCTTCCCCAACGTCACCAAGACGGGATGGAAGTCGAAGCCCTTGGCAGATGCTCTGCTGGAGCAGGCCGGAGTGGCAGCACTCTCAGGCACAGCCTTCGGCGACTTCGGCGAAGGCTATCTGCGCTTCAGCGTGGCCAATTCGCTGGAGAATCTCCAGCAGGCGCTCGACCGCCTCGACCAGTGGACCCGGAAGAACCTCTAGCCTTCAACATCTTTTGAGTATTTCTAATGCAGACGACGACATTGCAAAATCCTTCATCTTGACACTGCCTCCCTTGTATATAGAATGACGCGATTCCACGACCGAAAGAATTTTCCGGCGTGAAGAACTGGAGAGAGTCTATGCCGTCGAATCGCCTGGGAATCCTGCTCGTACTCGCGTTGTTGCCTGCCCTGGGGCAGGTATCAGACAAACCCGTTTCGTCCCTGACTGGAATGGAACTATTCAAGCTTCAGCACGCTCCCATGAAGTTCCATGCGCGCCGTCTGGACGGCTCGGTGGAATCCACCAATTGGAGCGGCTACGCTGTCACCGGCTCCAAGTTCACCCACGTCTCGGGCTCATGGATAGTCCCCGCGGTCACCTGCGCCAAAACCCCGAACTCGTATGCCGTGCTTTGGGTGGGTATGGACGGATACAAGGACACAACCGTGGAACAGATTGGAACCATCGCCGAGTGTAGCGGCACGACCGCCCTTTACGGCGCCTGGTACGAATTTGTTCCCAACGAGACCATACAGATCATCTCAACCGTAACCGCATCCCCGGGCAACAAGATATCAGCGGATGTGACCTACGACGGTTCCGGGGAGTTCACCCTTAAAATCACAAACGTGACGACTGGAAAGTCCTTTTCCAAGAAGGGAAAAGTCACCGGAGGGGCGAAACGAGCGTCGGCGGAATGGATTGCTGAGGCGCCAACCGGCACTACGGGTGTCCTTCCCCTCTCCGATTTCGGCACTGCTTTGTACGGTGAGGACTACACGGATGTGAATGACACCAACTGGGCAACCGATGCTTCGAAAACCGGACCTATCAGTGATTTCAGCACCAAAGAAAAAATCATAATGGTCACCACCGCCACCCCACCCGTAGACAAAGCCGTTCCGTCAGCCCTCAGCACCGACGGCAGCAGCTTCAAGCTAACTTGGAAGCATAAGTAAAGCAGGTGGGCGGCGCAGTCCACTGCGCCGCCCTGCTATTTCCGCTTTTCCATCTGACTCGCGTGGCTGTAGACTTCAGAGCAAGACAACCCCAGTTGACACCCGCAAAGAAGCGATCGAAGCCGAACCGCCGCCCCCGCTCCAGCCGCCCCCTCATGCCCGGCTACGGCCTTCCCGAAGGCAACCAAGGCCTGCTCCCGTGGAGTTGGGCCGAGCAGCGCTTGAAAGAATCGCACAACTACTGGATCACCACCGTAAAGCCCACCGGTTCGCCCGGCAACGTTTCTCCCCACACCATGGTGGTCTGGGGCCTCTGGCAGGACGGCCGCTTCCTCTTCAGCACCGGCAGCCAGTCGCGCAAAGCGCGCAACCTGGTACAAAACACAAACTGCGTGGTGTGTACTGAGCACGCGCACGAAGCCGTCATAATCGAGGGCACAGCGGAAATCGCCGACGTCCCCGCGCGCCGCAAGTTCCTGCCCAAGTATGAACGCAAGTACAAGTTCGACATGTCGAAAATGAAGCCGGACATCCTCTCCATGAAGGAACCCGTCTTCGCCGTGCGTCCTCGCGTGGCATTCGGCCTGTGGGAGAAGCACTTCATGGAAAAGTCCACGCGTTGGAAATTCGAATGATGTAGCCTTACTATTTCAAACATCTTTCCAACAGGAAAACTCATGAGCAAGAATTTTCGCGTCTTTGCCACTTGCGACATTGGAGAAGCGATCAACCTGCTGCGCCACCGCGGTTATGAAGTCGAAGTCTATCCCCAGCCGCAAGCTCCGCCGAAGAGCCTGATCATTGAAAAGGTGCGGACCGGCATCGACGGCCTAATCACCACGCTGCGCGATCCCATCGACGCTGAGGTCTTTGGTGCAGGTAACAATGAATCCGGCAAGAACACGCTAAAAGTTGTCGCACAGTACGCCGTCGGTTTCGACAACATCAACCGCTCCGATGCCAACCGCTACAAAATTCCGTTCACCAACACGCCAGACGTCCTCACCGAGGCAACCGCCGAGTTCGCTTTCTTCATGCTGGGCATGCTCGCCCGCAAGATGTGGCCCGCCGAGCACCTCACCCGCGACAACCAGTGGGGATACTGGCACCCGTACCTGCCGTTTCTGGGCGACGAAGTCACCGGCAAGACCATCGCCATCATCGGCACCGGACGCATCGGCCTGGCCATGATCAAGAAGTGCGCCGGCTTCGACATGAACATGCTGTGCTACGACCCGGCCTACGAGAATCATGACTACATCAAAGCTATTCAAGAGACCATGGACTTGCGCCACGCCCGCGGCATTTCCAAAGACAAGAACTGGATCAAGTATGTAGGCTTTGAAGACGCCCTGCGCGAAGCCGATTTTGTCAGCGTGCACGTTCCCCTGTTGCGTCCGGGCGAGAGCACAACGCCCACCTATCATCTGTTCAACGAAAAGACCCTGCGCCTGATGAAGCCGACAGCCTTCCTCGTAAACGACTCGCGTGGCCCCGTAATCGATGAAACTGCCTTGGCGCGCGCCCTCCGCGAGAACTGGATCGCCGGCGCTGCCCTCGATGTATACGAAAAAGAGCCGCTGCCAGCCGATTCCCCGCTCCGCGATCCCGCCATTGCGGACCGCTGCCGTCTCATGCCGCACTTTGCCAGCGCCGCCCGTATCACACGCCTCTCCACCGATCCCAACAAAGGCATGGCCGGACGCTGCGTCCAGGGATTGATCGACGTGCTCGAAGCCAACTACGGTGGTGACATCACGAAAATGCCCTATGTCGTAAATAAGGAGGCGTTCGGAAAGTAAACTGCCTTCAATAGCCTCGAACCCCTGCCCGGTCTATATTGACTCATGGCAGAGTTACCGAACTCTCAATCCGGCGGTTCGAAATGATCAAACAATTCCTGCTGCTGCTCGGCGTGATTGCAGTCATACTGGCGGCGCTGCTTTGTTCTCTCTACATTCTTGATCTGGTGAAAATTGCCGACCTGCAGACTGATCTGCGCAAAATCTTCGGGCTCATCGGTGTGGCCGCCGCTGCTGGGGTGCTAATCACGCTGCTCATGAAGGCCGCCCAGAAGAAATAGTCTGCGCGGTGGGACGCGCTATTTGCGGTATCGCAGGGTCAACTGCTGGAAACGTGCATCCGCCCGCAGCGAAGAGAAGTACGGGCTTGCGTCGAGTGCGGCAAAATCGTGGAATCCTGCTTCGAATGATTTCTGCAGCGTCGCGAGAGCCTTCTCCTTTTCCCCGTGAGCCGCATAGGCAGCGCTAAGCCAGAAATAGCTGATCCCCGAGGGGCGAACCTTCTTTGACAAAGCCGCCAGGGCTTTGTCGTAGTCTCCTTGCGCCAGATAGACTTGCCCCAGCCCAAGGTCCGCCCACGTCGCCGTTGGATCTAATTCGCGCGCGTGCTCGAGCGCGGCAATTGCCTCCGGGTAGCGCTGCTGTAGGGAAAGAGCGCGACCAAGGTGATAGTAGGTTTTAGGATACGAGGACTCCAGACGCAGGGATTCCCGTGCGGCCTTCTCCGCCGCCACGGCCTCCGGCGGTTCCTCGTATCCCAGCGCCCAGGAAAGCAGATCCCATGCGTAGGCATGATTCGGTTCCAACTCGGTCGCAGTGCGGAATTCCCGCACCGCGCCTACATAGTCGTACTTGTCCGCATCTACCGTTCCCAGCGCCAGATGAGTTTCGGCCAATCGCGGGTCAATAGCCAGGGCGCGCTGGGCGAACTCCTCGGCACGCTGCAGATGAGCGGGGTTCGAGTCGCTGTTGCGGTAAGTCTGCCCTTCGACGAAAGCCAGCCCGCCAAGCGCCGGAGCGTAATTCGGATCCGACTTGAGTGCGTCCTCAAAGTGTCGCCTCGCCGCCTCCACTTTTTCAGGCTGGTCGGAAAACTGGACCAATGCTTCTCCCCGCAAGTAGGCGTCGTACGCCTGAGGGTTCTGCGTGTAACGATGCTGAATGGCCTGCTCTTCTTGAGGACTGAGCTTGAGGTTGAGCGACTGAGCAATCTTCAGAGCCGTTTGCTCTTGCAATGAAAAAACATCTTTCATCTCTCCGACAAAGTCGTCGGCCCACACCTGGAACCCGGTGGTCGCATCGATCAAATGCACGTTAATCCTCACCTGATCGCCCGCCTTCCGTACGCTTCCCTCGAGAAGGTAGCGCACACCCAGCACGCTTCCAATCTCTGCGGCACTCTTGTTCGTTGCTTTCAAAGCAGCGACCGAAGAGTGCGAAGCTACGTCGATTCCCTGAATCTTCGAGAGCTTGGTCGTGATTTCATCCGTCATTCCATCGCTGAAGTAAGCGCTGTCCGGCTCCGCGCTCAGGTTTTGCAGCGGAAGAACGGCAACCGACGGCTTTGCGGCCGTGGCTCCGGAACGCTCCTGAGAGTGTTTCCCATACCACGCAACTGCGCCAATCGCGAACAGCAATGCCAGCACCGCAACTCCCGCGAGGACGATCGCACGCTTCGACCGCGGATGTGCCTGAGTCCGTATGTCCACGGATGGTGTTCGCCCCGAATCCGGGCCCCGCTGGATTCGCTTCAGATCAGCCCGCAGCTCGGCAGGGGACTGGTAGCGCAGCGCTCGGTCCTTTTCTAGGGACTTTCCAAGCAGGTGCTCGAACTCGACGGGCAGCACCGGATTCAACCGCAGCGCCGGAGTCGCCGCCCGGTTCATGATTCCGTCGAAGATTACGCCAGTACTTTCCCCGGGAAAAGGCAATGTGCCCGTGGCCATCTCATATAAGACAACTCCGAATGAGAACAAGTCTGTGCGGCTATCGAGTTCTTTGGCTCGCACCTGCTCCGGGGACATGTAAGCGACCGTGCCCAGAGTGGAGCCTGGGCTGGTCAGGTGCTGGTCGTCGACCGCTGTCAGCGTGTTCGCCGATGCAATCTGGCTTGAAGAACCGGCCACAGGCGCGACTTTTGCCAGCCCGAAGTCCAGAATCTTGGCATGCCCCCGCTCGGTTATGAAGATGTTTGCCGGCTTGATGTCGCGGTGCACGATTCCTTTCGAGTGGGCGGCGTCGAGCGCGTCGGCAATCTCAATCGCCAAACTGAGCAAGACTTCAATCTCGATCGGCTTTCCGGCGATGCGATGTTTCAGGGTCACGCCCTCCAGGAACTCCATCGCGATGAACGCCTGCCCATCGTGCTCGCCGATGTCGTAAATCGTGCAAATGTTAGGGTGATTCAGCGCGGACGCGGCTTGGGCCTCGCGTTGGAAACGCAACAGCGCCTGCGGGTCACGGGCAACTTCCTCCGGCAAGAACTTGAGGGCGACGAAACGGTGCAACCGCGTGTCCTCTGCCTTATAGACCACGCCCATGCCACCGCCGCCGAGCCTGTCGACAATGCGGTAGTGCGAGACAGTTTGGCCAATCACCTGGTTCCGACCTCACCCCTTGGAAATGAGCATGTTAGGTCGTGGTTGGGGCCAAGTCAATGCGGAGGGCATCGGCGCTAACGGGTATACTGTTTGTCCACAGTTCTTTTACCGCTCGTTCCCGCTAGAATGGCGGAGCGATCATTTCAGCCCAAGGATACGAATGAAAAAGCGAGCTTTTTTTCTTCCCGCCGTCCTGCTGCTCCTGATTCCCTTCATCGCTGCCGAAACTCCCGGCCCGGCTGATCGACCGAAGGAAGATCGACTGAAAGAAGATCAACCCAAACAAGACCAGCCCAAACAAGATCAACCGAATCAACCCATAGACCAACTCAACCTGATCCCCGAGCCCAAGGAAGTAAACCTTCAGGAAGGCGGCTTCCGTGTAAGACCAACTACGCGAATCCTGGTGGAGTTCGGGCATCAGGACGAAGATCGCATCGCCGCCGAAACCCTGGCGGAAGAGATTCACGATCAGTCCGGTTTGAAGCTGAGCATCACCGGCTCCAAAGAGAAAACAAGGCAGGTGCGCAGCACCATCGTGCTGGCACGCCTGCAGGACCAGAGCGTCAGGAATTTCCTGGCTTCGAAAGGTCTGAAGGCGGATTCCATAGGCGACCAGGGCTACCTTCTCTTCTCCGACAAGACCCATCTGATTGTCGCCGCCAACACCGGCCAGGGGCTGTTCTACGGTGTGCAGACGCTGCGTCAATTGCTTCGCCAGGACGACGGAAAACTAATCTGTCCGGCAGTTTCCATTCGCGACTGGCCGAGCATGGAGTGGCGGGGCGTGCAGGATGACATCAGCCGCGGTCCCATTCCCACCGAAGACTACATGAAGCGTCAGATCCGCACTCTGGCGGCCTACAAAGTGAACCTCTTTGCTCTCTACATGGAGCACGTCTTCGATTTCGCCAGCCAGCCCCTGCTTGCCCCGAAAGAGGCGGCGCTCACTCCCAAGGAAATCAACGCGCTCGTGGACTACGCCCGGAATCTCTACGTCACCATTCTTCCCGAGCAGCAAACCTTCGGACATCTCCATCACATGTTGAAGTACGAAATTTATTCCGACGTTGCCGAGCGGCCCCACGGCCACGTGCTCACCCCGACGAAAGAACAGTCCTACGACATCATCAAGGCCATGTATGCCGACATGGTGCCGCTCTTCCCCGGACCGTTCCTGCATGTTGGAGGCGACGAACCTTTTGAGCTGGGGCACGGTCAAACCGCAGCGCGCGTCGCAGAAGTCGGTCTGGGCCGGGTATACCTCGAGCACATGCAGAAGGTATTCGAAATTCTTCAGCCCTATCACAAGCAACTCATGTTCTGGGGTGACATCGCGCTGAAGTATCCGCAGTTGCTGAGCATCCTGCCTAAGGACATGATTGCCGTTCCCTGGGATTATGACGCGAAGCCGAGTTTCGAGAGCATCATCAAACCGTACCGCGATGCCGGCCTGCGGGTCGTCGTAGCCCCGGGCACGCAGACTTGGAACCAATTGTGGCCCAACCTGGATGTGGGCTATGTGAATATCCGCAACTTTGTCCGCGACGGCCAAAAGCTGGGCGCGATCGGAATGCTCAACACCACCTGGAACGACGACGGCGAGGCCCTGTACGGGATGGCGTGGCCGACGCTCCTCTTCGGCGCGGCTGCGGGATGGCAGCCCGGCGAGTCGAGCATCGACCAGTTCAAGAATGCTTACGACTGGGCCTTCTACCGCAACGGCGACACCACCTTCCGTGACACCCTGGAAAATCTTGACCGCGGCCACCAGGCGTTGGCCAAGATCAAGGTCGAGACCGAGACCGACGATTTGTTCTGGATCGATCCCTTCACCCCAGAGGGAGCCAGGATGATGCAGAAGCTCGCGGTCGCCGCTCCTGAGATGCGCTTGGGCGCCGAGCACGCGCTGGAGTCGCTCCACCGCAATCACGCCAAAGCCCACGCCAATCAGGACACACTGGCCGACATGACCCTGGCCGCCTGGCGCTGGGATGCGCTCGGCATGAAGGTCGAGTTCACCCAGGAGATCAATAAGTTCTACTGGGATGCTTTCCAGAACCAGACCGACGAGGGCCGCGTGAGCAATGATCTGGAAGAAATCACTGCGATCAATGCGCGCCTGGAAGATCTGCGCGACGCCACCACCCGCCTGAGCCAGATGTACCGCGCAGCCTACCTGCGGGAATACGGCGCGTACTGGCTCGACAATGTTCTGGTCCGCTATGACGACCTGGCCCGCGAGTTCCAGAAAAAGATCGTCGCCGTTCGCCAGTCGCGCCGGCAATATGATGCGACCAAGACTCTGACTCAGCCCCAGGAGTTGGGATTCTACTTGCAGCCGTAGAGGCAGTGACCAGTGACCAGTGGTCAGTGACCAGTAAGAACGCACCTAGAACATGTCGGCAAGAGCCCTGCTTCAGCCGTGGGATCGGTACCGCTTTTGCTGACCACCGGCCACTGACCACTGGCCACTGAAACGGAGCAGATGTTTTCCAACCGCACCAACTGGAAGCTAACCCGCAATCGCCTGACCGAGACGCTCGAAGAGGTCAGATCGCGCGGAGCGCACATTCTCGATCTCACGATCTCCAACCCGACGCGGGCCGGCCTGCATTACGACAAGCCGCAACTTCTTCAAGCGTTGGCCTCGCCGCAGGCCATGGATTACGATCCCCAGCCCAAAGGCTTGCCCAGCGCTCGTGCCGCGGTTGCGAATTACTACCAAACGCAGCATGGGATTCACCTCGACCCCGAACGCCTGCTTCTAACCACCAGCACCAGCGAAGGTTATTCCTTCGTGTTTCGCCTGCTTTGCAATCCGGGCGATGAGCTGCTGGTTCCGAAGCCGAGCTATCCCTTGTTTGAGTTTCTCGCCGACCTGCAGGACGTTAAGCTCGTCCCTTATCCCCTGATCTACGATCACGGTTGGCAAATGGATTTCTCCTCACTACCGAAGGCAGTGACGAAGCAAACCCGTGGCGTGGTCGTCGTTCATCCCAACAATCCCACAGGTTCATACGTCCATCCGCAGGAGCGCGAATTTCTCAATCGATTTTGCCGGGAGCATGATCTTGCTTTGATCGCTGACGAGGTTTTTCTTGACTACGCCCACGACCAAGCCCCACAACAGAGTTTTGCCGCCAACCAGGATGTCCTGACCTTCACCCTGAGTGGAGTTTCCAAAATCTCAGCACTACCGCAAATGAAGGTGGCCTGGATCGCAACCAGGGGCCCGGCGGCACAGGTTGAAGCGGCGCAAGCTCGCCTTGAAGTAATCGCCGACACCTATCTCTCCATGAACGCCCCCGTCCAGTGGGCCCTCCCGGCATTGCTGGAGCAGCGCAAAAGTATTCAGCAGCAATTACTCGATCGCGTGCTCGGCAATCTCACCGAACTCGACCGCCAGCTCGCCGCACAGAAGACTTGTCAGCGTTTGAGTGTGGAAGGCGGATGGTACGCGGTGTTGCGTGTCCCGGTAACGCGGACCGACGAGGAGCTCGCGGTCGACCTGCTGCGCCGAAAATCGGTGCTGGTGCATCCCGGCCACTTCTACGACTTCCCGAGTGATGGATATCTGGTGCTGAGCTTGATCGCGACGAAGGATGAATTCGCGGCGGGGATCACGAGGCTGCTGGAAGTCATCGGTCTGTCTTGATTCCGCCTGAATCGCCAGGAAGTGCTCTGCGCTAGTGGAATCTGCCACTGGACTTCCAGTATCCCTTCAGCAGGCCCCAGTCGTAGCGGTCGTGCTTCCAGTCGATCGTCTCGCCGTTATCGCTGGTCCACCACTGAGGTGCCGCGTCCCGCAAGCGATCCGGCGGTGTTGCGGCTGGGTCTGGCTGAGCGGCATTTGGCTTAAGAAGCTGAGCGCGACTGTTCAGCGAGTTGATTCCTCCCCCAGAATGGCATTCGACGCACATCTGCAAAGCCGGCTCCGAACTCCCCGGCCGGCCGCGGTTCGCTACCCACCACTCGAAAACGTCGTCACCCTCCTGCCTCAAGGTCGAGAACTCAATTTCATCGGGCCCCGTTGCTCTTAGCCCGCCTACCCGGTTGGCGAACAGCTGCGGGCGGCTGAGCTTAATTTCGTAGAAAATCTGTCCGCTGCGCTCGCCAAGTGCGGCAAGCGAAGTGATGTCAGGGCCATTCGGGCCAGCCGTGGTGATTGTGCGATACACCCGCATCTGCACGCTTTCTGTAACCGGAGCATCGACCAGATTGCCGCGATTGTCGAAAAGAGTCATCTGCCGCAACAGCACGACCTGCGTCCCGGCCGGGAATGAGGGCAAATCGGGGTTAACGTCGGCTTGCCCGCGAGGGTCGGACTGAACCCAGGGTTGCGGAAAGTTCCACAGAGTGCGGAAGTACTCCAGCGTGGCCTTGCGTCCTCCGGGCAGACGCACAAACACAAGGAAACGGGAGCGCCCGGAAAAAGTCATAAGATGTTCGATCGCAACCGGCCGACCGAAGTAAGAGTTCCCGTTAATGCAGACCCACGGTCCCAGCGAATCAAACAGGTCGGGCGGCAGGAAGGCCCGCTCCCGGTGTGCTGGATCGTACTCCTTAGCAAATGCTCCCGACGCTACAGCTTGGCCATAGTTGGCCGGCAGTGAGGCAATTTCCTCCGGAGTCAACGCCAAGCGTCGCAGCACTTCCGCCAACCGGGTTTGCAGTTCCCGCTTCTCTTCGTCGTACGTCGGTCTTTGAGAAAGGGATTCCTGTTGAGCGGACCAGTCAAAGACCGCCCACAGGTCGCGCTGCAGTACGGCACGCTTCACCGGATCGTGAATTTGATTCTCCGCATGCGTTTGCAGGAATTCATCAAGAATGCGCAAGGCGCGCTGGTGTGAGGGTTGTGCCAGCAGGTGCTCCGAGTTCAGCCAGAGTAGCGGTTCAAGCGAATCTTCGCCGTATCTGCCACCCGCTGGATCCTCGCGGAGAAGGAGAGCGTCATAGAGCCGGTTCCAGATGTGCGCGGGATTTGGATCGTAAAGCGAGATACCTTTTTCAGCGCTCTCGGAAGCGGTGGCAGGAACCGCCATTTCCCCAAGGTTCATCGGTACGATCACGAGAAACATCAGCGCGATAAAACGACGCACAGACTCACCTCCCCAGAGGCCAGCTCGTTGCCGACAGGATCTGCCGCCTATTTTATCCGTGCATGAGAATTTGCCGTCACTATCCGGAGGCTTCAGCGCTTCACCAGAAACGGATTGCTCTCCCGCTCTTCTCCAATCGTCGTCATCGGCCCGTGGCCGGGCACAACCACGGTCTCGTCGGGCAAAGCCAGCACGGTCCCGTGCAGCGACTGCATGATTTTCTGCATCGATCCGCCCGGCAAATCGGTGCGGCCGATCGATCCGGCAAACAGCGTGTCACCCGCAAGCAGAATCTTTTCGGCAGGGAAGTAGAGGCAGATGCTGCCTTCGGTGTGCCCCGGCGTGTGCAGAATGCTCGCCGCGTGTGCCCCAGCCTTCACCGTATCGCCGGTGCTGAGGCTCTGGTCGATCTTGACCTCGCCGGGCGCTGCCACGCCGATCCACGCGGCCTGCACGTCGAGCATCTTGAGCAGGGCATAGTCGTTCTGGTTGAGCAGGATCGGCGCTCCCGTTGCCGCGCGCAACTTCATCGCGCCTCCGACGTGATCGATGTGGGCGTGCGTAATCACGATCTGCTTGACTTGCAGGTTATGCTTTCGAATGAGCGCAAGCACGTCCTCAATGTCATCGCCGGGGTCGATGACCATCGCTTCGCGCGTGGTCTCATCGCCGATGATCGAGCAGTTGCACTGCAGTGGCCCCACGGGAAAGATTTCGTGGATCATGCTTCCATTGTAGCGAAGTGAGTACCGAGCGCTGAGTCCGAGTACCGAGAGCGATTACCCGGGATAAAGGCTAGAAAAACCACGTTCAGACTTGTCCTGAGGGCACTGCTGGCGAGACAATACGCCAACGTGCCCGGAGGTTCTGTGGCAGCCAAATACCGTCAACACGGATATCAGGACCGCGATCGCCAGGATCATGACCGCGGGGAAAAGCCGCGCCAGGGGGCCCGAGAAAAAGAGTCCAGAGAAAAGCCCGCCCCGCTCCCGCTGGCAAGACGCGACTACAGCATGGGCCCGAAGCCCGTGAATATGCCTGGCACCCGCGCCGTCTCCCGCTGCGCGCAGTGTGGCACCGTGCTGCAGGCGATCCCGCCCACAGGCCTTTGTCCCAAGTGCGGCTTCGAACTCCATTCCTGCAAGCAGTGCATGTATTTCGATCCCGGAAGCCGCTTCGAGTGCATGCAGCCGGTCACCGAGCGCGTAGCTAAAAAAGATGCGCGCAACGATTGCACGTTCTACGAAATCCGCGTCACCCGGGAAAAGGAAACCTCCACCCCCGCCAGCCTCCGTCCCAACGACGCGCGCCAGGCATTCGAGAATTTGTTCAAGAAATGAAGTGCGCAAGCCGTGTCGCCTCGCTCACGGTTTCTGCGTAGGCCTCAGCAAAATCTCACTCACAAACGACTGTGCACTCTGCGTCACCAGCATAGCCACGGCATGCGCCACGTCTTCCGGTTGCAGCATCTTCGACTGGTCCTTGCCAGCGTGCGGGCTTAGTTCCGTGTTGGTCGAACCCGGGCAGATCACGGCCACGCGGATGTTATATCCCCGCAGTTCCTCCGCCAGAGAGTAGCTCAGCCCGTTCAATCCCCACTTCGATGCGGCGTAAGCCGCGCCGTTTGGCAGCGCGTTCTTCCCAGCGAGGGATGAAATGTTGATGATGTGCCCGCAGCGAGCGCGAATCATCATCGGCGCGAAAGCGCGAACCGCATAGTAAACACCCCGCAGGTTCGTGTTGAGAATCTGTTCCCAGGAGTCAGGATGCAGCTGATGCAGCGGGTCGCCGAATCCGCCGATGCCCGCGTTGTTCACCAGGACGTCCACGCGCCCGAACGAGCCTTCAACGCGCCCGGCGGCCGCTTCAACCGACTGCATGCTGGTCACATCGCAAAGGACGACCTCGGCCTTCCCGCCGGCCTGAGCGATGGCTTGCCCAGTCGAATCAAGCGCAGCCCGAGTGCGTCCGCACAGCACAGTGGCTGCACCCAAGCTCGACAATTCCTTTGCAATGGCGGCCCCAATACCCCGGCCCGCGCCCGTAATCACAGCTACCTGCCCGGCCAGGGGCTGAACCGCATCCCCTCGAGCTTTATCCCCTCGAACCGTGTCCCTTTGCCCCGTGTCCATGGAAAAGCCTTCCTCTCGTCGCCGTTGCCTCACGGAGGCCGAATTGGAGGCCATCTGCGAGCCGCAACCTCTGCATCTTATACAATAGCGCGGAGGCCAACTAGGAAGTCGCTTGCCTTCGGAAGAAGAGGTACTTATAATCCGGCAAACCCGGAATGGAGGGTAAGTCGCTTTGCGCGTCACACAGATTAGAATTGTCGATCCCGGAAGATCCAAGGAGCCATACTGATGAAAAAGATTCTGGTCACGGTTGTGCTTGGGGTTGCTGCGCTGGCGGCGGCCCAGGACGCTGCTCAGCCGGCACAGTCGCAACCCTCCGCCGCACCCGCGCAAGCGCCGGTTATTAAAGACCCTGCCGAGTACAACGCCTACGTCGGCGCAATTGGGCAAAAGGACGCCGCGCAGATCAGCGGCCTCGAAGCGTTTCTTGCGCAGTACCCCAATAGCATCATGAAGGTTGCTGCGCTGCAGACTCTCATGCAGGATTACCAGCAGGCGAATAATCAGGCCAAGACCCTCGATACGGCCACCAAACTGGTAGCCGCCGATCCCACCAACGAGCGAGCTATATTCTTGCTGGCCTACTTCGATCGCCTGAAGGCGCAAGGCGGCGATCCCAATGCCAAGCAGGATCTGGTCGACGCCAAAAAGTACGGGCAGATGGGACTGGATGGCCTGTCAAAATTTACCAAGCCCGATGGCACTTCCGACGCCGATTTTCAGAAGATGAAGGATCAGATGACCGGGGTTTTCAACGCCGCACTCGGCATCGCCGCACTCACCGATAAAGACTACGACGCCGCGAGAAAGAACTTGCGCGCCGCGGTCGATAGCAGCCCTGACTTTCAGAAGGATTTCAGCGTGGTTTATCCCCTGGCGCTGGCCTACGCCGGACCCACTCCGCCGGATCCCAAGCTTACTCCCGATCCGATCAACGCCATCTGGTTCGCCGCGCGCGCTTCCGTGGTCGCGCCCAACGCGCAGTATCAGGCGCAGATCGAGAAATACGCCAAGGGCCTATACATGAAGTACCACGCCGGAGACGACGGATGGGCGGATGTTCTGGCCCAAGCCAAGGCCGGCGCAACTACGATACCCACCATCAAACCCGCTCCCACGCTTCCGGAGCAGGCTCACGCCATGGCAATTGCTACGGATCCCGCGAAAATGGATTTTGGTCAATGGGAGTTCATCCTCGCCAACGGCACCCAGGCAGACCAGGATCTGGTGTGGAACGCCATCAAAGGCAAGGCGGTACAACTGCAGGGTACCGTCATCAAGGCGACAGCAACGGAGTTTGACATTGCTGGAAGCCTCGACGACATCGAAGCAAAGAAGGCTGATATTACGCTCACCTTCGAAGACAAGGTTCCGCTGAAGCTGATCCCCAAAGAAAACGCCAGTCTGGACTTCCAGGGCGAACCTGCCTCCTATACGCCAAATCCGTTCATGATGAGCATGGAGAAGGGCAAGCTGCTGAAAGCCGCCACGCCAACCCCGGCCAGGAAGCCGGTTCACAAATCCACCGCGCAGTAGTTCGCGTGCGAGATTCGATCAAAAGGCAGCCCGCAAGGGCTGCCTTAGTTTCTGGGGGCACAGGAAGCACCAACGGCCCGTTGCCGATCCTCTCGCCTAGCGCACCAACTTCTTTTCCCGATCCAAAGACACAGGCCGCGCGCTCCTGGGCGGGCGCTTGGCCCCATCCCGAAGCTGCCGAACGTCGATCTTAAGTTCATCGATGGTCCGGCTCAGCGTATTGCGGTGCATCCCCAGCTCGCGGGCGGCGCGGCACTGGTTGCCCTTGTTTTCTTGGAGGACGGTGAGGATAAATCGCTTCTTGAATTCGCGCACACCCTCGGAATAAAGGATGTTGCTCTTGTACATCTGCAGAATGAGTGCTTCCAGTTGATCTTTCACGTTAGCTCTCTCTTTTCCTGAATGTCTTTTTTAAACTGTCTGCTCGCAAAGCACTTATTTCGACTTCGAAGCAGGAGCGCCGCTCAACTCCTTAGGGGCCCGGCGCAACAAATCCAATCCCTCATTGAACCGCGCCCGCAACTCTGACGGCGCCACCCACATCGCGGCCCTTCCCACCACCAGGAAATACGGTGCCAGTGCCGACTTCTTCAGCATGGTTGAGGTAGGCGTGAACGCGGTCATACCCATCAGCACCACGGTCACGATCAAAACCCCCTTCACCACGCCCAGCAAAGCTCCCAGAAAGCGGTCGAACCCGCTCAGGCCGGCTGCCTTCATCAACTTGCGTGCGACCCTGGCCGCAACGTTGAACACCAGCAGGATCACAAAAAAGATGATGAGGAAACTGAAAATATCAGCCAGCCACCCGTTCTTCAAAAACGTCATGAACCAAGCCGCCAGCCCCGGATACTGCCAGGCGGCAACCAGGTAACCCACCACCAGCCCAGCCATGCTCAGAGCCTCGGCGAAGAAGCCCTGTATCCCTGCCGAAATGATGCTCAGCAGTATAACCACGACAATCAGCCAGTCCGCCGCGGTCATGCCGTTCTCCTGCCCGCCGCTCTTCTTCCGGTCAAGCCGCGGACGGCTCGTCGCCGGGCATCATGCCTGCACATCCAGCTTGTGCCCCGTAATCTGGAAATAGGCGTCGAGATATTTTTCACTGGTCCGGCGTGCAATCTCATCGGGCAGCGCCGGCGCAGGCGGCTGCTTGTTCCAGCGAATTTCTTCCAGATAATCGCGAACGTATTGTTTGTCGTAAGACTCTTGCCCGCGTCCCGGCGCGTACTTGTCGGCGGGCCAGAAGCGGGACGAGTCCGGCGTGAGCACCTCATCCGCCAGCGTGATTCCTTTGGCCGTTCGTCCAAACTCGAACTTCGTGTCGGCGATGATGATACCCCTCTGCCGGGCATATGCGGCAGCTTTCTTATAGACCCGCAGCGTGAGGTCACGCAAAGTGCTTGACGTCTCCGTGCCCAGGATTTCGCACATTCGGGCAAAGGAAATGTTTTCGTCGTGCTCGCTCACTGCCTTCGTCGCCGGAGTGAAGATAGGCTCCGGAAAGGCCTCCGATTCGCGCAAACCCGCTGGCAGCTCTATGCCGCACACTTTGCCTGTAGCCTGGTACTCCTTCCACGCAGATCCTGAAATGTATCCCCGCACCACACACTCCACGGGAAACATCTCGGCGCGCTGCACCACCATCGACCGTCCGCGCAACTGGTCGGCATACTTCTGCAGGGCTTGCGGATAGCGCCCCACGTCCGCGGTGATCACATGGTTGGGAACGATGTCAGAAAGAAAATCGAACCAGAACAGCGAAATCTGGGTCAGCACGCGTCCCTTATGCGGAATGCCGGTGGCAAGCACATAGTCGAACGCCGAAATGCGGTCGGTGGCGACAAACAGCAGGCGCTCATCATCCAACTGGTAAACGTCGCGTACCTTGCCGCTGGCGTGAAGGTGGAGGTCCGGGAAATCGGTCTGCAGTACGACGGGATCGAGAAGTTTAGGAGTCATGTTTTAAAATTTAGCAGGTAAGGAGCGAGGCGTATTCTAGCCTCTCAGAAATTTTTGTCAACGGCATAGATCACGGTATGGAAGGAAGTCCCTATCCTACTGAGCAGGGGAGCCTTTCTTGCCGAAACGGGGGTCGGTTTCCGCCCGAATCCTTGTGGAAAAACTGAGGATGAAAGTGGATAAAGTGATTCAGGTCGGGGTGGTCTCAAAACAGGCGAGTGCAGAGCGGACGCCCTCGACCCCTGCTCGTTCCCAGTTTCGAAAACCGCCCCGGCCCGGGGTTCAGTCAGCATGAATGTCCCGGCCCCGGGTTTCCTGCATGCAGAACAGTCCGATAAGAAAGCTGAGAGAAGCGATTGATACCGGATACCAGAGACCGTAGTAGATATTGCCCGTCGCAACCACCAGACTGAACGCCACGGCCGGCAGCAGTCCTCCAATCCAACCCACTCCCGCATGGTAAGGGATTGACAAGGCCGTGTAGCGAATTCGCGTGGGAAACATCTCCACCAGGGCGGCAGCCTGCGGAGCATAGCCCATCGCCGCCAGCGCAATCAGCACCGTTAGCAACACAAGGATCATGGCGATGTTCATCTGAGTCGGATCGGCGCGAGAGGGATAAGTGGCTGCCTTGAGTGCATTCTGGATCGCCTGGGGATCAAATCCCGTGATCGTGCTGGAACCCACCTTGATCTCGATGCCGGACCCACCCGGCAACCTTGAATTGGTGTAGGGCACGCCCATTCTTGAAAGCAAAGCTTTAGCTTTATCGCAATCGCTGAAGTTTTTTCTTCGGCCCACAGGATCGAACTGGAATCCGCAGGTGCCAGGGTCCGCCGCCACCACGACCGGGTTCGCGCGCGCGGCCCT
The DNA here is from genome assembly GCA_049583505.1 of Candidatus Sulfotelmatobacter sp. GTDB lineage: Bacteria > Acidobacteriota > Terriglobia > Terriglobales > Acidobacteriaceae > Sulfotelmatobacter. Next base: position 37,237 of record JBAUVZ010000400.1, read on the forward strand.
CGCCAGCTGCGGATTGGCATAATGCGTCAATCCCTTGAACAGCGGGATCAGAGTCAGAGCGGCGATCAGCACCCCTGCCATCATCAAGCGTTTTCTTCCCACACGGTCGGAGAGCCATCCGAAGAGAATATAAAAGGGACTGCCCAACATCAAAGCCGCGCCCACCAGCAGATTCGCGGTCATGGAATCCACGCGCAAGGACTGAGTGAGGAAAAAGAGAGCGTAGATTTGCGCCGTGTACCAAACCGCGGTCATTCCAGTAACCATGCCCCCGAAAGCCACCAGCACCTTCCGAAGATTCTGCTTCTTCCCAAGAACTTCCTGAAGCGGAGCTCGAGATAGTTTGCCTTGGCTCTTGGCGTGCAGAAAGGCTCGGGACTCTTTCATGGAAAGGCGAATCCAAAGCGATACACCGAGCAGGACCGAGGAGAACCAAAACGGAATTCGCCATCCCCAAACATCAAAATCTGACTTGGTCGCGAGGCGGCAGCACAGGATGACCACGAGAGAGAGCAATACACCAAGCGTCGCGGTGGCTTGAATCCAACTCGTGTGATAGCCCCGTTGGTCGGCCGGGGACTGCTCGGCCACATACACTGCCGCCCCACCGTACTCCCCGCCCAGGGCAAGTCCCTGTAGCAGGCGCAGGCTAATCAGCAGAATCGGCGCAGTGAGGCCGATGCGCGAATACCCCGGCAACAATCCTACTGAGAGAGTGGAAAATCCCATCAGCAGCATCGTCATTAGAAAGGTGTACTTTCGCCCCACCAGGTCTCCCAGGCGCCCAAAAAAGGCCGCGCCAAAAGGCCGGACAATGAATCCCGCCGCGAATGCCAGAAGGGCGAACATGAATCCCGTGGTCTCGTCAACCCCGGAAAAGAATTGCTTCGAGATCGTCACTGCCAGGGAACCGTACAAGAAAAAGTCGTACCACTCGAAGACGGTTCCCAGCGACGCGGCTAAGATTAATTTCCGGTCGTCAGTGAGGAGGGTGGACGACGAGCCGACCGTGCCCAACGGAATTGAACGCGTTCCCACACTCAACTCCTTTTTCGAAAGCGAGCGCAAGATTTGCGTCCGCTGCGCAAGATTGCAGTCCCCAGGGTCGGCTCTGCAAGCGGGCAACGATACTCTCGCTCGCCAAGCAAAAGCAACCTATTTCGCCCGGACACCTGGCAGCGGTCAACCCCTTGCGCCCCAGTGTTAAAATAGAAGTAGAACCCAACAAATTTCGCAAAATCAGGCGGAGCCCCAAGGCTCCGCCTTTTCGTTCTCAAGATTCAGGTTCTAAACATTCAGGTTCTAAAGATTCAGGAGCTCCGATGTCCAAGTCCCAACCCAGCCGCCCCGACGACCCCAACCGTCCCAACACCAAGCGCACCGGAGAGCGTTCCGAAGCCGCCTTCCTCTACCAGGCCAGCCAGCGCCGCTTCGCCATCTGCAAGCCCTGGGGAGACAGCGAGCGCTACGACTTCATCCTCGACAACCGGCCTCAACCCACGGTCCACCTCTTCCGCATCCAGATCAAATGCACCGACTCCCTCCGTGCCGGAGCCTACGAAACCCGCGCCACCTACACCACAGGCAACACCCGCGCCGTCTACACCAAACGCGACATCGACTTCATAGCCGCCCACGTAGTCCCGCTAAACATCTGGTACATAATCCCGGTAGAAGTCTGCACCCCGCAGCCCATGCTCCGCTTCTACCCCCACCGCCAAGCCAGACGCATGCGCCTGGAAAAATACCGCGAAGCCTGGCACTTACTCGATCCCCCACTACCAAATCCCCCAATAACCATCCACGCCTGCATCGACGAAGACTACCCAGAAGGAGCCTATCCCGAAGGCTACGAACCACATCCGGAAGCGGAATCGCTGGATGGCAGATCGGAGCTGTCAGGAGACTGATGTGCTCATGTGGGGACAGCCGCCCTCGGCTGTCCACCGGGCAAAGCCCGGTGCCGTTGGTGTTGGTTTTGCTCGTGTGGGACGGACACTCCTGTCCGTCGCCCTTGACCTCGATGTTGATCTTGCTTTTGACCTTGAACTGAGGAGACCTCCACCGCTGCAAGCGCAACCGTGGAAGAGCGGCGCTTAAGCGCTGCGTAAAGCCCAGGGCGGAGCCATAATTAAAAAGCAAACCGCCCGTTCTGCGCTGCCTGACATTCTTGACGGAAATTGAATTCAATCTTCCTTCTTGAATGTAATGCCGCGAGCATCTTGGGTAAATACACGGAAGCCGAAAACTCGCCCGCCTGAGTCCCGTTCGAAAACGAGCCTCCCGAGGTCGCCAGCATCGAATTCGTCCGTCGCAATCGGCATCAATTTCTGAGTTGGGCTGTCGCGATTCCTCAGAGCTAAGGTGTCCTTCTCTAGAGACAAGCTATAAACGGTATCAAGTTCTGTGCTCCGAAATTGCCCTGTATAGGACGCCAACACAGGCTCGCGCAGATGACGCTCCTGAACCCTGCTGCCCGAAAAATAGGTTTCTCCCTTTATATCGAGCTTCGCGTGCATGGTGCCTTTTGAAGACTCAAAAGTGATGACGTTGCTTTCGAGATCGTAGAACTGGGTCGCATTGATCCGTCTCAGCACTGCTCCCCACGCCATCAAATTGGCGCCCGATGCCGTGAATGTGTACATCAGGTGAGTGCGAGGATCAAGATATTTTCCTGCAAGGGCGGAGGGATCAGGAAAGTCGCCGTTGCGCGGTGGGTTGAGGGCGCTCGCTCCGGCTTGCAACCCATCAGCCAAATAGATGTCGGCGACCTTTCGCGCAAGGTTTTCCGGCACGGCACTGGCGATATTGCAAAGGCAGATCACGGAGAATTTCTGCGCCGGAAAGCGCAAAAGCTCAGTCCGGTATCCGAATAATGCGCCGCCGTGCTCGACGATTGGCAAGCCTCGATAGCTCCCCATGTCGAGTCCCATCGCGTAACTGATCTTGTTGCCGTTGTTGAGTGTACCGGGCGTCTGCAACTCCTCTATGAGTGTTCCTTTACCAAGTCGATTCGCATAAAAGTTCCTGTCCCAAAGGAGCAGGTCATCAACTGTGCTCATCAGACCGCCGCCTCCGACGGCTTCATAGGCTGTGGACCAGTCCACGCGAAAGTTGTCGCTCGGGCCCGAATCGTATGCGGCGACCCGACCGGGCACCACGAGCGTGTGGTCATCATAGAAAAGCGTGTGCGACATGCGGAGAGGCTTAAAGATGTTCTCGGCAGCGAACTCGGCGAGCGACTTCCTGGTTGCCCGTTTCACGACCATGCCGAGGAGAAAGTAATTGGTATTGCTGTAAATCCACTCGTCTCCGGGGACGTTGTTCAGTCCTCTTTGGCGAGCCACAATTTTGAAAATGTCTTCTGGCGAATTGAAGTCCGCTCTATCGTGACCGGAGAGACTGAGAAGCGTAAAAAAGTCTCGGAATCCGCTGGTTTGGTGAATCATCTGCCGCAGGGTGATGGCATGACCATAATCGGGAAGCTCCGGGATGTATTTGCGCACGCCATCATCGAGCGAAAGATACCCCTGCTCTGCTGCCAACACTATCGCCGCAGCCGTGAATTGCTTCGACACGGAACCCATGTAAAAGACGGACTGCGGCGAAAGGGGAACCGCCAGTTCCAGACTTGCCAGACCGTAGGCTTTCCGGTAAACGAATTCACCGTCGCGAATTACTCCTAGTGAGCAACCCGGTGATCCCGGTTTGTCGTAAACCGAGAAGATTTGATCGACTTTCTGAGTAGGAACATCCTGCGCTAACGCAGCGACATTAAGCAGTATTCTGAGGGCGAAAGTCAGGAGGAAGAATCGCCTTAGCGATCGCATTGAAGAATCCTAATCCAACAGGCACAGGCGCTCTCGTCTTTTCGGCGTATACAGCCGACGCTTGGCCCACATCTGGGTGCCCCATTTCTCGCGTCCCTTTGCGAGAAGTGGGCGAGAGCGCCCCGACTCACTCTCCCGCCGCTTTCTTAACATCTTCAAACTGATTAATCTCAACCGTACCCTCCGGGAACCGCGCCGTAATCTTCAACTCCCCACCCATCGCTTTCACAAAGCTCTGCAGCGTGCTCACGTACATATCCGCGCGGCGCTCCAGCTTCGACACCGCCGCCTGGTTCACTCCCAGGATTTTCGCCAGATGCACCTGTGTCATCTCCCGCGCCTCGCGCAGTTCGTCCAGCGCCATCTCCGCAATCATCTTTTGGGTTTTGGCATCGGACCGCGCTCGCGATTCCCGTGACATCTTGGTTTCCAATTCACGAAAATTCCTGGCCATCTCGTTCCCCCCTCTATCGATTTCCTTCTTCCGCAATCTCTTTCAAGTGCTCGGCGTAAATCTTGTCGGCCAGCGGCACAAATTCCTCATACCAGCGATTGTTTCCCGTCTTGTCGCCGCCGATCAGCAAAATGGCCACTCGCCGCGGATCGAACGCGAACAACGTTCGGTAAGGCCGTCCGCCGTGTTGCGTGCGCAGCTCCTTCATATTCGGATACCGCGACTGCGCCACCGTATCCACATGCGGACGCCCCAAGCTCGGCCCACGCTGCTGCAAAACTTTGACGCTTGACCGAACATCTTCCTGCTCACTGCTGATCCAAGCTCAACGAATCCCACCAGATCTCGAATTCATCCGTGAACTCGACCGACCATTCCACCCATAGAATATAACTCATAAGGAATGTATATTCAATCGAAGAATGTGTGTGGCTCGCTGCGCCTCTCCGGCTCGCCAGCCTGCCCCTTTTCCTTTCAACGACTTACCTCCGCCCAATCCCCCAATCAACCGCTAAACCCCATTTTTCCCCCGGTCGTTGAGATAAAGATGCGTAACCCCTTGCCCTCCAATAGCATGACCCTAGACCAATACCCAGGGAAAAGTGTAAGAACCAGGTTCAATTCCCCGGGGAGAACCATAAGCAATCGGGTTCAAGGTCTGGCTTTTGTGAACTGGTTTTGTGGATAAGGATCTCAGGTGAAGCCGAGGCAAAGTTCCGCCAAGTTTCCATCACCTAAGACCCGCCGCAAAACATCCAAGAAGCAAGAAAAAAAGCTAGAAGCTAGGAGCTAGAAGCTAACATGCGCAAGCCGATCAAGTACGTGGAAAAAGCAGTAACCGTCGCCGCCAAAGGCGCCTGGGTTGTCTTCGACCGCTTGAATCGCATCAAGCCCAACCCTTCGCCGACCCCTAAATGGTCCGACAAACCTCTGCTCAAGTCCTACGAAAAGTCGAAGCCGCCGCTTGGCTGGCCCCGCTCCACCGATTCGCTGTGCCCGAAGTGTGTCCCGGAAATTCGCCAGCAGATTCTCGACGGCAAACTGCCGCACGAAGTTCTGATGAACGAAAAGGTAGGCGAGATCAAAGCCACCATCGTCGAACGCGACGGCAAGATTCTGATGGTCAAGGACTGCCCGAAACACGGCCACTTCGAAGACGTGATGTCGATCGACACCGATTTCTCCAAGCACCTGGAAGACGTTTTCCCCGGCCGCGACATCGTTGCGCACAACGACGAGAAGCTCCACCATCACGGGTCGTCGACGGTGAAATATGGACGCGGTTCCGTACTGACCATCGATCTGACCAACCGCTGCAACATGATGTGCGATCCCTGCTTCATGGACGCGAACCAGGTAGGCTTCGTCCACGAACTCACCTGGGAAGAAATCAAGCAGATGCTCGACAACGCCATCACCATCAAGCCGCGCCGGCAGATGAGCGTCCAGTTCTCCGGCGGCGAGCCGACGTTGAGCCCATATTTCCTCGACGCAGTCCGCTACGCCCGCAAAGTCGGATACAACTCCGTCCAGGCCGCAACCAACGGAATCGAATTCGCAAAGAGTTTTGAATTCGCGCAGCAGGCAGTGGAAGCAGGCATGCGCTACGCCTATCTCCAATTCGACGGCATCGGCAACGCCGCCAACGCCCACCGCATGGTAGGCAACCTGTTCGACGTTAAGCTGAAGGCAATCGAAAACCTCCACAAAGCCGGAGTCGAAATCGTCCCAGTGGTGACGATCGTAAACGGCATCAACAACGAACAGGTAGGAAGAATCATCAAGTTCGCGCTGGACAATCCAAAGACAATCAGCTTCCTGAGCTTCCAACCCGTAAGCTTCACCGGCCGCGACGAAGCCGTAACCGACGACCGCCGCCAAGCCCAGCGCTACACACTGTCTCACCTGGCCCACGACGTAAAAAATCAAACCGGCCTAGGCGAACCAAGCCGCGACTGGTTCCCCATCAGCTTCATGGGAACTTTCAGCGACTGGGCCGACCTAATGCACGCCAACGACGTAAAAAACGACTGGGGCCAACTAAGTTGCGGTTGCCATCCAAATTGTGGGACGGGGATGGCGGTGATGATTGATAAGGAGACTAAGGAGGCTGTTCCGGTTACTGCTTTCTTGGCGGGGGATCAGCTTGCGAAAGATATTGCGAAGGTTAATGATGCGGCTCGGGGGAAATTTCTTACTGTGGTTGGGATGGCGCTTTGTTTGATGAAGAACTACGATCCGTTTCAGGCGCCTACGCATTTCAAGATGATGGATCTGTTGCGGAAGTTTGATAAGAACTTTAATGCGACAGGAAAGAATTATGGGAAGGTTGGTCCGGACCGGACTGTCGATGATGTGATGAAGCGGCGGCAGGATCGGTGGAACTTCCTGTTTATTGCGGGGATGTGGTTCCAGGATCTGTTTAACTATGACTTCCGGCGGACGGAACAGTGCATTATTCCTTACGCTACGCAGGAAGGGGAGATTTCGTTCTGCGCTTACAACACGGGCGTGGGGTGGCGGAACATCATCGAGAAGATGCATATGACGGCCACTTTGACCAAGTGGTATGAAGAGCACGGGCGGCACGAGATTTTTGCGGGCGGGAAGAAAGTGAAGATGGAGGATGAGACGCATTCGCTGCTGCTGCGCGAGAATATTGTGACGACGGAACTGCAGCACGATCTGGACAATCTGGGCATCGCGAAGAACGCGCGCGAGGAGAAGAAGCGGGCGCGGGATGCGAAGGCGGCTTTGGCTGTCGACCATTCGGAGACTCCGGTTGCTGGGCATCGCGGGCCGCAGAAGAATGATGAGGCTTACAATGCGCGCATGGCTTCGCTGTATCGCGAAGTGGTGTTGAAAGAGAAACCCGCGGTGGCGGAGAATGGATTCATTCCGCTGGGTGCGCTGGGTAAGGCGAACGGAAACGGGGCGCAGCCTGCGAAGCCGGAAGTTGCCGAGCCGGTGGCTGGGGACTAGATCGGGATTCGGCTGTCGAGCATCGGGCTTCAGCCAAGAACCACACGGGCTGCCTTCGGGCGGCCCGATTTGTTTTTGTCGAAACTGACGGTGCTGGGGCGGTGGAGGCAGCGTCTTCGCCGGGGCTGCGGTCGTCGCTTCGCTCCTCTCGCTGCCCCGGCTGCGGCGCTCCCCGCCCTCTTGCCCACGAACTGTCCGGCTTCGTCGCTTCGCTCCTTGCAGGCCAGTTCGCCCACCAGGTCAAAGGCAAAATCAAAGTCAAAGGCAGCGGGCGAGGGCGCCCGCTCCACACCGCTGGACAGCCGGGGCGGCTGTCCCCACATAAATCTAGACTTTAGGGGAGCATGTTGCCGATGCGGCGGATTTGGGCGCCTACGGCTTTTAGCTTTTCCTCGATTTTTTCGTAGCCGCGGTCAATGTGGTAGACGCGGTCGATTATAGTTTCGCCGTCGGCGACTAGAGCGGCTAGGACTAAGGATGCGCTGGCGCGGAGGTCGGAGGCCAGGACGGCGGCGGCGCTTAGCTGGGTTTTGCCGCGGACTACGGCGCGATGGCCTTCGATTTTTATGTTGGCGCCCATGCGGACCAGTTCCTGGGCGTGCATGAAGCGGTTCTCGAAAATGTTTTCGGTGATCGTGGATGTGCCCTCGGCTTGCGTAGCGAGGGCCATGAATTGCGCCTGCATGTCGGTGGGGAAGCCGGGATATTCTGCGGTGCTGAGGTCGGAGGCGGTGAAGGGATTGTCTCCCATGACGCGGACGGAATCTTTCGTGGATTTGGTCTTGACTCCTGCTTCTTTTAGTTTGCTCAAAATGGCATCGAGATGAGTGGGGTCGCAGGCGGAGATGTTTAGATCGCCGCCGGTCAGGGCTCCAGCGATCAGGAAGGTGCCGGCTTCGATGCGGTCGGGGATGA
>JBAUVZ010000401.1:0-3497 GCA_049583505.1 Candidatus Sulfotelmatobacter sp.
AATCGGTTGACAAAGAAAAACGGCGATGATAGGTTGTCTTTCACTGTCTAATTATTAATATTACATTTCAGATATTTTGTCATTGGAATTCGTTGGACCCCAGAAGGAAAGCAATATCCACATGAAGACAAAAGGGAGGAAGTCGTCGGTCGGGCAGGCGGACTTGGACAAAATCACTCACATGTTCCGCCAAATGGTGACCATTCGATTATTCGAGGAACGAGTCGTGGAACTTTATCGGCGCGCGCAGATTCCTGGGATTGCACACGTGTCGATCGGCCAAGAAGCTGTTCCGGTGGGTGTATGTAACGCCCTGCGGACCACCGATTACATCACCAGCACACATAGAGGTCACGCGCATTGCTTGGCCAAAGGCGCGGATCTTACCCAAATGTTTGCCGAGTTGTTCGGGAAGGTCACAGGATATTGTCGCGGAAAAGGAGGTTCGATGCATATCGCTAACCCCGCCACAGGTAATTTGGGCGCAAACGCGATTGTTGGCGGCAGCATACCGATCGCTACTGGCGCCGCCCTCAGCTCCAAGCTCCGAAAGACTAATCAAGTGGCAGTTTGTTTCTTTGGAGACGGCGCCGTGAATCAGGGAGTGCTACTGGAATCGATGAATTTTGCTTCGATTTGGGCGCTGCCCGTGATCTATGTATGCGAAAACAACCAATATGGCGAATACACACCCACGAAAAAAGTAACTGCCGGAAACATAGAGATGCGCGGCAAGGCCTTGGATATCCGAACAGATACCGTTGATGGCATGGATGTTCTCGCAGCTTACAAGGCGGCAGAAGAGGCCGTTGACCGTGCCAAGACTAACGGAGGGCCCAGCTTTTTGGTGATGGAAACCTATCGTTATGGCGGACATGGAATGAGCGATGTAGATCGTGCTTATCGCACAAGAGAAGAGGAACAGGAGTGGCAACGAGCGCGTGACCCGATTGATCGACTCGGGAGGACGTTGATCGAAGAAGGGCACTTGAAACAACGTGCCTTGGACGCCATTTCGTCTGAAGTAGCCAACGAGATCGAGATTGCGATCGAAGCAGCGCAGAAAGCTGCCTTACCCGCCCCGGAGGAGCTGATGAAACATGTCTATGCAAAGTAATGGACGCGAGCTCACCATGGCAGAAGCGATTAATGAAGCCATCCGCGAAGAAATGGGGCGAGATGAGAATGTGGTTCTGTGGGGAGAAGACGTCGGTGTTGCTGGGGGAGTATTTAAGGTCACCAAAGGCATTCTTAAGGAATTTGGTCCGGAGCGCGTGTTCGACACTCCAATTTCCGAAGCCGGGATCGTGGGACTCGCTGTCGGAGCCGCGATGACAGGTCTTCGACCGGTCGTTGAAGTCATGTTTGGAGATTTTCTCACGCTGGCGATGGACCAACTGGTCAACCAGGCCGCGAAGATCCATTACATGTCAGGTGGGAGCTTTAGCGTGCCGATGGTGGTCCGAACCACACTCGGCGCGGGGCGGCGCACAGCCGCGCAGCACTCGCAGAGTCTTCATGCGTGGGTCGCCCACATTCCTGGACTCAAGGTGGTCTTGCCCTCTTGCCCGTATGACGCCAAAGGGCTTTTGAAGACTGCGATTAGGGATAATAATCCGGTGGTTTTTTTTGAAGACAAGATCGGTTATCAGAGAAAGGGGCTCGTCCCGAAATCGGATCCGGACTGCACGATTCCTTTCGGACGGGCAGACGTGAAACGGGAAGGTTCCGATCTCACTATCATCGCGACATCCAGCATGGTTCACATGGCTCTTACCGCGGCTTCCAAGTTGGCCGACGATGGAATTCAGGCCGAAGTCATTGACCCGAGAACACTGGTTCCGTTGGATAAACAAACGCTGATAGATTCGGTGAAGAAGACTTCACGGTGCATGGTGATCGACCAGGGATACCAAAGTTTCGGCGTAACCGCGGAAATCGCTGCGCTGGTCGCAGAGCAAGCTTTTTATTCTCTGGATGGGCCCGTCAGACGGCTCGGCGGTCTTGATGTCCCGATTCCTTTCTCACCCAGCCTTGAAGATCTGACGATTCCGACCGTGGAGTCAGTCACTGTTCTTGCCCAGGAGATGGTCGGGGCATAAGAGGTGAATCGTGAGTATTGAGATTGTCATGCCCGCGCTGGAGATGGCTCAAGATACAGCAATGCTATTGAGGTGGGCAAAAAACGAGGGCGACTACGTTGCCAAGGGTGAAGTTCTCATGGAGGTTGAGACGGACAAGGCAACCGTCGAGATTGAATCGACCGGCTCCGGAATATTGTCGCGAGTTACAGCCCACGCCGGCGATCAAATTCCGGTCGGACAGGTTATAGCTGTCCTGCTTGATGCTGAAGGACATTCCCCGGCGCCGGGAAGACGTGTCGCAGCTTTTCGAGGTGACCCCGAAGAGAGAATTCAGAGCCCAGCCCCCGATTTGAATAACATTCAAGGGGCCAGGTCAACTTGCTGAACTCTCAAGAACGAGCATCAGGACGAAAGCTAATTTCTCCCAAAGCACGCCGGCTGGCATCCGAGCACGGATTAGATTTAAACACCATTGGTGAATTCTGTTCAGGAAAGGCCGTCCGGGCTGATGATATTTCCAACGTACTGGCCACACGAGCCGGAGCCGCATCAAACGAATATGCCGCGTTGCGTCTCAAGGGCAAGCGCAAAATCATCGCCGATAGAACTCAGAAGAGCCATCAGATCGCTCCCCATATTTCTCTTAGTCTATCCATCGACATGAGCGAGGTACAAAAACTCCGAGGGCATAGAAAAGCTGCGGTGAAAGACGGGGAGGCGGTTTCTCCCAATCTTACGTCGATTTTGTTGAAGGCCGCGGTAGTAGCGCTGGCCAAGCATTCGCGCCTTAACGCTCACCTGGTAGACGATGAAGTCCGTCAATACAGCCGCATTCATCTAGGTGTTGCGGTAGCGGTGGAGGACGGTGTGGTCGTGCCTGTCATCCGCAATGCCGGCCAAAAAGGAACCCTAGAGATTCATCAGGAGCTGGAGGATCTTGTAATGCGGGCACGCCGCAATCGTCTGAAGTCGGAGGAAATGGCCGGCAGCACTTTTACTGTCACGAATCTGGGGATGTTTGGGGTCGAGCGTTTTTCGGCAATTTTGAATCCTCCGGAAGTGGCCATTCTGTCGCTGGGCTGCACGGTGGATAAGGCAATCAAGAACCGCAAACAGGTAGAGTTCCGGCCGTTTCTCGAAGCCACCATCAATGTGGACCACCGCGCGATCGATGGAGCTGCAGCGGCGCAATATCTGCAGACATTGAAAGACGTTCTCGAGTGCGCACAAGTGCTTTCTCTCACGTGAATATGGGGTCGATCATGCCTGATGTTCTTGTAAAGGCTCCCGAGCTTAGAACTTTTACATCCGAGGTTTTATTGGCTGCGGGAGCGAGTAAGTCCAACGCAGATTGTGTTGCCGACCATCTAGTTTCCGCTAACCTATCCGGGGTGGATACGCATGGGGTATGGC